>DASWTK010000139.1:0-25248 GCA_036402175.1 Chitinophagaceae bacterium | reverse complement strand
TTACCCGGTTGGTATGGAAAGTTGAAGAGGAGATCGGTGTGAATGTTTTTGAAATTGAACGAAGCAACGACGGCAGCCGGTTTGAGAACATTGCATCAATAGATGCCATGAATGCGGGAACATATTTTCATAATGATGATCATATTCCCGTACATACAACATTCTACCGGCTTCGGATACTTGATCATGACGGCAGTGTTACATTCAGCAATATTGTAAGCATAAATGCGAAGCCGGTAACGACAGTGAGGTTAAGGACCAATCCTGTACGCGATCTTATTTTTCTGGAACATCCGCCTTCGCTGGCCGGGACCCGGCTTCATTTCTATGATATAACAGGCAGCCTGGTCCGGCAACACAACATTCCGGAATTAACTACATTAACTACACTGGATGTATCAACCATACCGGCGGGGGTATACGTTGTAACGATCACGGGAAAAACGATTCGGGAGACGTTAAAGATCGTCAAGCGACATTAGCGCCTATCTCAATCTGTTCAAACTCTTCACTAACTTTTCATCGCGCCAGATGCCTCTTGCCGCCATAATTAAAAATATGACCATCAGAATTGGCAATAGGGCGGCGACCTGGTACGATCCTGTTACGATCGCGTTATCTGTTTTGAATCGTTCAATCATTAAATATTGTACGAACAGGTATCCAATTGTAAGTATTATGGCAAAGATGGTGAGACGGAACTGCAGCTTCCGGTTCTTAAATAAAGAGATGCAGATGAGTGACAAAACACCCAGTCCGATAATGAAAGCCACCAGTATAAAGTGGTCGCCCAGAACAAACTGGTGTTCGGTTCCGTCTGTTACCTTTCCGATGTATAAAACCAGCAGGTAAGTAACGAAAGCGCAGATGGCTGCCAGTAAAAGCCAGATGGATTGTATACGTTGGATCATATTGTATGTTTTAACCTAATTCAGGATAAAGTGGAAACTGTTGCATAAAATCTTTTACGGATTTCCGGACATCGGCAATGGTGTTCGCGTCATCAGGATTCATGAGAACGCGGTCAATAAGCTCAACCACTGTTTCCATATGCGCTTCCTTCATGCCGCGGGTGGTAATAGCTGGAACTCCAATTCTTATGCCTGAAGTAACGAAGGGGCTCTTATCATCGAACGGCACCGAGTTCTTGTTGAGCGTAATATGTGCGCTGTCGAGTGTTTCCTGGGCTTTTTTTCCCGTGATGTTTTTATTGCGGAGGTCAATCAGCATCAGATGGTTGTCGGTACCCCCGCTGATAATATGATATGCCCTGCTTACAAGCGATTTTGCCATGGCTTGTGCATTGAGCTGTACCTGCTTCGCGTATGCGCTGAATTCATCGGTTAGCAGTTCGCCAAAGGCGATTGCCTTCGCAGCGATCACGTGCTCCAGCGGTCCGCCCTGGGTTCCGGGAAACACCGCCATGTCAATGAGGTGGCTCATCATCCTCAGATTTCCTTTCGGGTCTTTTGATCCGAAGGGGTTTTCAAAATCTTTTCCCATCAATATGATGCCACCACGCGGACCACGCAGGGTTTTATGAGTAGTAGAAGTCACAAAATGGCAGTGGGTAAATGGATCTTTGAGCAATCCTTTCGCGATGAGGCCCGCGGGGTGAGCGATGTCGGCCATAACAAATGCGCCTACTTCGTCTGCCAGCTTGCGGATGCGCTCATAATCGTAGTCACGGCTGTATGCCGAGGCGCCGCAGATGATAAGTTTCGGTTTCACTTCCCTGGCTTTTTGCTCCATCATTTCATAATCCAGCAAACCGCTTTCACGCTGCACACCATAAAAATGGGCTTTGTATAATTTTCCGCTGAAATTAACGGGTGATCCATGTGTAAGGTGACCACCCATGCTGAGGTCAAGTCCCAGGATCGCATCACCTGGTTGCAGTATCGCCAGCATCAGCGCGGCATTGGCCTGTGCGCCGCTATGTGGCTGTACGTTCGCATATTCACAATTGAACACCTGTTTGATCCTGTCAATAGCCAATTGCTCGGTCTGGTCCACGATCTCACAACCTCCGTAATACCGGCGGCCCGGGTAGCCTTCGGCGTATTTATTGGTCATCACATTGCCCATCGCCTGCATTACCTGGAGGCTGGTAAAATTTTCCGAAGCAATCAGCTCAATTCCGTTACGCTGGCGTTCCAGTTCTTTTTGAATGAGATCAAAAACCAGGGTGTCTCTTTGCATATCGATTTATAAAATAGGTGATGTAAAAACACTTAAACTCCGGCAAAAGTAAACACTGGCTCCTGAAACAAAACTTTTTGATTGCGGTTCGGATAAAAAGAATTTCACTATTTTCACACGCCTTTTTTCAATTTGAAAGTTTGTCCAAGGCAGTCCTTTGACGAAAATCAGTCCAGGGGCTTCTTCGGAGAAAATTTGAAAATGATGACGCAATGAGCTAAATGAGCAAATGAACATTTTCAAATCGGATGTGATCGGTTAATAGTGACAAATCATTTTCAATGAAAGCAATCATTCCCGTGGCTGGTGCCGGCACCAAACTACGGCCCCATACTTATACTCAACCCAAAGCTCTTATCCCTCTGGCTGGTAAAACGATCCTGAGCATTATTGTGGAGCAGCTCAGAGACGCGGGAATTAATGAATTTATCTTCATCGTCGGTTACCTTGGCAATAAGATCCAGGATTTCGTAAAGGAGAAGTATCCCGACCTCACGGCCCATTTTGTGCAGCAGAACGAACGGCAGGGAATCGGGCATGCCATACTGTTGACTAAGGAGATTGTAAAGGACGACGAGGTATTTGTGGTCCTGGGCGATACGATCTGCGAGTATAATGTGAAGGACCTCGTAGACTCACCTTACTCTGCCCTTGGCGTAAAGCGGGTGGATGACCCAAGAAATTTTGGAGTGGCTGAAATTGACGAGGAAGGGTTTATTGAAAGGGTAGTGGAAAAACCGCAGATTCCTAAAAGCAATATGGCACTGGTAGGCATCTACCGGATAAAGGAGACCAACTACCTGTTCGATTGCCTGGAAAGCAATATCCGCAACCAGTTGCGTAGTTATGGCGAATACAATCTTACAGACGCCATTGAATGTATGATCAAAGCAGGCGCTCAGTTCAAGCCCTTCAAAGTACAGAATTGGTTCGATTGCGGCCGGAAGGAAACCCTGCTTGCATCCAATGCGATCCTGATGAAGAAATTCGGCGGCAAGATATCGGACGAGCAGACATTTGAGAATACGATCATCGTTCCCCCGGTCAGCATCGCCGCGGGTTGCTCTATCAGCAATTCCATCATTGGTCCTAACGTAACCATCGGCGAAAGCACCACCATCAAGTGTTCCATCATAAAAGATTCGATCATTGGAGCTTATGCCGACTTATTCGATATCGTCCTCACCCAATCCCTTATTGGCAGCGATACGGAGGTAAAGGGCGAAACCCGCAGCCTCAATATCGGTGACAACACCGAAATTGATCTCGGCGAAGGTTAGGCAGGAAAGTGTCCGGACATATTTTTCATTTTACATTTTACATTTTCCATTTGCAACATGCCCTTCCAAAACCGAATAACCCACCTATTCAACATCAATTATCCAATCATCCAGGCAGGCATGATCTGGGCCAGCGGGTGGCGACTGGCAAGCGCGGTTAGTAATTCAGGAGGTTTGGGACTTATAGGCAGCGGAAGCATGTATCCTGATGTCTTACGTGAACACATCATTAGGTGCAAGGCAGCTACCGACAAGCCCTTTGGTGTGAATGTGCCGCTGCTTTACCCGGATATAGATAAGCACATCCAGGTAATTATCGAGGAGAAGGTTCCAATTATTTTTACTTCGGCCGGTAACCCTAAGACGTGGACAAGCGTCTTAAAAGAACATGGATGCCGGGTGGTGCATGTGGTCAGCAGCAGCAGGTTTGCAAAAAAGGCCGAGGAGGCGGGTTGCGACGCGGTGGTGGCCGAGGGATTCGAGGCCGGAGGGCATAACGGGAGGGAGGAAACAACTACGATGATTTTAGTACCTGCGGTTTGCGGAGCTGTAAAAATTCCCGTAATTTCAGCAGGAGGAATAGCAACAGGAAGGCAGATGCTGGCAGCAATGGTTATGGGAGCGGAAGGAGTTCAGATCGGAAGCCGTTTTGTTGCAAGTGAAGAAGCTTCATCCCATCTTAAATTCAAGCAGGCAGTTATAAGTGCGCAGGAAGGTGATACAGTGCTAACATTAAAGCAACTGACACCCGTGCGGATGATGAGAAATAAATTTTTCCATGCCGTACAGGAAGCGGAAATGAGAGGAGCAACTTCGGAAGAGCTTCGTACGTTATTAGGAAGAGCAAGAGCGAAGAAAGGAATGTTCGAAGGTGATCTTGATGAAGGTGAACTGGAGATTGGACAGGTGAGCGCGTTGATAAGAGATATCCTGCCCGCGTCCTCCATATTGAAAAATATCTGGGACGAATTTTCGGAAGCGTTGAAGCAACCATTACATAAACTATAAATTTTCAATTATGAAACTCCCCAAAAAATTGCTGCTACTGGCGTTATGCATCCCGGTAGCCTTTTTTGCAAGCGCAAATACAGGGAAGAATGAGGGAGTAGTGCAGGGACAGGTAACAGATGCTGTAACAAAGAAACCAATCGCCGGAGTAGTTGTATCTATGTCGGCATCCAGGTCGTCCGAAAAAGGAGTGGTCACAGATTCTGACGGTAATTTCAAGATCGGTAAATTACCCGGAGGTGACCTGACACTTCATTTCGAAAAGAAGGGATATAAAGTTCATCGCAGAGAGTTGATCAATACAAAAGAAGGAATGGTGTATAAGGTGATCCTTGATATGATACCCATCGATGAGGAAGATGAAGATTACGCACATCCGTTGTTAAGGATGTCGGGAGCCGGTGATTAAAAAAAGATATAAGACCTATAAAAAAAATAACGGGACCAGGAATGGTCCCGTTTTGTTTTGCACATGAGAGGCTGTTACTGTATGTCGATGTTCATCTCGCTTTGTTTTTCAATGGCGGCAGTTGTTTTTCATGGCTATAACTGACCGTTGTTTCAAAACGCTTTATATCAGGCCGGTTCTTTATCGTTGTGGTTATTATGGTTTATGTTCATGTCGCCGGCTTCCTTGCGGATAGTTGTTTCTTTTTTCATATACTTCCTGTACTTCTCCTTCACTTCGGCCGGTTGTTTTTTTCCATTGATAAATAGCTCATCGTCCTTAAACTGAATCGTATAATCTTCTTTGGTATTTATAAGACCATCTTCTTCCATTTGCTCAAGCATCTGCTGATATGATCTCAACTCTTCCCTCGCTTTCAGCATCCCTTCTTTCGCTTTTTGCATATCTATTTTTAAATGCTCTTTGTTCTTCTCCATCTCGATCTTCATTTTTTCCATGTCCTTGTGCACTTTCTCCATATCCACAGGCTTGATATTCTGCATGGCCTGTTCAATCTCTTTCTGCATTTTCTCCGTATCGATCTGGCTCAGGGAATGCTGAAGCTCCTTTTTCATTTTTTCCATATCCACCTTTTCCAGCTCCTTCATTGCTTGTTGCAGTTCCTTCTGAATTTTACCGGTATTCAGTTCACGCAGGGATTCCTGTAATTCACGCTGTACTTTCTCCATGTCAATTTTATGACGGGCCATATTTGCCTGTACTTCTTTCATGGAAGCTTCAATTTCGGCCTGCATTTTCCTGAAATCGATCTCGGGGATATTCTCCAGCTCTTTCATCGCCCTGTCAAGTTCCGCGAGCTCTTTGTCGAGGTCTTTGTTTTTCTTTTCCGATTCACGGGTTGACTTCTGTCGAACACCAGGGATGGTGTCCTGCTTTTGCTGATTGGTCTGCTGATCGCCGGTTCCTGTCCATGCAACAGTTCCGAACCCGACTCCCAGCAATGCTACTAAAGCAACTGCATAGCCAGGCCTGAATTTTGTTCTCATAACTATAAAATTTTAAGATAAAAAGTGAATTACGATTTCCTTCGTATAAAAATACGAGGTATTTCGTAAAATGTTGCACCGGGTTGCATGTTTTGATAATTTTAACAATTGACCGGGACAGGCAAAAAAAAGTGATAGCAATTGCTACCACTATAATTTTATTTATCAATACTCTATTTGACCGGAGGAGGGAACATGCGCTTGAATTGTTCAAGATCGCCGATGCCGGAATTTTTACGGCTGAGAGGATTTGCCGGTAAAATTGAACCGCATTGCCAGCCTGTATAAAAAGCATTTGGATTTAACGTCTCTACATCTGAAAATGAGTACACAAGACCGTCAGCATTCAGTAAATGATCTTCATAATTGTATATCCTTATCGGAAAAATTTCATCAGGATAGTTCGACCCTGGTATGTATGCTCCGATTACCACTTCCTCCAGTAAATGATTGACAGGCAATTTCAAAAGCTCCATGTATTCCAGTATCCTGAGCGGTGTTAAGAATTGCACAGTTTGCTCAGTGCCCTGAACAGGCCTGGAATAATCATAGATAAAATTAATTCTTGAATCTCCCCAGCCTTTTATCTGCCGGATGTTTCCATAATTATCATATACCAGTTCAAACTTATTCCAGTAAGGGTAGGGAGAACCTCCAAGTCTCCGTTCACCTGTCATGTATATAATGTCAAGGCGGCTTCCTGTATAATAATAGTAAGATGTATCAATCCTGAAGAAAGGAGCGGATGCATGATCATTATACAAATAAGTTGCAACCGGCCTTTCCTGCGGATCCATTGTTACGCGAAGCAGTGTTTTATTGTTTACTGCGTCATTGAGATAAACCTGGTTTCCAAAGCGCGTAACTTCACCCCAGTCGAGATTGATCTCGAATTGGGTAAAATCGTTGTTCTTTCCAGCAAAGCCATCTTCGCCCGATATAAACGCCTTCAGATATTTCACCTTTCCATTCCCATCGTACCATTTTTGCATCAATGTTTTCCAATAGTGCGTTTGCGGAAGGAAAACATTGAATGCAACCGACCTGCAGTCACCGTTGACTGATGCATTAGTTGCTATCTCCGGAACTTTTTGTCCGGTCATTTCTTTTTTGCAAGACGGAAATATTACGATCGCTGCCAGCCCTATAGCGAGTGCGATCAGGCTGCTCGACTTTTTCATTTTATTTTAGTTTGAGGTTAATCATTTTTTTCATCGGGTATCGTGTTAGTTAATATAATATCATAATGCGCGTTCATTTTTTCGGCTCAGGAAATGAACGTTGAAACTCCTGCAGGCTCCTGAATCCGGCTCTGCTCTGAAGATTGGTTGTAGCCGGTGTTGCAAGTCCGCACTGCCATCCGGTATAGAAAATACCTTGCGTAAAAAATCCTTCAGTGTACGAATAGACAAGGTTGTCCGGTACAAATCTTAGATTTTTATATTCCCAAACGTATTTAGGAGGAGTGTCATCCGGATATCCCTGTCCTGGGTAATAAGCGCCCATCACTACTTTGTTCAACAGATTGTGCATAGGAAATTTCACAAGCTGCATATATTCAAGTAACCTGAGCTGCGTACTTACATAATAATTTGGCTCAATACCATTCATGGCGCTGGAATAATCATAAATAAAGTTTATTCTCATTTTGGTTAATCCCTGGTTGTTGTTCATATGTCTGATATTTCCATATTGATCATACAGAAATTTATATGTGGAGCTATATGGATATACTATTGATCTCACCTTCCGCAAGCCAAAACTTTCCATTGAATCTAACCTGTTACCAACATAATAATAATATGAGGTGTCGATCCTGTACCACCAGAAGGGAGCATGGTCATTGAAGAGGTAGCTTGCTATCGGGCGTTGCTGGTCGTCAAGCGTTACTTTCAAAATGATCTTGTCGTTCAGAACATCCTTAAGAAAAACCTGGTTGCCAGAGCGGGTGATCTCACCCCAATCGATATTGATCTCAAAATCGTTATAGTCTTCTTCCTTTTCAATATAGTATGCCTCGCCTGGTATGTAGGCTTTCAGATAAACAAGGTTACCGTTGACATCGTACCACCGGTGCATTAATGTTTTCCAGTACTGCAGATCAGGTCTGTAATAATTGTGAGAAATCGCATTGCAGTTACTGCTTACTGGCGAAGCAGAAACGATTTCATTACCTGCTGGTTCGGTTAGTTGTTTCCTGCAACTCGTGATATAAGGGAATGCCATCAGCATCAGGCCGACTGCAACCAGGCTAATATGCTTTTTCATAACACACTGTTTAGATTATTCACTGTTAACGGAGCGCGGATCAGTATTATTCCGGAATTGCTGGAGGAGAATGGATAGTACTTCCGTTTTATCTGATAGGGATATCAATGCAAAATTAACCAATAGGAGCGCGAAAAACCGAAACCCGGTCTACTATAATGCGTCATTGCCTGTACCGCTGAAGATCATTGGAATTGCGATTATTTTTCATTATATAAACCCAGTGGCCAGCTGTGTGCAATGGTCCAGATGGAACCATTGTGCATAAACAAATCAAGTTTATCTGTGAGGAAACCTGCCTGATAATTTATTTTGCTGAAGTGTTCGAATGCAGTCCCGAAATCTTTTTTTCTCAGATCGCGGTTCGCAATGGTCAGGTGCGGATGAAAAGGACGCGTTTCCTTTTTCACCGGATATTTATTCAACGACACAAGGAAATCTTCGAGCGATAATTTCAATGAGGTAAGATCTTCATTCTCTTGTATGGCAACAAAGATCACTTTCGGCTTGAAGGCGTCAAAGTTCTGCAGACTTATTTCCAACGAAGACCGCCGGGATGCGAATATTCCCACATCCTTTATCAATTCATTCTCCAAAACCTCTTCCATCCAGAAGGGTGGTATAAGTGTTATGTGTGCCGGTGAGCGTAATGCAACGGTACAGCCATAATGATCGCGCATATAATGTTTCCATTGCAGCACCTGTTCATTCACATCAGCCTGCGCGGCTATGCCGATAAAGTACATTTTGGCAACACTCTTCATTATCTGCCTGGTGTTGGGAGTACCGGCAATCCTTCATTTCCATCCTGGCTTACGGATTGCACGGCAAAAAAGTAATTGTCTTTGGAATAGGGCAGGCGCATTGAGAGCTGCGTAGTAAAAAATTTCTTTTGCCAGAAAGGCTGGTATGTCTCTCTTACCAATACATAATACCCGGCAGGCTTTCCGGCCTTTGGTTCTTTCCACGTAAGGAGACTGCTATTGGTAAGGTTGCGCACTTCAATCCGCACTTCCTGTGGCTGGGCAGGTGATTTCGCAAGATTCGCAAGATTCACAAGGTTGAGCGCCGTGTTCTTGCGGAGGTACTCGAAGTCCATGAATTCCGCCAGGTCGCCGTACTGGATACCCTTGTCTTTCCTTACGTCCTGGTGCTGATGATCATAATTCTCATTCATTTCAGTGATCCGAACCGCGGTATAACCCTGCTGTACAAACGAAGTATGGTCGCCACCCCTCAGGAACCGGTCATTGCGGTAAACCATCACCACTTCCAGGTTGGGAACATAGCGTTCGCCGATTTCCTTTACATAGCGGGCCAGCTGACGGGCATTTCCATCGTTCTCCTGTCCCAGGTTTCTTATGCTTACAGCCTTTTTATCCAGTTCGTAAGCGGGAAGTCCCTCACTGAACACCCGCACTTTGGTATTATCAATGATATTGGTCTCATTGCTGTGATTGCTGCCCATGATGTCGTTGTTCAGAACCGCTTCAATATTCCAGTTATTCTTCCGGGCCGAATCGGCAAGGTGGGCAGCGCCAAACAATCCCTGCTCTTCACCGCTGAATGCTACAAAAAGGATTGTTGCCGGAAACGATTGCCTGCTCATGATGCGCGCGCATTCCATGACCGCGGCAACACCACTGCCGTCGTCGTTGGCGCCGGGAGCATCAATGGTTTTGTTCATGACGTTGCTGGCGCGACTGTCCAGATGTCCGCTGATAACAAATATCCTATCATCATCCGGATCGGTTCCTTTAAGTATTGCCATGGGATTTCCCATATCAACTGCTGTATCGATCCTTCTTTTATCGGGTTGCAGCATCCAGCGATCCAGCTGAACCACCATGCGGCCGTTGCTTTGTTTTGCGAATTCCCTGAATCTGGCAACTACCCATTCACGTGATGCGCCTATACCCCTGGTGGAACTGGTTGTGGAGCTGAGCGTATTCCTTGTGCCAAAGCTCACCAGCTTATTGATATACGCTCTTAGACTGTCAGCATTCACTTCCGCCGCCATACTCTCAATCACTGCATCTTTTTTTATCAGGGTCTGGCCACCCGCACTCAACACCCCCAACAAAAGCACCCCCAACAACTGTACTCCAATCATTACTTTTTTCATAAGCTCATTTAATCCGCTAAAATTACCCCCCGATCAACAAAAAAGCGCAGACCCATCAGGATTCTCCCAAATCCCTCAAGACCTGCGCAATTAATTTTCCCCTCACCCGACTATCCCGTTATCCGATTATTCAGTTCTCTGACTAATAATTTTCCGATTTTTCCATCCTCTGATTAATAATCTCCGATTATCCAATCCTCTGATTAATTATTTTCCGATTATCCAATCCTACAATTGAATAATTATCCAATTATCTAATTATCCAATTCATCCTCAAATCCTCAAATCCTCAAATCCCCAAATCCCCCAATCCCCCAAGCCCCCAATCCCCTCAATTATTCCTAAACGCCCATTTCACCATCTCCTTCCACGACCCCTTCTTCCCATACATCAAAATTCCAGTCCGATATATCCTTCCCGCCAGCCAGGTGCAGAACAAAAAGAACAACACCAGCAAGGCCATCGAAGCCACGATTTGCCAGGCCGGAACTCCGAATGGGATCCGTCCGATCATTACGATCGGTGAGGTAAGCGGGAACATGCTTCCGAATAGCGCCAGGCTGCCGTTGGGTTCCTGAACCGCTTTGGTAAGGATCACGAATCCAAGGATGATCGGCATCATTACGGGAAATATCAGTTGCTGCGCGTCCTGCTGGTCTTCACTCACGCTTCCGATCGCCGCAAATAATGACGCATACATCAGGTATCCTCCCAGGAAATAAAACAGGAAGCTGAAAAGCAGCAACCCGATTGGAATGGTATCTATTCCCTCTGATATTTTACCCAGCAGGTTCGCGTCTGCGGCCTGTTTCATGGCTTCTGTATTGGCGCCGGCCTGTTGTGCCAGCGTATCTGTCATCGAAGGGAATAACATGGGCAGTATCAGTTGCAGAATACCTATAAGTACGATCCATATGATAAACTGGGTTATCCCTACCGCTCCGATGCCGACGATCTTTCCCAGCATCAGCTGAAAAGGTTTAACCGAGCTGACGATCACTTCAGAAATGCGATTGGTCTTTTCTTCCATCACGCCTCTCATCACCATGCTTCCGTAGATCAGCAACACCATATATATGAGGATTCCTGCCGCAAAAGCAACTATCGTGGCAATCTGCTCCATGCTTTTCTTTTCATCGCTGCCGGTACCGACGATGGTCTCCAGGTCGATATTGGATTTGATGGATTCATACCTGGCCGGATCGATGTTGGCGCTTGCAAGGCGCTTTTGTTCAATAGCCTTGTCGATCTTCCTTTCTATTCTGTCTTTTGTTGAAAGGCTTACCGTGGAACCACTATAGAGTTTTATTCCGGATGGTTTTTCGATGTCCACTTTCGGAATAAAGAGAAAGGCGTTATAACCCTGGTCGCGGTATTTGGCCTTGAAACCAGCTTCGGTTTCGTTTGGTATCAGCTGCAGTTTCAGGGCGTCTTTATCATCTTTTTCACTCACGATCCTTCCATCGAATAAATTGGCTTCGTCAACCACTGCGACTTTCTCCGATTGCGTGTTGTCGCTTACCGCAACTGCAATGATGACTGCATAAAACGCGATGATAATAATCGGGACCAGGATAGTAGTAAGCAGGAAAGATTTTTTCCTCACCCTTGTCAGGTATTCACGTTGTATGATCAGTAATGTCTTATTCATAAGCGTTGATTAGGCGGTCATAGATTGGAACTGGCGGCTTACGGAAGTTCCTTCCACCAGTTTTATAAAAATATCGTTCAGCGACGGAAGCATTTCATTGAATGCCTGAACAGTTATGTTTTGTTGCATGAAATGCTGCAGCACATCGTTGGGTCCATATCCCTCGTTAATTTTCACGACAAGCGCGTTTTTCTGTTTGCCGATCAGTTCAAAGGCCGGAGAAATGGCTTTTTCGGGAATTTCATCAAACGCGATCCTGAAAAGATTTTCCTTGAATTGCTGTTTTACATTGGCAACATCACCATCCAGTATCTTTTGCCCTTTATTCACCAAAATGATGTGATCGCAGATCTCTTCTACCTGCTCCATTCGATGTGTACTGAAAATGATGCTGCATCCTTTTCGTGAAAGTTCATAGATCTCATCCTTTATAAGATTCGCGTTCACCGGATCAAGCCCGCTGAATGGCTCGTCCAGGATCACCAGTTTCGGTTCATGAAGAACGGTAGTTACAAATTGCAGTTTCTGGCTCATTCCTTTGCTCAGGTCTTCCACTTTTTTGTTCCACCAGCTTTCCATCCCAAAGCGTATGAACCAGGCCTTCACTTTTTCCATCGCTTCTGACTTGCCAAGTCCTTTCAGCTGCGCCAGGTAAACCGCCTGTTCCCCGATCTTCATCTTTTTATACAGTCCTCTTTCTTCTGGCATATAGCCAATGCGCATAACGTCGTTGGATGGATCGAATTTCTTTCCTTCAAACAGTATCTGTCCTTCGTCGGGGAAGAATATGCCGGTCACCATTCGAAGAAGAGTGGTCTTTCCTGCTCCGTTTGGGCCGAGCAGTCCAAAAATGCTGCCTTTCTTCAGCTCGAAGCTGATGTCATCCACGGCCTTTTGCGTAGCGTAATATTTTTTCAGGTTCCTGACCTCGAGGATATTCATAAGCAGGTTGATTTAGCGAATTTTCTATTTTGTCGCGTTTAATGTTTGTTTATTACAATGAAACGTGATTATATTTTTCAATGATGCATTGAGCGATGCGTTCTCCATCCATTGCCGCGCTCACAATTCCGCCGGCATAGCCTGCTCCTTCTCCTGCGGGGTACAATCCGCCCACCTGCGGATGTTCCAGCGTTACCGGATCCCGCGGGATGCGAACAGGCGAAGAAGTTCTGGATTCTGTAGCAACAACCACCGCATCGTTTGTAAGGTAACCTTTCATTTTCTTTCCGAATTCAAGAAATGCCAGCTGCAATGCCCGGAAAACAAAGTCCGGCAATACTTTGTTGAGCGGATACGGACGAATGCCTGGCAGGTACGAACAATCAGGCAGGGTGGCGGAGACTTTTTTATTGATAAAATCCATCATTCGCTGGGCAGGCGCAACAAATTTACCACCTCCCGCATTAAATGCGTCCTGCTCCACTTTCTGCTGGAAATGCAGGCCGGCCAGCGCCCCATATCTGCTGAAAGTTTTTACGTCATTCTCTTCAATATTGATGACAATGCCACTGTTTGCAAATGGATTATTGCGTCGCGACGGGCTCCATCCGTTCACAACAATTTCACCTGCTGCTGTAGATGCGGGGGCAATGATACCTCCCGGGCACATGCAGAAAGAGAAAACGCCATGATCCTGCACCTGTTGAACCAGGCTGTACGCAGCCGGAGGCAGGAAAGGTCCGCGGTTGCTGTTGTGGTATTGAATGGAATCAATCAATGTTTGCGGATGTTCAATGCGAACACCCAGTGCAAAAGGCTTGAAATGGATCTGAATTTTTTTGCGGTCGAGCAGTGTAAAGATGTCCCTGGCCGAATGGCCAGTGGCCAGGATAACAATACCGGTTTTGAAAATTTCGCCATCTGCTGTTTGCACGCCCTCTATAACGTTGTTGGTTATGAGCAGTTCGGTGACTTTTTTTTCGAAAAGGAATTTTCCGCCCGACTGTGTGATCTGTCGCCGCATTGAAGTGATGATCTGCGGCAGCTTATTGGTGCCGATGTGTGGGTGCGAATGGTATAGAATATTTTCTTCCGCGCCAAATTGAACCAGCAGGTTCAGTATCCTGTTCACGTCACCACGTTTAGTGCTTCTTGTATAAAGCTTACCATCGCTGTAAGTGCCTGCGCCGCCTTCGCCGAAACAGTAATTGCTTTCGGGATTGATGATGCCTTCTTTGTTCAGCGCTGCCAGGTCGCGCCTGCGGGCACGAACATCTTTTCCCCTTTCCAGGATAACGGGACGAATTCCGTGTTCTATCAGTTTCAGTGCGGCAAATAAACCGGCAGGACCAGCGCCTGCAATAATTGCTTCCTGCCTGGCCGCGTGAACATCCCTGAACTCAATAAGCCGGATCTCTCTGTCATGAAAAGGTTCATTGATGAAGGCTTTGCAGGTAAGATTGACATGCGCTGTTTTGCTTCTAGCGTCGACTGACTGTTTGAGAATATAAAAACCGCTGATATCGGCCGGTTTTTTTCCGGTAGCCGAAGCAATGTATTCTTTTATTATGTCTGTGCTGGCAGCCTCTGACGGAAGCAAGCGCAGTGATATATTCTGTTGCATGTATCAGCTGAAATGTAAAAAGGAGTCCGGTAAGAACTCCTTTACAAAAATAGCTGGTTGTTTTAAAGCTTTATTATTATTTCTTGTTCCTGAAAAGATAACCAACGGTCAGCGCTCCATACTGGTGCCTGCTTTTGAATGTGTCGAACTCTGATTTGATCACATTCGACATTCCATGAACATAACGGGCATTGATGGTGATATTAATGGGTGTAACAAATTCAACACCGAACACGCCAGCGAAATCTGTTTCAGTAAGTTCTTTTGTAATGTCTGTTTTGCCGCCACCTGAAATTTTTCTGTCGGCCTTCGTGAGAAATCCGAATTGGGGTCCTGCATAGAGACTGAAATTTTGTTTGGTAGTAACATACTTCAGCAGCACCGGAACCTGAAAGTAAGCCAGGTGAATGGTGGCATTACTGATCGTTTCATTGGATGAAAGCGTAGTGTAATTCAATTCAGGCTGTACTGCAAAGTTTTTTGCCGCTGACATCGAATAAGAAGCGCCGATGGTGAAACCTGCTCTTACATCGGAATATGTTCCGCCATTTCCTTCTGTATTAATATAGTTAATTACAACACCGGATTTTACACCGAACTGGCCTTGTGAAGAAGCTGTACCTGCACATAGCAATGCAAGCACGGCAACAGTTAGATATCTCATATTGCAGAAAGTTTTCAAATGCAAAGAAACTTGTTGCCAATAAGAAATCAAAATATATTTTGGCATTAATAATCAAGGCTGAAGAAACCTGCGTTCCACCTTCAATCTCGTTAGAAAAATAGCGAACTTAATCTTTGTCAAGAGTATGATTTTTTTTTTCAGAATCTCTTGCAGACGCGATTAAAATAGTTGTATCTTCAAAGGAACCGCATGGCTGCTATGAGAAGAAGCTCCCCTATTATATTACTGCTGATTTTCGTACTCTCAATAGCCTGCAACACCATATATCATCCACAATCAGCGGAGTATGTTAGTTACGGCGTCAGGCAGCAGCCAATCACTGATTCGGTCATTGTTCATGTATTATCACCTTACAGCGATCGTCTTTATGCGAGCATGAAAGAAGTGATCGCTGATGTAGCAACCATCCTTGAAAAGAAGCAACCCGAGGGAAGTCTTGGTAATCTTATGGCAGATGTGATGCTTGAGCAGGCGCGTAAGAAATACGGCAAACATATTGACTTCGCGATTATAAATTCGGGTGGTATCAGGCTTACTGAGATTCCGGTGGGTCCGTTAACCAGAGGAAAGGTGTTTGAGTTGTCACCATTCGACAATTTCATCGTCTTGTTAAACATTAAAGGCAACGTGCTGAAACAATTCCTGGATCATGTAGCAGGAAGGGGCGGCTGGCCTGTTTCAGGAATGAAGATGCAGATCACACAAAAGAAAGCAACGCAGGTTACTATCGGTGGAAAGCCACTGGATGAAACTGCTGAATATACAATTGCATTGCTTGACTATGTAGCCAATGGAGGCGACGAGTCATTTATGCTGAAAGGGATACCGCAGCAGAATGGAGGTTTACTTTACAGGGATCAATTGCTGGAATATTTTTCGCAACTGCAAAAGCAGGGAAAGAGCATTACCTCAAAGGTAGAAGGCCGCGTAACAACCAATTAACAACTTAAGGAAGAAGCAGGGCATGAATATGATCAGCCGTAGGGATTTTTTGCGACAGACAGGATTAACTACAGGATCTTTGATTTGTTCAGGTTCTTTGTTTAATGAATTTGCCGGAGAAGCTGCGGGTAGCAGGTTAACCATTCTGCATACGAACGATGTGCATAGCAGGCTTGATCCTTTTCCCATGGATGGAAGTGCGAATGCGGGAATGGGAGGCGTGGCTGCCCGTGCGGAGCTGATCAGGAAGATCAGGAGTGAGGAAGAAAATGTATTGCTGTTAGACGCGGGAGATATTTTTCAGGGAACGCCTTATTTTAATTTTTATAAGGGCGAACCGGAGATAAAGGTAATGACAGCAATGGGTTACGATGCAACAACGATGGGTAATCATGATTTTGACGCGGGACTGGAAAATTTTGCGAAGCAGTTGAATCACGCGCATTTTCCATTGATCATTTGTAATTATGATTTTGCGGGAACGGTGATGGAGAGCAGGTACAGGCCTTATAAGGTTTTCAGAAAAGGAAAACTGAAGATTGGAGTGACCGGGGTAGGAATTGCTTTAAAAGGACTGGTGCCTGATGAGTTGTTTGGAAAGACGCAATACATAGACCCTTTGAAGCAAGCAAATGAAGTTGCTTACAGGTTGAAGAAAAAGGAAGATTGCGACATGGTAATTTGTCTTTCACATCTTGGGTATGAATATACGGACAACAGGGTAAGTGACAAGGTACTGGCAAAAGAGTCGGAGCACATCGATCTCATCATCGGAGGCCACACACATACGCTCCTGAAGAAGCCTGAAGTGTTGAAAAATAAAGTTGGTGAAGATGTAATTATCAATCAGGTAGGTTGGGCAGGTCTTTATTTGGGCAGACTGGATTTTAATTTTTCCAAGGGAAAGCGAAAAAATTTGGCTGAATCACGTAGTATAATTATTGCGGAAAAACCAAGTGAATAAAAATTTTTTTTTCAAGAAAAAACTTTTGATATTCGTCCCCCCACAAAAAATTTTTTCAGTCGCTTTTCACCTGAAAAAATTTCCGGAGACAACCTATTCTAGAAAGTCATTTATTAAACTGCTTTTGAATATTAACGAATGAGTAAAACATTTGACAAGGTCTGGAATGAATGTTTAGATGTAATAAAGGACATTGTAGAATGGCAGCATTTTAAAACCTGGTTCGAACCGATCAAGCCGGTGGAGTTAAAGGGCAATATTTTAGTGATCCAGGTACCCAGCCAGTTCTTTTATGAATACCTTGAAGAACATTATGTAAATTTATTGGCAAAGACTTTGCGGAGAGTGTTGGGAAAAGAAGCCCGCCTTGAATACCGGATCATGGTTGACAGCGGGAATCAGAACAACAAGCCACTCACTATGGATGTACCAGCACACGGATATAAATCTTATTCGAACAACGAAATGGATTTTCCGCTCATCATTCACAACCCGGTAAAGAATCCTTTTGTGATTCCCGGATTGAAGAAGATGCAGATCGATCCGCAGCTTAATTCCAATTATACATTCGAGTCATTCATTGAAGGCGATTGTAATCGTGTTGCCCGCAGAGCCGGCAGGACGGTGGCTGAGAAGCCTGGCGCCAATTCTTTCAATCCGCTCGTGATCTATGGTGGTGTAGGGCTTGGTAAAACTCACCTGGCACAATCCATCGGAAACGAGGCCAAGCGCATGTTTCCGAACAAGGTGGTTTTGTATGTGAGTTCAGAGAAGTTCATCAACCAGTTCCAGGATCATAGCCGTAACAATGCCATTAACGACTTCATTCATTTTTACCAGCTGGTAGATATTCTGATCATTGATGATGTTCAGTTCTTCAACCGGGCTGAGAAATCGCAGGACGCGTTCTTTGCGATCTTCAATCACCTGCACCAGAGCGGAAAGCAGCTTGTGCTGACTTCGGATAAGTCGCCCAAGGACCTCGAAGGAGTTCAGGAGCGACTGCTGAGCAGGTTCAGATGGGGTTTGAGCGCCGACCTTTCGATACCCGATTACGAAACCCGGATTGAGATCCTGGAGCGTAAAATGAAGAATGACGGGGTGGAGATGCCAAAGGAAGTGATAAAGTACCTGGCTTATAATATTAATAGCAATGTCCGGGAATTGGAAGGCGCATTGATCTCTTTGTTGGCACAATCTTCGCTTAATAAGAGGGAAATAGACCTAGATCTAGCGAAAAAAGTGCTAAGAAATTTTGTGAAGACCAGCAGTAAAGAAATCACCATCGAAACCATTCAGAAAATGGTTTGCGAGTACTTTGATGTGCCTTATGACAAGTTACTGCAGAAGACCCGCAAGCGGGAGATTGTGCAGGCCAGGCAGATTACGATGTACCTGGCGAAGGCGTTCACAAAGAATTCCCTCAAAACGATCGGTGAGCATTTTGGCGGCCGCGATCACACTACCGTGATCCACTCCTGCCAGACGGTGAAGGATTTGATGGATACTGATGGATTGTTCAGAGATAATGTAATGGAGCTGCAGCAGAAAGTGCAATTGGCAGCGATGTAATAACCCCGAGAAAGAAATTTGAAAGAGCCACGCGAAAGCGAGGCTTTTTTTTTTAATAAGCAAATTTTGCCGATAAGCCAATTAGCTAATTTGAGGATTGGGGGATTTGAGGATTGGAGGATTTGAGGATTTGAGGATTGGCTCATGAGTGATTGGTTCATGGAGGAATGAATTGACGAGTTGTTTATGGATTAATTTCGCGTAATGGTTTGCAAACGGATAATAATAAGAGGAGAGGTTCAGGGAGTATATTTTCGGGCGGCAACGAAGGAAAAGGCGGAAGAGTTGGGAGTGGAGGGAGAGGTAAGGAATTTGCCGGACGGGAGCGTGGAGGTTTTAGTATCTGGTGCTGAAGAGAAGGTTGCAGCATTAATCCGATGGTGTCATGATGGTCCTCCCCGGGCCGAAGTGAAAGAAGTGAGTGTTTCTGATCTTCCTTTTACCAGGTTTGAAGGCTTCAGGGTGGTGCGCCGCTGAAGAAGCAATTCTTTTTTGCTTTTAACCTGTTTCATGCTATTTTTGCGGTCCTTAAAAAAGCTGCTATAAGCGGCATAATCAGCCCACGGTGAGGTGGATGAGTGGCTGAAATCAACGGTTTGCTAAACCGTCGTACGTCCTTAAAGATGTACCGAGGGTTCGAATCCCTCCCTCACCGCCTTCGCCCACCGAAGCTTTAGCTTAGGTGGGTTTTGTTTTGGTGGGCTTCGGCGGTCACAGACCGCGCTTAGGAATTTTGGCACTATAATGCAAGACCAGGTTATAGTTCACCTTCATCAAACAACACCTTTTCATGCCTCACTTTCAGCCCAACGCGGAAAAGAGCCCGTTATTTACAGCGAGAAAATTTGGTTAACTTAATAGGCAGACAACCTTCTGAATGTATAGAAGCAGCATAAACAGCCTTACTATCCCCATAATAAAGAGGCTACTTTATTTTCTTCGAATCGGATTGCTTGTAGTTGTTATATTATTAGCTATTGACGCAAAACGCTTATGGTCGCAGCAACTGACATTTCATTTGGTACCGCCGCCTGAAGATTACAGGCGAACCTGGATAGTTGCCATTACACAGGATGTGCACGGTTATATCTGGTATGCATCAGCACAGGGACTTACACGGTTCGATGGCCTTAAGACAACTCATTACCTGCATGACCCTTCAGATAGTAATTCACTTTCCAACAACAACGTCTCATATGTTTACAGCGACTCCAGGGGAATTATTTGGGTAGCTACAGCTTATGGTCTTGATAAATTCGATCCGATTAATAACGTGTTTACTCACTTTAAATTTAAGCCTGAGGATAAAACAAGTTTGATCAACGATCCGGTTACAATTATCATAGAAGATCATGAAAACAATATTTGGTTAGGCTCGCATGGTGGACTTAAAAAATTGGATAGAAAGACAGGCAGGCTCACTCATTATAAACATGATAAAAACGATCCGTCAAGCCTTAGTAATGATCATGTACGTGCAATATATGTAGATAAACAAGGAATTTTATGGGTAGGAACAGGCAGTCCGTTTGTAAATGACAAGGGAGTAGTTCCGGACGAAGGAGGACTGAATCGCTTTGATAGAAAAACCGGAAAATTTGTTCGGTTTGTACATGATCCAAAAAACCCTCACAGCCTTGTTGATAACAGGATAAGAGCCATTTTTGAAGATAGTCGTGGAACTTTCTGGGTAGGAACGGGGGGCGATGGTTTACATTCATTAAATCGTGCAACGGGTGTATTTACAAGGCATTTATATGATCCTGCTCATCCGCAAAAGTTAAGCAGACCTCCCGTAAGAAAACTTTTTCCCTGGTGTGATGACCACATAACTTTTATTACGGAGGATGCGTCAGGAGCATTATGGATTGGAACTTTCTCTGGTGGCCTTAACCGCTATGATCCTGTATCAAAAAAGGTAACATTCTTTGGATGGCAGGAACCGCATTTGCCCGGAGGTTTCAATGATTTCAACGGGTGGTGTGCTTTTACATCCAAAGATGGAGTGCTTTGGATAAGTACGATGATAGGTAATCTATTTCGCGTTGATCCTTTGCATCATAATTTCCACTACTATGAATTGAATGAAGATACGCAGGCTGCCATAGAAGACAGTGCCGGAACAATTTGGATAGGCACTGAAACCGGTTTGATCAAAGCACAGAAGGATGGAAGGATTTTGAAAAAATATGTGCATGACCCGCATAACGTCAACAGCATCAGTAATAACTATGTAAACAATATTTGTATAGATCCTTCCGGTAAATTCTGGATATCCACTTATGGCGGAGGGTTTAACTATTTTGATCCTTCAACTGAAAAATTCACCCGTTTTCAGCATGATCCGGAGAACAACAATAGCCTGATCAATAATACAATCGTAAATATTTATGCAGACAGGAACCAAAACGTGTGGATAGGGACTGATGTTGGGTTAGACAAAATGGAGATCAATACGCGCAGGTTCACGCATTATAAACATAATCCGGATGATACCACCAGTCTTATCAGCGATGGGGTTACTTGTTTTATGGAAGACGGAAAAAACCAGTTATGGATTGGATGCACGCAAGGGATAAACCTGTTGGATAATAAGACAGGAAAGTTCAGGCATTATCTTAAAGGCAATAGTATCCTGAATATCTTTGAAGATGCTTCCGGTACTATTTGGACAAGCACCTTCCATAAGGGATTGTTCAGATTTGATCCCTCAACTGGAAATTTTATCTCTTTTATAAATCCGAACACAGGATTAGCAATCAACAATGTTTTATCTATCACAGAAGACAATAAAAACAATTTATGGTTGTTTGGCATCGCCACAATCATGAAATTAAACGCTGAACGTGATGAATTGCTTACGTATGGCAAAGATTATGGCGTGAGAAGAAATCAAAACGGTTTGGCAAGAAGTTTAAAGGGTCCGTCCGGAAATATTTTAGTTGGTGATCAAAGTGGTTACTATACTTTTTTCCCTGATAGTATTATAGGAAACCACGTCCCACCCCAGGTAGTTATAACCGATTTTTATCTTGGTGAGCAATTGGTAAAGGCTGGAAATAACAGCCCTTTAAAAGTTTCCGTTTCGGATACTAAGGAAATTCGACTCAACTACAGGCAAAATGTCTTCTCTTTTGATTTTACAGTTTTGCACTACAGTAATCCGGAGAACAATCAGCATCTTTTTATGTTAGAGAATTATGATGATACCTGGCGAAATAGCGGAACTGAGACAAAAGCATTTTACTTTAATGTTCCGCCGGGCCGTTATACATTTCGCATAAAAGGGTCAAATCCAAACGGAGTATGGGCTGAGAGAAGCGTTAATATTATCATCACGCCACCGTGGTGGCAAATGTGGTGGTTTTGGATGATTGCCGGAATATTCCTGTTTTCTGTATTATACCTTATAATTAAGTTAAGGGTGAGGTTCGTGAGAAAACAGGAAAGAGTTAAAGCCGCACACGAAAAAGAATTACTGGAACTTGAAGCTAAAGCTCTTCGGGCACAAATGAATCCGCATTTTATTTTCAATTGCCTAAATGCGATTAAATCAGTAATCCAAAACCATGAGGACGAAAGGGCTGTTATCTATCTCACTATTTTTTCAAAACTCATCCGAACGCTCTTCAATAATGCCGACAAAAGACAAATTACGCTGTACGACGAAATAGAAACCTGTAAACTTTATTTACAGTTGGAATCGATGCGTTTTGATGAAAAATTTTCTTATCAAATAGATATCGATGAAACGATAGATCTAAAATCAATAGGTGTACCTGCATTAATTATCCAGCCATTTATAGAGAATGCTATATGGCACGGTATTATGCCTAAAGGTAGTATTGGAAATGTTATGCTGGTTGTGAGTAAAAGAAATGGTAGTATTGAAATCATAATCGAAGACGATGGCATTGGCAGGGAATCATCGCAACACAATAAAGCGGCTGCAAGTATCGTACATCAAAGCAAAGGTGTAAATCTTACCCAATCAAGATTGGAATTGGATAACCTGCTGAATCAAAGACAGGCGAAACTGGATATCATTGACAAGAAGAATGAAGAGGGAAAAGCAATCGGAACGCGGGTGATCGTCACCCTGCCCCTGGAAGATTAAATGTTCAGATGTTTCACAGCGGACGCTCTGTCAGTGAGCTGAGCAGAAAACGCTCAACCGGATTCCAAAATAACCCCATTGCAGTATATCCTAAAAAGCGGAACTTGTTCCCGATAAACTGCCTGTTCCATGTACGAAATCTTCTTTCAAACCCTCAGAAACAAAGTCCCCTTCACCGATGAAGAACTTGCCATTGTAAAAACCTACCTCACTCCTAAAAAACTGCGCCGTAAACAATACCTGCTGCAGGAAGGCGACGTATGCCGGTTTATCGCCTTTGTTGAAAAAGGCGCGCTGCGGTCCTATTCCGTTGATGAAAAAGGCGCGGAACACATCATGCAGTTCGCCCTGGAAGGGTGGACGATCTCCGATCTGTACAGCTTCCTTACATCTGAACCAGCTACTTACAACATTGATGCGCTGGAAGATTCTGAACTTTTGCTCATCAGCAAATCTTCACACGAAGAAATGCTGAAGGTGCTGCCAAAATACGAAACCTGGATGCGCATACAGATCACGGGCGCATATATTGCCATGCAAAGAAGAATTACTTCAATTATCAGCCTGCCGCTGGAAGAGCGATATGCCGCTCTTATTTCAGTATATCCTGAGATCGTTCAACGGGTACCACAGCATATGATCGCCTCTTATATGGGCCTTACGCCTGAAACACTTAGCAGGGTGCGTAAAAAAATGATCAGGAAATAGTTAAAATCCTTTTACACTTTCCATTGATTTTTGTCAATGCCATTTCTTACCTGAACGCAATGGAGCGAGGGGTGGTGCTGGAGTAGCTTTGTGTGATCAAAAAAATTAAAACAATGAAAAGAATCACACTTATTCTGGCTGCGTTTATCACGCTTGCTTCATTCACAACAGGACTTACTACCTGGCAGAACGATGATCCGCATTCGCAGATCGGGTTTACAGTCACTCACCTGGGTATTGCCGACGTTTCGGGAACATTCAACGATTTTGACGTAACGGTCTCTTCATCAAAACCGGACTTCAGCGACGCCTCGTTTGAACTGAAGGCTAAAACCGCTTCTATTGATACCAGGGTTGAAGCAAGGAACAATCACCTGAAAAGCGCTGATTTCTTTGATGTGGTCAAATATCCTGAATTAACCTTTAAGAGCACTTCTCTGAAAAAGAAAGGAAAAGACTCGTACGAACTTTCAGGCGATCTTACCCTGCATGGCATCACGAAACCTGTTACAATGAACCTGAAATACAGAGGTACTACACAAAATCCAATGTCAAAGGCAACTACTGTCGGTTTTCAACTGGACGGAGTTATTAAACGCTCAGACTTCAATGTAGGCGCCGGATTTCCTTCTGCAATGATCAGTGATGAAGTAAGAATTAAAGCAGATGGTGAGTTCATTCAAAAATAAATACACAACAACTAAATATCATCCAACAATAAAATCAATAGCGATGAAACAAATATTAAACGCTGATAATCATTCAAACTCTACGAGCCTCGCGCTGTTAACAGCCAGGGTCGGAATTGCAGCACTCATGTTAACGCACGGCATACCTAAACTGATCATGCTCTTTTCGGGAGCACCGGTACAATTCCCCGGAGTTTTTGGTATGAGCGCGGAACTTTCTTTAGGATTGACTGTTTTTGCTGAAGTAGTTGGCTCCATTTTGATTTTAGCCGGATTTGCAACAAGGCTTGCAACAATACCGCTGATAATTACCATGCTGGTGGCGGTAACTATCATTCACGCGGCCGATCCAATTTCAGGTAAAGAGGTTGCCTTGTTATACCTTCTTGTTTACATTGTATTGTTATTTGCAGGCAGCGGTAAATATTCAATTGATTATTTACTGACCAGAAAAGTCAATGTTGTTTCTTACGCCGATAGAAAAGTAAAGAAACCAATTGTGGCAGCGTATCAATAGTCCGATTTCTTCTACTGCATAAAACTATCAGCAGTATTCCGAAATTATATAAGTGGCTTACATGAACAGGAGCAGGCGATGCCTGTTCTGTTCATTGGTCACGGTTCACTGATGAATTGCACGGAAGATAACAATCACCGCTTCACTCCACCAGAAACTGCAGCAAACCTTCTTTTAACTCAATTTTTATTTCCTGGCTCTTTTTTAATTTGATCACTTCGTCATCCGCATGCAAATGAGTTCCAGGCCAGCTGATGCTTATGTTTTTACCCCTGAATCTCGTAAAATCGAATGGTTCTTCTATTCCTTCCAGCTTATCGGCAATGTATTTTCCGAACTTGGCTTTATTCTCTTCCGTTACCGCTACAATATCCAGATAGCCATCGCCGGGATCAGCATCAGTCGCAAGATACAAGTTGGGCCCATTGGATTTTGTATTCATCACTTCCAATAAGAGAAACTGGCCTGAATGATCTTCTCCATCGATCGTCAGCTCGCA
>DASWTK010000138.1:0-11149 GCA_036402175.1 Chitinophagaceae bacterium | reverse complement strand
TCCCTGTCCTTCTTCTTTTACAATGATGTTATGATTACCGATGATCTCAATATTGCCGGCCTCATTTTCCATTTTAATGGTGAGCGGTATTCTTTCAAGAGTTTTATTGGCCAGTTTAATATTATACAGGTTCGAGATGCTGTCTGTTCCGCGTTCCTGGTACAGCATACCCGGGGTGCGCATTACCGTTGCATCCACGTCCTTCCGGGAAATCAGCAGTGAAACCAGAATCAGCACAAGTATGCTAAGCAGAACGGAATACAGTTTCATTCTTGTTGTAAAATGAAGCCTTTCATTTTTAATGATACCGTTTTCCGATGCATAACGGATAAGGCCGGGCTCTTTTCCTGTTTTCAGCATCACGTCGTCACACGCGTCAATACAGGCGGTGCATCCGATGCATTCCATCTGTGTGCCGTGCCTGATATCAATAGCCGTGGGACATACCCTTACGCATTGGAAGCAGTCCACGCAATCGCCGATAATATCATCCGGCTCCTTCTTTTTGAAGTTCCCTCTTGGTTCGCCGCGTACATAATCGTAAGCAACAACCATTGAATTTTTGTCGAGCAGCACACCCTGCAGTCTTCCGTAAGGACAAACAACGGTGCAAACCTGTTCACGAAAGAACGCGTAAACACCATAAAAGAGTCCCGAAAACACGGCTATGGAAAGAAAACCGCCGAAATGTTCCGTTACCGGCTCGGTAATGATCTTACCAAGCTCTTTCACACCTATAATGTATGCAAGGAAGAAATTGGCGATCACAAACGACATCAGGTAAAAAACAAGATGTTTGGCAGTCTTCCGTGCGATCTTATCTGTATTCCATGGTTGCTGCGATAATATTCTTTGTTGCGCTGCGTCGCCTTCTATCAGGTATTCAACCTTCCGGAAAAGCATTTCCATGAAAATAGTCTGCGGACATACCCATCCGCAAAACAATCGCCCGAATGCGGCGGTAAACAAAATGATAAACACTATAAAAGTGATCATCGTAATTCCGAAGATGAAGAAATCCTGTGGCCAGAATACCTTTCCGAAAATGATGAACTTAGCCTGAACAATATTGAACAAAAAAAGCGGCCGCCCATTTACGTAAATGAAAGGCAGCGCAAAAAATACGGCAAAGAAAAACCAGCTGACCCATGTACGATAGCGGTAAAGCCTGCCTTTGGGTTTTTTCGCGTAAACCCAATTGCGTTTGCCCTTTTCATCCACGGTAGCCAGCCGGTCCCTGAACGATCCTTCCGCGGTTTCGGCAAGCGTTGATATATGAGAGGGGGTATTCATTCTCTTTTATTTTCTAAGGCGCTGACGACGCGACTGATTTTTTTGAAGCCGAGTCATTAGCAGGTGCGTCTTTAAACAGATCACCCTGCTTTTCTTTAGCGTTTGGCGGATTGGTACCTTTAAGAGAAGTTATGAAGCTGCTTAACTGAGCCAGCTGCTTCGGCGAAAAATCATCTTTCCAGCTTTTCATTCCTTTCTCGGGTACACCATATTTAATGGTCTTGAAAATGTCTTTGATGCTTCCTCCATGTAACCAGTAATCATCAGTTAGGTTTGGTCCAACAGTTCCTTCTCCGGCTTTACCATGACAGGGAGAACAATTCATTTGGTAAACTTTCTGACCGGCTGATAATTCGGCGGCATCCGCCATATATTTTACAGTATTCTCGTCAACATTCGCCGCTGTCTTTTTCAGATAAGCTTCTTTCTGGCGGTCTGCTTTTGCCATCGCGATCTGGTATTCCTCTTCGCTTGATGGAGCGGTATGTGAAACATGATATCGCCATAAATAAATGCCTGCAAAAATGATGGTGATATAAAATCCATATAGCCACCAGGGTGGCAGACGGTTGTCCAGTTCGCGGATACCATCGTAATTATGACCCAGGTCGATGTTCCCTTCTTCATGAACAGGCCTGAATTTATTCAGCTTGTTCCACCAGTTGACGGTCTTACGCACTTTAACAGGCGCAACGACAGCCGACTTCATTTTTTCTTTTGCAATCAGAATTCTGAGGTTAAGCAATAATCCCAGGATCACAATTATCTCCAGGAAAATTACCGCGCTCATGATATAAAAAGCAGTGCCTGACAAGCCTCCGAACGAAAGGGATGAAGCCGTTTTTGCACCAGCATCCTGGGCCATTGCAGGGAATGAACACAACAGCATTCCTGCGATCACAACTGTAGTAACCGGCGCGGACGATTGTTGCTGCTCTTCTTTCTTCACTTTGTCGGTATAAAAACCAGCCGCTCCCAGAAGCAGGTTGGCAAGCAACGCAATTATCAGCAACAGGATGACCATTATTATTATCATGGTAATTGCCAGTGGGCTGCTCATGGATGAAGGGGTAGGTCCATCCGCAGCAAACACAAGATTACCGAGCATGACGCCTGCGCTTGCCAATGAAAAACGCAGGAACGATTTACTGAAGAATTTACTGTTTCGCATATAATGACTTTATAACTTTATTTCAGTGGTATTTCACTTATTTCATTGATCATCTTCTTGTCTGCTTTGATGGTCCAGATGATCATCACTAAAAAGAACAGCCCGAACAAAGTGAAAGACGTAAGCGCGTATATGCTTACTCCGCTGATCTTTTCGAGGTAATGAATGAATTTCATTTATTTGTTTTTTGTTTTGATCTTATTGACCCTATGGGGTCTGGTTCTGGCTCAACTGATTATTTACTTTGATGTCTTTTCCCATGCGTTGCATATAAGCAATCAGGGCTATTATTTCTTTATTGGCCGGTGTTTCGATCCTGTCGTTCTTAAGACTTGTTTTGATGGATGAAGCCTGGTTCAGCAGATCTTTATTTGCCTTTTTCTCATAACCCTCTTCATAAGGAACACCGAGTGTGCGCATTGCGTTGATCATTTTAGGTGTAATGCTGGTGTCGATGTTATCATCCAGTAACCATGGATATGAAGGCATGATGGAACCCGGCGACATTGACTGCGGGTCGAGCATATGATTGTAGTGCCAGCTGTCGGGATATTTTCCGCCGAGGCGTGCCAGATCGGGTCCTGTTCTTTTTGATCCCCACTGGAACGGATGATCGTAAACAAATTCACCTGCTTTTGAATATTCACCATACCTGGCTACTTCATCGCGGAACGGACGAACCATCTGAGAGTGGCAGGTATAACAGCCTTCGCGTATGTAAATGTCGCGGCCATGCAATTCAAGCGGTGTGTATGGTTTTACACTGCTGATGGTGGGCACGTTCGATTTTACAAGGAAGGTTGGCACCATTTCGATGATACCACCTATTGCCACAACGATCAGGCTGAACACCATCATCTGAACAGGCCTTCTTTCGATCCAGCGATGCCAGTATTCTTTTCCGTGAGTAGGAATTACTTTAGGAAGTGGTGCAGCTTCAGCCGCTTCATTTGCAACGAAACTTCCCTTGCGGATGGTTTTGTACAGGTTGTACACCATCAGGAACAGTCCAACTATATAAAGACCGCCACCAAGGCTGCGGGTAACATACATTGGAACAATGTGCGTAACTGTTTCAAGGAACTGGAACTTCAACTGACCTTCTTCGGTAAATGTCTTCCACATCATGCTTTGAGTGAAACCTGCCCAGTAAAGTGGTATCGCATACAATATGATACCAATGGTGCCGATCCAGAAATGCGAGGTCGCAAGTTTTGTTGAATGCAGCGGTGTGTTCCACATGCGCGGAACGAGCCAGTACAGCACAGAGAAGGTGAGGAATCCATTCCAACCAAGCGCGCCGATGTGAACGTGCGCAATGGTCCAGTCGGTAAAATGCGAGATTGCGTTTACATTTTTAAGACTCATCATCGGTCCTTCGAATGTTGCCATGCCATAACACGTAATGGCAACCACCATGAATTTGAGAACGGGATCTTCTCTTACTTTATCCCAGGCTCCGCGAAGCGTGAACAATCCATTGAGCATACCTCCCCAGCTGGGAGCGATGAGCATGATGGAAAATACAACGCCCAGTGATTGAGCCCAGTCGGGCAGCGCGGTGTACAACAGGTGGTGCGGTCCCGCCCAGATGTAAATAAAGATGAGCGCCCAGAAGTGAATAATAGAAAGCCGGTACGAATAAACGGGCCTGTTAGCAGCTTTGGGCAGGAAGTAATACATCAATCCCAGATACGGAGTGGTAAGGAAGAATGCAACCGCATTGTGACCATACCACCATTGTACAAGCGCATCCTGAACTCCTGCATACCAGCTGTAGCTTTTCATAAAAGAAATGGGCAGCTCAACAGAATTTACGATGTGAAGCAATGCAACGGTTACCCATGTGCCTATATAGAACCAGATCGCAACATACAGGTGACTTTCCCGCCTGCGAAGAATGGTTCCGAACATATTTATTCCGAAGATTATCCATACAACAGCGATGGCGATATCGAGCGGCCACTCAAGCTCCGCATATTCCTTTCCGGTAGTATTGCCCATCCAGAGAGAAAGCGCGCCGAATAAAATGATCAGTTGCCATCCCCAGAAATGGAGCTTGCTCAGCAGATCGCTGAACATTCTTGTTTTGCAAAGGCGCTGGAGCGAATAATACACTCCCATGAAAATGCCATTGCCCACAAATGCGAAGATCACGCCATTGGTATGTACAGGGCGCATCCGGCCAAAGGTTGTAGCCGGAAGACCAAGGTTCATAGCGGGATAATACATCGCAATCGCAGCCCATAAGCCTGCAAGCATGCCAACTGCTCCCCATACCACTACCGCGTATGCAAACAGTTTTACAGTTTTGTTGTCGTAATAGAATTTTTCTAATTGCATGGATCCGAAAGATTAATTTGTTTTTTCTTCAGGTTTATCGTCAAACAGCATTCTTAAGGGAGGGGAATATTCGTCATCGTACTGACCATTTTTCACACTCCAGAGGAAGCCAGCCAGGAACAATCCAGCGACGGAAATACTGGCGAGCAATAAGAGGATGATAACGCTCATTGAATTATTTAGGACAAAAGTATTTTTGAGCGGACTGCATGCTGATGATAAGTCTCAGTGAGGCGGATGATTTTAATCATCAGACTTAAACATTCAATTTGAGCCTTTTAGCCGCGAGGTTACTGCTGCCGAAAGTAAGCAGCAGTATGCTGATGGAACTGGCGGGCATAAGGATGGCCGCAATCAACGGAGAAAGCGTTCCCTGTACCGCGAAATAAAGTCCCGCAATGTTGTAAAGTATTGAAAGTATAAAGCTTGCAATGACTATTTTTTTGTTGGCCTTGCACAGTCTTATAAACCGGTCGAGCTTCGGAAGCTCGTCTGCCGCAAGAATGGCGTCTGATGAAGGAGTAAAATTATTGGTGTCCTCAGATACCGCGATTCCCGCGTCGCTTTGCTTTAAAGCGCCTGCGTCGTTCAGCCCATCGCCGATCATGATCACTTTATTCCCTTTTTGCTGAAGCGATTGTATGTAATGAAGTTTGTCTTCTGGTTGTTGCCTGAACAGCAATGTAGTGTCGGATCCAAAAAAATACTGAAGGTTACGCCTTTCGGCGGGTGAATCGCCGGAAATAATAGCCATGCGGTTCGACTCCTTTAATTTTCTGATGGCCGGGAATGCTTCTTCGCGGTATTGGTTCCCAAACTGAAAATAACCAAGCGGAGTGTCCTCTATGGCCACATAAACACGGGTACCCTCTTCAGAGGAGAGTCCTACAATTCCTGTTATGTAGGCTTTACTTCCAACAGCTACCAGGTCGTTCCCTACAAAGCCTTCAATTCCTTTTCCGGGCAACTCCAGAAATCCCTGTACAGCAAGCGCGGGAGCCCTTAGCAGGTGACGGGTCAGCGCCCTGCTCAGCGGATGTGATGACTGGGCGGCCAGCGAGGAGATAGCATATTTCTGCTTGTCGGTCAACTGCACGCCATTATAAACAATTTCAAATTCATGGTTGGAAGTAAGCGTGCCGGTTTTATCAAAAACAATCTGATTTGCCGATGCGATGTTTTCGATGACCTGCGCGTTCCTGAGATAAAATTTATTATGGCTTAAGATCCGGAGAATATTGCCGTTGGTGAAAGTATTGGAAAGAAGCAGCGCGCAGGGGCAGGCAACGATCAATACCGCCGTTACCGCATACCAGATCCTCGACGGATCGTTTTGCCACCAGTATAATCCGGCTGTTAGCGCAATAGTTAATACTACCACTGTAAAATAGCGGGCAAGCGACTGCACAAATGACTTACGGTCTTCCTGACGGGCCGATTTAAAAGCATCGCGCTCCCAGAGACTTGCGAGATAACTTTGTGAAACTTCCTTGATCACCAGCAACTCCATATTGCTGCCGGTTTGTTTGCCTCCGGCATAAACAATTTCACCCATTTCTTTGGTGACCGGCAATGATTCGCCTGTAACAAAGCTGTAGTCTATCCACGCTTTACCGCGGGTAAGGATTCCGTCGGCAGGTACCAGTTCCTGGTGGTGTATCAGTATCGTATCTCCCGGCCTGATGTCGGGAAGCGCGGTTGGAATTTTTTCATCACCTTTTAAAACTGTAACCGCAATAGGAAAATAAGAGGTGTAGTCCCGGTCGAATGAAAGCTGCTGATACGTTCTGTCCTGCAATACCCTGCCGATGAGCATGAAAAAAACGATGCCTGACAGGGAGTCGAAATAACCACTGCCTGTGGCAGAAATTACTTCATAGGCGCTCCGGAAGAAGGTTACGAATATGGCCAGAACAATGGCCGCGTCCATATTCAGAAAACGCTGTTTCAACCCACCCCAGGCGGTGCGGTAAAAAGGAGCCGCGCTGTATAATACAACCGGTAAGGAGAGTACCAGGCTCAGGTAACGGAACATCAGCAGTAATCCTTTTTCGCCGTGTTCAATTCCCAGGTATTCGGGAAAGCTCAGTAGCATTATATTACCAAAACAGAAACCCGCGATTCCCAGTTGCAGCACCATGCTCTTGTTGATGCGGGGCCTTGTGTTTTTCAGATCGTTCAGGCTGATGTAAGGTTCGTAACCGATGCTGGTAAGCAGTTCGGCGATTTTGCGGAGACTTGATTGACCATGATCAAATACAATTGTGACTTCTTTCCGGGCGAAGTTCACCTTGCTGCTGATAACTGCTTCATTCAGCTTGTGCAGGTGTTCAAGCACCCAAAGGCAACTGCTGCAATGGATCTGTGGAAGATAAAATGTAACATGGGTATGCCGGTCATCCCTGAACGTTGTAAGCTGACGCTGGATATTTTCATCGTCAAGAAACGCGAACTTATCGGGCCTTGAACTGTTCTTACGACTGATACCTGGCCGGTCGTTCATCTGATAATACTCGCACATGCCATGGCTGTTAAGGATGCTATATACCATCCTGCAACCATCGCAGCAGAATACTTTATCGTCAAGCCGGACCTGACCGGTAATACAGTCCTCGCCGCAATGCGCACATTGCAAAACCTGGTCTGAAACAGTGGCCATATTAGCTGCAAAATAACCGGCCCCTGATTTTTGTGATATGAGGAATCTCAATAAATTCGATGACTTTTGTCAACCTTGTCTGAACTGACTGGAAATACACTTATCGCTTAATTCTTTAATTTCACCTATGCGCCGGATACTTATAATAGATGATTTTTCTGACATCAGGGAAAATATAGCCGAAATACTGACCCTTGCTGGCTTTGAAACCTATACAGCCGAAAACGGAAAAAAGGGAGTTGAGCTGGCCTTGCAGCACCACCCCGACCTGATCATTTGCGATATCATGATGCCCGAACTGGACGGGTATGGTGTGCTGCACATGCTGAAAAGAAACCCGGAAACAGAACACATTCCTTTTATCTTCCTCACTGCCAAGGCCGAACGAACCGATTTCAGAAAAGGAATGGAGATGGGAGCAGATGATTACATCACAAAGCCATTTGACGATATTGAACTATTAAATGCCATTGAGATCAGGTTCAAAAAGCAGCGGGTGCTGCAGGAAAAATATACGTCGGATGAAAAAGGGGTGAACGAACTGTTGAAAGACCTTCAGGGTTCCGGCCTTTTAAATATGCAATGGGATGATTATGAATCGGAGAAAATTTCCAAAAAGCTGAGCATATATGCCGAAGGCAAGCGCCCCAAATACCTGTATTACCTCAAAAGCGGCAAGGTAAAAGCATTCAGGACCAGCGAGGACGGAAAAGAATACATAACAAATCTTTATGGAGAGGGCGATTACATGGGTTATTACGCCCTGCTGGAAGACCGCTCATACGATGATACGGCGGAAGTACTTGAAGAGGCGGAAGTTGTATTGGTACCAAAAGAAGAATTCCTGACGGCGGTGTACAATGATATGAGCATAGCTACCAAGTTCATAAAACTCATCGCCAAGAACGTGAAGGAAAAGGAAGACAGGCTGTTAAGCCTGGCATATGGTTCATTGAGAAAAAGAGTGGCGAAAGCCCTGCTGGACATCCACAGTAAATTCAACAAAAACGGGGGAGCAAATACTATTGATATTTCACGGGACGACCTTGCTCATTTTGTTGGAACGGCAACCGAATCACTTATCCGGACGCTGAGTGATTTCAAATCAGAGAAGCTGATCGAGATCAAGGATGGTAAAGTGAAGATCCTGCAACCTGATAAGCTGAGCAATCTCCTTTATTGATTGACGTCTTCTATATCGTTACTTACCAATGGCTTTGAAGTGTAGGTTGAGATCTCCCTGCCATGGTCGTTCTGCTGTTTTAGCGTCCAGTTATCCGACATGGTGGTTTCCAGCCAGACATTGCCGGACTTTCGGAACACCTGTACATAAAGCCCGAATTTTTCCTTAAAATCTTTTTCAAGGTCCGAGACTTTAGTAATGTCTTTTATTTCCATGACACCATCCTGCTGCAGCCTTCTTGCTTCATTTATTTTAAGGGAATGTTTCAGCAGGTTCGCGGCATAAGCATGTACGGTCCGGCTGCTCTGAGGTTTGAAGAACTCAATTTTCAGGAACGGAAAGGCATCATTGAAGTCATGCTGTATCTCCTGTATATACCTGGCTCCGGCGATTGTAAGTTCCATAGTAAAATTTTTTTGTCATCACTTTATCTGATCTGCTTTCTGGTATTCTGTTTCAAAATTGGATTTTCCGGCTGCGGAATCCTATGACCTTGGAGAATCTGAAAAATGATTTTTGTCAGGTGTGTATCATCGAAACAAATCTTTCGTAATACGCCCTTTCAAGATTTTCCTGGTGATCGGGGTGAGCTATGCTCATCAGCGCTTTAGCCCGCTCTTTCATGCTTTTGCCAAAAAGGTCAACCGCGCCGAATTCTGTTACAATCCAATGTACGTGGCCTCTTGTTGTTACAACGCCAGCGCCTTCTTTCAGATAAGGCACGATCCGCGAAAAGCCTTTTGAAGTTGTAGATGGCAGGGCAATGATGGGTTTGCCATTTTCCGATAGTGAAGCGCCCCTGATAAAATCCATCTGGCCACCAATACCTGAGTATTGAAGCGTTCCAATTGAGTCGGCGCAAACCTGGCCGGTAAGGTCAATTTCAATGGCGCTGTTGATGGCTGTGGCTCTTGGATTTTCTCTTATCACACTGGTATCATTTACGTAACTGATATCCATGACACGTATTTCCGGATTGTCGTCCACAAACTCATACAGCTTTTTAGTTCCCGCCATGAATCCGGTAACAGATCTGCCGATATTCAATTTTTTCTGACGGTTATTGATAACACCTTTTTCAATCAGCGGGATCACGCCATCTGAAAGCATTTCTGTATGAATTCCAAGGTTCTTGTGATTCATGAGGTTCTTCAACACCTGGTCAGGAATATTCCCGATACCCATTTGCAGGGTTGCTCCGTCTTCGATGAGTTCTGAAATATTTTTTCCAATCCTTGCTGTGCACTCGTTTCCGCTGGAGGAGTAATTCACTTCGGGCAGATCGCAATCATGATATACCAGCGAGTCGAATTTGCTAACGTGTATAAAACCATCTCCATGTGTACGCGGCATCTTCGGATTCACCTGCGCGATGACATACTTTGCGGTTTGCACGGCGGCCAGCGCAATGTCAACCGATGTGCCAAGCGTAACAAATCCATGTTTGTCGGGCATGGAAACCTGAACAAGCGCAACGTCCAGCGGTAATATGCCTCTTCTGAATAATTGCGGGATCTGGCTTAAAAACACAGGCACATAATCACCGTTATCACTGTTTACAACTGCACGTGTGCTGTTGGAAACGAAGAGCGATTTAAAGTAAAAGCTGTTTACAATAGCAGGATCATCAAAATCCAGGTCGCCAAGAGTGGTAATGCTTACCAGCTCTACTTTATCAAGTTCATCGTGCCGGTCCATCAGGGCGTTGATCAGGTGTATGGGAGTTGCCGCGCTTCCGTGCAGAAAAACCCTGTTACCCGAACTGATTCGTTTTACTGCTTCCTGAGCTGAGATATATTTTTCTGAATTCATATGAAACTGTTATCTGATTTTGGAAGGGCAAAGATGGTCAACCTGCCATTGGCAAGTAATGAGAATTGTAAGGGTGGAGGGTGATTTATATCATCTGCGATGAATCCCTTGCTTGCAGGTTACCTTAAATATAAAAGATTTCTCCCGGAGGAATTACGATTTGTTAAAAAAGTATAAAATCATTAACCATCTTCCGATAGCTTTGAAGTAAACATCCTTTATCATGAGATCTACATTTCTGTTATTTATATTAATTGCATGCATGTCGGTTACTTTCCAAAAGAAAACCAGGATCGTTTTTTTCGGCGACTCCATTACGCAGGCTGGTGTTAATTCCGGAGGATACATAACACGAATGAAAGATTCACTGGACAAGAAAGGCCTGACCTCGCAGTATGAGTTGATCGGCGCGGGCATCAGTGGAAATAAGGTGTATGATCTTTACCTGAGGCTGGAAAATGATGTTCTTTCCAAATCACCAGACGTGGTAGTGATCTGGATCGGCGTGAATGACGTTTGGCACAAAACTTCTTCCGGGACAGGGACGGATGTTGGTAAATTCGGAAGTTTCTATGAAGCGATCATAAAAAAGCTGCAGGCAGCCAACATTCAGGTAGTACTGGCCACGCCTGCTGCAATCGGAGAACGAACCGATTTCAGCAACCAGCAGGATGGCGACCTGAATTTG
>DASWTK010000137.1:0-5970 GCA_036402175.1 Chitinophagaceae bacterium | reverse complement strand
TCACCTGCACAAGCTTGAAAAAGAACCTGCGCTGATCACGCGCATAGGGACCGATGACCGCGGGAAAGAACTGGAAAGAATATTTTCATCGCATGGTGTGTATACCGGTTATTTTCAACACGATCCGGAACACGAAACGGGTGTGGTTTACGCGCATCCGCGGAGTGACCATGAAATGGTATATGATATCGTGAAACCGGTTGCCTGGGATTTCATTTCATGGAGAGATGAATACGCGAACCTTGTTGGCAAAGCCGATTTTTTTGTGTTCGGCAGTCTTGCCGCACGTGGTGAAGTTTCACACAGAACATTAATGCATCTTCTCGAGTCAGCAGGCAAAAGGGTATTCGATATAAATCTGCGGAGCCCTCATTATAATCAGCAACTGATAGAAATACTGCTTCAGAAAACTAATATTCTGAAGCTGAACGAATCGGAGCTAAACCTCATTGCAGGATGGTTCGGATATCAGGATACCATTGAAGACAGTGTATTGAGGATAATGGAAAAATTTGGCGTAGAAACAGTTGTTGTAACAATGGGAAAAGATGGTGCAATGCTTTTTATGCAGAACCAGGTTTTTGCCCACAAAGGATTTCATGTGAAAGTAGCGGATACCGTAGGAAGTGGCGACGCTTTCCTGGCGGGACTATTGTCAAAACTCCTCGATCATGCCCTGCCCGCGGAAGCGCTGGAATACGCATGCGGAATGGGCGCATTCATCGCTTCAAAAACAGGCGCCTGCCCCGATTATCTGCTTAAGGAAATAGATGATCTGATAGGGAGGAAAGAAATTTTTCAGGTATAAGGGATTGGGCAAGAAATTTGCTGTTTTAAACAGCAGTTTATTCATCCAAACCCTTCGTTTTATGAAAAAATATCTTCTGCTGGTGGTTATTTTCAGCGCTTTCATTTTTACAGCGGATGCGCAGTTGAAAGTAAAAACAGTCTGCCCCGAATTCTATATAGACATCCTCGATGGTAAAGTGAACGGCCTTAAAGCCAATGCGATGATCTACGATGTGAAAAACAAATTCCCCTGCTTCACAAGTACCGAAGATGAAACCAATACCGCCAGATGCGGCGGTGGGGTTTATTATAAGGACAAGGATATCTACTTCTATACAGGCCGAGACTATATCGAGATCGGACCAAAGTTCAAAGGAAAGATGAGTGTTCCTTTACTTGGCTCAAAGAGAAACAGCTTATTCAGCAAACTTGGAAATCCGGTAATGAAAGACGCGACCTGGGATGCATATCAAACCAGTTATGGAACCCTGGTGTTGCGTTACGATGCAGCCGGCAAAGTAAAGCTGATACAATTCAGTACACTTGGCACAAATATGCTCAACCTCTGCGAATAACGGTTAGCAGAATACATTACTTTGCATCTTACATGCAAAATCCCGGAAGATGAAACGAATCTTGTCGTTCGTTATAACTGTATCGTCTTTTTTTGTGGGTTACAGTCAGCCTCAATTTGGCCATGAGCTTCAGCTTACTGAAACAAGGTTCGCACTTGAATCGCAGATCCATGGGCTGAAATGGGGATTCCTCCACAACATGGATACAACAGCCGTGGGACTGAATCCGACCGGGTTCACTAACCTGTACAGATCGTGGCAGGCAAGACCCGATAATTCCGGTTTCGTGTTGCTTTGGAAACCAATAGTGGGATACTGGAGCACCAACGGATTATTTGGAATTACTTCCGGACCTTTTTATACAAAACCATCACCCGATTCATCATTAATTCATCCCGGATACTTTTTCACTGTCTGGCAACGAAATGAACTTTCAAAGCCTTTCCGTATTTCTCTTGATATTGGTGTTCAGCTCCGCAAACCGGCCGAAGCCGACAGTACGAGAGATGCTGATGTGAAATTGTATCCTTTACTACAAAGGAACGGCGACAAACAACTGGTAACAGCAAGCGTGAACAGCAGATCGGTGTTTTCAGGATTTTCGCAGAAAGCTTCGCAGGAATCTTTATCAACTGCCTTTGCGACTTTTGCTAATGAAAAGACTTACATTTTAGTATCAGGTTCCGGCCCTGTTACATGGGAAGCAGCAAAAGAAGATCAGAAGTTTACGGGTAAATTAACACTTAACAGGTCCGGTGCCAGAACGCTGGGGCCATCTTCCTATTTTGAATGGGGAACCTTTAATGATACCAGAACAGGTAATAAAAATGCAACAGGATATTTTGTACACGTATGGACCTTTGAAAATTCAAGGCCGGTATTGACTGCAGTACTCTATAACTTTAATTGAATTCAATTATTTTTTCTCAAGGATCTTCCTGACTGCCGATTTTATATAACCATTCTGCAGGTAAGCATATAAATTCTTTCCGGGACAGGTAGTCCTGCTGGAATAATCTTTATGTGATGCGATGGTCTCATAAGAAATATTGTATTTCCTGCAAGCGTATGCGATCATATTGACGAGTGCATTCAGCTGTTGCTCACCAAATTCCTGCTCTTCAAAATTTCCCAGGCATGTGATCAGCAGATGGCCCGAAGGATCATATTCAGTAGCCGTTTCTCCTACCGTCAAAACATTTCTTCCCTCATAAATGGTACCATCCGGAGCAATTAGAAAATGATAAGGAATATCTGTCCAGTTCCTGTCCTTGCCCATTCCCCATACCTGAACATTTTTGATATGAGTTGCGGCAACCTTTGGGGCTTCGAACCTGGTTCCTTCATGATGAATGGTTATCCTTACAGGCACATGGGTCTTGTATGGCCTAGGTTCATTCGCATTCCAGCCCGACCGCGGGACGATTGTTACTTCAGAAGTACCGGTATTGGTTTTTTTAGATGGAGAACAAGCCAGCAACATTACAAATGCCAGCGCACCTAAGAGGATTCTTTTTTTCATCTGATCCGAAGGTAATTTTTTAGACTGTAACGGCTGTACCGATCACAAGAAAATTAAATTCATAGCGTTGTGAAAAATTGATGGTATTCGATATTCCCTATTTTTGCTCATAATCCTTACTTATAATGCCTGAAGTAATAGTCGAGCTCAACCATGCTAATATATTCCAGGGACAGAATCTCATTTTACAGGATGTGAACCTGAAGGTATTTGAAGGCGACTTCGTTTACCTGGTAGGTAAGACGGGAACCGGCAAATCCAGCTTATTAAAAACCCTGTATGGCGATCTGCCGCTTAACCAGGGTGAGGGTAGGGTAGCTGGTTTTAATCTCAGGGATATGGACTGGAAGAAGGTGCCTTACCTGCGAAGAACCCTGGGCGTTGTATTTCAGGATTTCCAGCTGTTGACCGACCGCAACGTGAATGAAAACCTGAGGTTTGTATTACGGGCTACCGGCTGGACCGATATGAAGCTGATGGATGAAAAGATCCAGGATGTGCTGGATAAGGTTGGATTGAGATCGAAAGGATTTAAAATGCCGTTTGAGCTCAGCGGAGGCGAGCAGCAAAGGGTGGATATTGCCAGGGCGCTCCTGAATTCACCCAAGCTGATACTGGCAGACGAGCCTACCGGGAACCTCGATCCCGAAACTTCTGACGAGATCATGCAATTGCTCTTTAATATCTGCAGGGATTACCATGCTGCTGTTATCATGGCCACACATGATTACATGGTGATCAATAAATTTCCGGCACGCACGCTCAAAACAGAAAGGGGCAGGGTGCTTGACAATGCTACCATATCATTCCGGTAAGCTTCCGGCAGTTCTCTTCATTGTTATAAATTTTCAAAAGCACATCCGATCGCTGACGGATCATTTCTTCTGTAAACTCCTGATCAATCAGCGTCTTTATTGCTGCTTTCATTTCACTGGCAGTATCTGCAATGTGACAGCAACTTTCAAGGCCGCTGCCTTCAACCGTCTGCCTGTTAACAATGCAATGTCTTCCCTGGAATAAAGCATGAAGCAGCTTCAATTTCACCCCGGTATTATTAAATGCAGGTAAAATGTTGATGTGTGCCTTTTTGATCAGGTCGTCCATTTCTTCATTGGCGGGATTGGCTGCGAAACATATGTGGGACCACCGATGCATAAGATGCTGCAGTTTACGTGACGGGTCTTTACCGGCAATAACAAAGGGCGACTGCAATCCGGAGAAAACTTCCTTTAGCAGCCAGTTCACAGCAAATGCATTTTCCGCTACTGAGAGATTGCCATGATATAAACTGAATTGCCCGAAACCTGTTTTGGCTTCGATGGAATCCCAGGCCAGGAAAACAGGAAGAAATTTCACTCTTGCCTGGAAATTGTTTCTGTATGTGTCGGCGTCTTTTTCGGAAACTGTAAGAAAGATCGCTTTACCCGCGATTTGCGATTCGTATTTTTTTAATAACCTGCTTTCGTGAGTGTAGTAGATCTTTTTAACCGGCGACCTTTCTGACCTGGCCAGTTGCTCATAATATTCATGTTCCACATTGTGAAGCCGCACGAATATTTTACGGCCATTGAAACGATCGTCATTCAGGATGCTCGTACAATGGATGCCTTCAAGCAATATTGGGTGATCGTCGAGCAATAAGCGTTCGGCTAAAGCCGGATGATCTCTTGAACTTACGATATAAGGTAGTTTCCGGGATAGTCCCCTGATCCCCGTTCTGCGGGGATAATAGTGAACCGATTCACAATGTTCATTAAGAACCGGTTGTTCTCCCTTTCCATATTCAAAGCAGTGAAGGTGAATGCGGATACCGGCTTTTTTCAAAGCCACCAGCTTATAGAAAAGATCAAACATACCGCCATGATTCACGGGGTACGGAACGTCCAGGCAAACGATATGCAAATGTTTTCCTGTCAATGTGTATTGAATAAATTTTTATAAAAGTCCAGCAGCTTCTTCTCTTCCTGTTGCCAGTTTACAACAACGCTTGCATGCTTACAGTTCACTTTTAGACGATTATATAATTCGGAATCCATCAATAATCTATTGATCGCCTTTGAAATTGATTCAGTCCTGAGGTCGGGTATCAGGACCGCAACCTCGAATTCGTCATTGAATTTCCTGAACTCCGGAAAATCCATAACTACCTGCGGCAATGCGGCATGGATATAGTCGAAGAATTTATTGTTCAGCGAAAGATAGTTATTGAGACCGGTCCCATCGCCAAGATTGATTCCAACCCTGGCGTGGAATGTATAGGCCGGAAGCAGGTGCGGTTCTATCATGCCCTGGAATAAAACCTTATCGTGCAGCTTTAGTTCATTCACTATTTTTCGGGCCTGCGCCGAAAAGTTTCCTTCGCCACAGATCACCAGCGGCAGATCGACCCCGGCCATGGCTGGAAGCAGGAACTCAATTCCCCTGCCTTCGTTCAATGCACCCTGATACAATATGTAAGGCTTACTAATAGGAGAATCGGCGGGAGGCTGTTCGTTCAGCAAACCGATGTTGCGTATTGTGGCATAATCATGACCATACATGCGGTTGTATTCAGCCGAAATACTTTCACTCACGCTATAGCCGTCCGTGAAATATGGAAGACTATGCTGTTCAATTTTTTTCCAGGTTCTGTAAATGCGCGGTCTGTTAATGATCTCCGGGAGCTCACAGAACAGTTCATGCGCATCGTAACCCCTTTTTTTGTTCCGCAGCCTGGATGCCCATAAACAGGGCATGATCGAATCCAGGTCAACCGCGCAAACCGCATCGAAGGGAAGAATCATAAGACGGATGAATGCTTTCAGATTAAACTCTGCGTAAAAAAGCTTTCCCTTTTTAAAAACAGCATGAAGCTGTATTTGCCTGTAAGAAGTTTTTGAAGGTTTTTTGTTGTTGCGGATATCAGTTCCTATCAATGTCACATCGTATCCGTTTGCCTGGAGGGAATTACAGATACGCTGCATGCGCTGGTCGTATTTCAGGTCGTTGGTAATTACAAAAACGATTCTTTTTTTCAAACCGGATTGGTTTAGATGATATACCTCACCACTTCGAAGGCTTCGGCGAACTGCGCGCCCATCTGAA
>DASWTK010000136.1:0-4969 GCA_036402175.1 Chitinophagaceae bacterium | reverse complement strand
GCTGCAGCACGCTATCACAAACGAATGGGGATCGCAGAATTCGCTTCAGGCTTACAGGGCACCAAGCAATTTACTGGTCACAGGCGACGGATGGTCAGCTGTCATCCCTACTTTGGATATCCTCAAAGCGTATGAAACAGGCGACATGAGAAGAAAATGGTCAGTCATGGAACATGGCGCCATCTATCCGCAGTGGAAACCCACAAGGGCGAACAATCCAACCTATAATACTTTCCATGCAAATGGTTACAGGTACGATACCGCTCAGGCATCTCCTGTAGGAACCAAAACATCCACAAGGTCAAACATCGCTAAATATGTTGTTGGACCGGGAAGCAGCAGCGAACCAGTGCTGATGCAGAAAACGCAGATCAATACCTATATCCTTCGTTATGCTGATATTTTGCTGATCTATGCCGAAAGCATATTGGGTGCAAATGCCAGCACCACCGATCCTCAGGCGCTTGCTGCAATTAATAAAGTGCGTGCACGTGCGCTGTTGCCAGCCAAATCATCCATCACGAAAGATGAGATACTGAATGAAAGAAGGGTAGAGCTGGCGTTTGAAGGCGATTACTGGTTCGATATTACCAGGCAGGGTTATGCGAAAGCAAAGCAGATCATCGAAGCTCAGAACCGTGGTTATAAAAACGATAACGGTAGTGAAACTGTTGTAACACCTGTATTCAATCAGAACCAGATGTTCCTTCCTATTCCAATCAGCGAAGTTGCACAAAATCCAAAATTGACTGAACCAGCAGTAGCTTACTATAAGTAATTAAAAATAGTACAACATGAAACTCACTAATATATTATCATCAGGAAACCGGGTAGCAATGCTGCTGATATTTTCCCTGGCTGCGATAGTTGTATCCTGTAAAAAGGATACAGATGGCAGTCCGGACTACAGCGCAGGTACGCCCACATTCTCCGCTATCACCCCGGGTGAAGGCGCGGGTGGTACCGTTGTTACGATCACCGGATCCGGACTTGGCCGGATGAGCACAATTGTGTTCGACAACGCCAATGTGCCGGCCACGTTCCAGCCAAACCTGAATACGGAATCATCCATAGTATTCAGGGTGCCCGATACCGCGTATGGCGGCCAGCAGAATATCGTCCTTACTAACGTGGATGGTAAAATGCTCACTGTTCCCTTTAAAGTAATTGCGCTTCCAAAGGTTACAGACGTATCGAATTATAATTTCAATACCGGTTCGCAGATAACGCTCATAGGCAATAACCTTGGCGATGTTTCCAGTGTGGTGCTTACGGGCACAACCACTGCCGCAACAATCATATCAAAAAGCCGGAAGGAAATGGTGATAGAAATGCCTGCAACCACACTTAGCAAGACAACACTTGATCTGACAAATACTTCAGGAAAGGTCACCACCAGTCAGGAGTTTATCAGCCTCGCAAATAACTTCATCATTTATTCTGATGGATATGGTCCGGGCGCCTATAACTCAGGTGTACAGAGCTGGTCCTGGGCTACCACCGTTTCGGAAGTGAATGACATCGTTAAAACCGGAACAAAGGCGCTCAAAGCAGATTATCAGAATGGTGGTTTGAGTCTTTTCCTGGGTTCCAACTGGGCCACTCCGGCACTGAACTTTACCGATTTTCATAATCCGAAACCGTCTGCTCTTGCCTTTTATGCCAGAAATCCAGGCACTACTCCGATCACAATCGTGATCCAGCCGGATGGTGGAGCTGGTTCATTCACAGCTACGGGTCAGGCAACTGTTTCAGTTCCTGCCAACAACCAATGGACTTATTTCAGGATTCCTTACTTCCTGACCGGAAATTTCTCGCGTTTGAATTTACGTGTGCAGACGACCGCCACTATTTATTTTGATGACATCCTATGGATAAAATAAGTTTCCTGTGATTTGCTTAGTAATACTGGTTCATTACAGGAAAAGTGTAATGGACCGGTTTTGTTTCAAGTGTAAATGACATCAGGAAAAAAATGACAGAAAATCTGAATAGAAGAACTTTTGTAAAGAGCTGCTCAATTGCCGCTGCGGCAACAATGTTGCAGCCAGTTGACCTGTTTGCGGAAACAAAACGCAGCAACAAACTTCCGAAATGGTGCGGGTTCAACCTTACCGACTTCAATACGCCCAACCCGCGACCAGACAGGCGCTACACAAAAGAAGAACATCTGAAATGGATGCGGGATTGGGGATTTAATTTCGTGCGGCTGCCGGTTTCGTATCCCTATTACCTGAAGTTCGACCGGTCAAGGCCCATACTGCCAGAAGAAGTCTACATTATCGATGAAGCTGCAGTGGAGAAGATCGACAATCTCGTATACCTCGCACAAAAGCAGGGCTTGCATGTAAGCGTGAACCTGCATCGCGCCCCGGGATATTGTATCAACGCGGGTTTTGTTGAGCCATACAATTTATGGAAAGATGCAGAAGCTCAAAAAGCATTTTATTATCACTGGAATTTTTGGGCTAAGCGATACCGTAATGTTTCTTCAAAAAAGATCAGCTTCGATTTGTTGAACGAGCCTTCGATGCGTGAGGATATGAACGACCAGCTTTCGCGGAGCAGGGCAATCCCGGGTGACCTTTACCGTGAGGTTGCGCAGAAGGCTGCAAAGGCAATAAGGAGCGAGAATAAAAATCATCTTGTCATTGCCGACGGGAATAATATCGGAAATGATCCGATACCGGAGATCGCGGATCTGAACATAGCTCAGAGTTGCCGTGGTTATTTTCCGCATGCTATTTCTCATTATAAAGCCCCATGGGCGAATAAGGAACCAGACAAGCTGCCAGTGCCAATATACCCTGGCATAACCGGAGGGCGGACCTACAACCGTGAAGCAGTTGAAAAATATTATCAGCCCTGGATAGATCTGAAAAACAAAGGTGTGGGCATTCATTGTGGTGAATGTGGTAGCTGGAACAAAACGCCTAATGATGTATTTCATGCGTGGTTCAACGATGTGCTGGACATACTTTCAACAAATAAGATCGGCTTTGCGCTGTGGGAGTTTATAGGCGACTTCGGGATTCTGAATTCCGGTCGTGCTGATGTAAATTATGAAGACTGGAATGGGTATAAACTAGACAGAAAATTACTTGACCTGTTAAAGCGTTACCAGTGAGTGCCTGGATGTTATTTAGAATTTTCGATTTTATGGCGTCAGGCCAATCAAAGGAGAAAATAAAATTACCATATAATAAAAAACAGGGTATGCAAACGCCATCAAAACTACTATGCTCATTGATCTTTGCGCTTTTAATGTCAATGGTTGCCTGCCGCAAGAACGATGGTTTCGGCGCCAGAAGCGTTGAAGTCAACTACGACACAACTACTCCGTTGAAAGCTGAAGCGAAATTCCCGGTGGGAGTTGCGATCTCATATACACCAATTACCACTGACCCCGCTTATAAGGCAGTCGTTACCCGCGACTTTGCTTCGGTGACGTTCGATTATCACATGAAACACGGGGCGATTGTACAGAGTAATGGCTCGCTTGATTTCTCACGTGCCGATGCCATGATTGCCGCGGTAGGTGGGATGGAAGTTTTTGGACATACGCTCGGCTGGCATCAGAACCAGAATGCATCTTATCTTAAAAATTATGTAGGACTTGTCGCTTCCTTATCATCTGAAAGGTTAACCAATGCAGGATTTGAATCCGGTTTGACATCCTGGTCTGTGTGGAACACCGGAAACCCCGCAGGTACATCAACCATTAATATCACGAGTGTGGCATCAGAAGTTCGTACCGGTACAAACGCTATGAAAGTGGTTAACCCTACAGGTTATCCCGGGGCGCAGTGGCGCGTTCAGGTTGCGAGTGATCTGTTCAATACCGTCTCTGGTCGCCAATACGTGATCAGCTATTATGTAAAAGCTGCATCCGCGGGTGGATCACTCAGGCTCTCAACGCAGGACCAGGCTTACGGAAATGCGCAATACCAGGGCAATCAGACAATCGGTACGAGCTGGCAACAGATATCATGGACCATTACCGCAAACTCGGCGCAAACAAGGTTTTTATTTGATATGGGAGAAGCAGCTAATACTTACTTCATAGATGACGTTAGTTTCAAAGAAGTGATTCCACCGCAGGCAGGTCCGTCAGTAACACTCAAAACAGATACAGCTTTAAAAGACTTTGTGAATGCGATGGTTGGGCATTTCAAATCGAAAGTGAAAGCATGGGATGTTATCAATGAAGTGATAGCGGATGATGGCACTCTGCGCAACAACGCCAACACCACACAGGCAACCGACGTGTTTGTATGGTCGCACTACATGGGTAAGGATTATGTTGAGAAAGCCTTTAAATATGCCGCGGCAGCCGATCCTGCTGCTGTACTTTACATTAATGACTATGGACTTGAAACCAACGCTGCAAAGCTTGACGCATTGATCGCGCTTGTCAGCGAAATGAAATCAAAGGGAGCGAAGATTGATGGTATCGGAACTCAGATGCACATCAGCGTCACTACTCCAAAGAGCGGGATAGATCAGATGTTCCAGAAGCTGGCAGCAACAGGACTACTGGTAAGAGTATCTGAGCTGGATATCCGCACAGGCGCAACCGCAGCAGGTCCTCAGAGCTTTGAGTCGCAGGCAACACAGGCTGTGATGTACAAGTACGTAGTAAATTCTTACATGTTGAACGTTCCCGAAGCGCAGCGGTCCGGCATCACCGTCTGGGGACTTTCTGATAACCACAGTTGGCTCTACAATAATGGAATTGAACATCCCTTACTATACGACGCAACATATAAAAAGAAGCCGGCGTATACGGGGTTTTTGCAGGGGTTGAAAAGGATGTAAAATGTAAAATGTAAAATGAAAAATGCAAAATGTAAAATGCAAAATGTAAAACAGGTTCGTATACTTAGCGACCCAATTTTACATTTTGCATTTTACATTTTGAATTTGCAACCAAATTTTACATTTTTCATTTTCCATTTTACATTTCCCA
>DASWTK010000135.1:0-2072 GCA_036402175.1 Chitinophagaceae bacterium | reverse complement strand
GAGAATCCGGCTATATACATGATAAAGAAGGCTGACAATATAGAGACCGGGATGGCAAGAACAGGTATGATTGTAGAACGCCAGTCGCGCAGAAATAAAAATATGATCAGCACCACCAGACCAAATGCGATGAGCAGGGTTTCTTCAACTTCTTTGATGGATTCCCTTACAGGTTTTGTAAAGTCAAACCCCACAATCAGTTTGTAATCCTTTGGAATCTCTTTTCTTAGCTGGTCTAGCCTCAGAAAAAATTCATCAACCACTTCAATGGCGTTGGCGCCTCTTTGTATCTGAATTGCAACCCCCACTCCTACACGGTTTGCATTTCCTGTATTATTAATAATAGCTGTCCTTTCATTCATTTCACCCAGCTGGGCCAATCCAACATCCTTCAACCTTACTGCCGATGTTGGCGTTTGCTTGATGATCATTTCATTGAATTCCTGTTCCGATGTCAAACGACCAACAGCACGTACACTCAGTTCAGTTGTATTTCCTTCTACTCTCCCGGATGGCAGATCGATATTTTCTCTTAACAGCGCCTGTCGAATATCCTCCGGCGTTAGTTGAAAAGCAGCCAGCTTAACCGGGTCAAAGCGAAGACGCATGGCATATTTGTGTTCGCCTACAATTGCCACGCGGTTGATACCGGGAATTGATTGCATCCGGTCTTTTATCACTGTAGAGGCAAGATGGCTGACTTCTTTAATGTCTTTTGTGTCGCTTTCAACCTCCAGGAACGCAACGAGGTTATCGGGAGAAGATGCTTTTTCTACTATGGGCGGGTCTACGTCTGAAGGCAGCTGATTTTTTGATTTGGCAACTTTGTCGCGTACGTCGTTCAACGCATCCTCAAGGTCTATGTCGTGATTAAATTCAATTGAAATAACGCTGACCTGTTCCCTCGACTCCGAAGAAATTGTTCTGACGCCATTGGCTTCTGCGATAGACTCTTCAATAGGCTTGGTGATCTTTGATGCTATGACATCAGGACTGGCGCCCGGATAAAATGTAATTACCGAAATGACCGGAGGCTCGGTTAATGGGAACTCACGTATCCCAAGATAGCGCCATCCAACCAGCCCCATGATAACGATCAGCGCAGAGAATACACCGGCAAGTACCGGTTTTTTTATGCTTAATGACGGCAAACTCATGACTCAGTTTTTTATTTATTATTATTTAGTGGATACTACCTGCACGCGCATTCCATTAGCTGCCCGCAGGATGTTGCTGACCATTACTGTGTCACCTTCCTTGAGGCCCGAGGTAATGATTGCGTCATTTTCGTTTCTGTTATTTATTACTACCGGTGTTATAGTCGCTTCACCATTTTTCACAACAAATACGCTGTATCCATTTCCACTTGGGATAAGCGCATCAGTTGGAATTGTCATTCCGGTAGAATGAAGAGCAGTATTGAACATTACTCTGGCCGACATTCCAGGTTTGAAGAGCTTACCGGCATTAGAAGCAACCGCCTGCAGGGGAAAACTCCTGTCGTCTGATTGAATGCCCGGCTCGGTGGCCGAAATAGCTGCGATAAATGTGTCCTTATAAACTTCTGTTGTAAACTTTACGTTGTTGCCCAGTTTAACAAGCGGAAGGTATTTTTCGGAAACCGAAAAGTTGATTTTAACTGAACTCTGGTCCTGTAATTGAACCATTGGAGTACCGGGTGTAACAAAAGCTCCGGTATATACTTTTGTAATTCCTATAATTCCGCTGAATGGAGCGCGGATTTCTGTTTTTGATAAGGCTACGAATAAACCATCCTGTTCGGCTTCCAGTGATTGCAACCGCATATGGGTTTCATCGTATTCTGACTGACGAATGGTTTCGGTCTTTAATAGAGAAGCCATTCTTTGCTCGTTGGTTCTTGCAAGCTTTAATTCAGCCTGCAATTGTTTTATCCTTGCGTGAATGTCTGCATCATCCAGCTTATATAGTAACTGACCTTTGTTTACAAAACTTCCGTCCTTAAAGGCAACATATTTTACCTTTCTCGCAATCTCACTGGTAATGGTTATGTCCCTGGAAGAGGAAATGCTTCCGGCCAGTGATTCTTCCTG
>DASWTK010000134.1:0-5116 GCA_036402175.1 Chitinophagaceae bacterium | reverse complement strand
GGGATGCAAGCCGCGATCCCGCAACAGGACTTTTGCGCCCGGTGAAAGAAAGGCCTTTCAGTTTTTCGCGGGTGCAGTTATTCTGGTGGACCATGATCGTTTTCTTTTGTTACGCCTGGTTCTTTGCGCACTATGGCGTATTGATACCAATTAATCCCACCGTTGCGATCTTATTGGGCGGCGGAATCGCGGTATTGGTATTTGGCAAAACCATCGACAATTCCCAGGTTAAAGAAGATCAACCATTGCCGCCAAGCCGGCATCAGGATCTTTATCCATCGCAAGGGATGTTAACAGATATCCTATCAGATGAATCAGGAATAAGCATACACAGGTTACAAGCCGTGATCTTCAATATACTGTTCGGGATCGCATTTATTTATAGTTTTCTTCTGAATGTAACCTTAGAAAACTATCCATTTATTGATTTTGATTCCTGGCAGTTTGTGCTGCTTGGAATAAGCGCGGCTGGTTACCTGGGCATCAAAGCAAATGAAAATAATGCTGGTTCAAGACCCGAGCGCGCGGCAAAATCCATTGCAATAAGAGAGGGAGTAGCAGATGCATCTACAATGAAAAGATGAGAGCAGAATAATTTTCTTATGAAAGTAAAAGGACGGATCAAATCAAAAATACTGTATCTGCTGGTAGTGGGCATGCTGCATCCTGCTATAACAAATGCTCAGCAGAAGGAGATGATAAAGGGAACAGTGAAGGATAGCAGGAGTGCGGCAATTGAAGGCGCAAGCGTTCGCCTTCTGAATACCAACATAACTGTTTTCACCGGGCCTGATGGTGATTTTATTATCAAAGATGTCAATGGGGGAAGTTATCTTCTGGAAGTCAGCGCCCTTGGATTTGCCTTGGTAACAAAGCAGGTTGTGGCCGGGTCATCGGGCAGCGGTATTCATATCATACTCGAAAGGGTATTTAGCCAATTAAGCCACGTAGTAGTTACAGCCCAAAAGAAGGAAGAATTACTGCAACAGGTTCCTGCGGGCATAACAGCAATCAACGCTGCGCAGATTGAAAAATACCGGCTGTGGAATACCGAAGAGATCACCGGTATTTCGCCAAACCTGTTTGTAGCCAATCCGGGCGATAAAAGAAATGTTACTGGTATCCGGGGCATAGTAAGCACATCATACGATCCGGCCATAGCCACTTATATTGATGGCGTTAATCAATTCAGCCTGGATGCATATCTCAATTCGCTGCTGGATGTTGAAAGAATTGAGGTGCTGAGAGGACCGCAGGGAATACTTTATGGCCGGACAGCAATGGGTGGGGTAATTAATATCATCACAAAAAAACCTCACAACCAGGCAAGCGGATCAGCAGAGCTGTCATTCGGGAATTATGGCCTGCAACGATACAATGTTGCAGTGAAGACACCGCTGATGAAAGACAGGATTTACTTTGGGGCGGCTGTCGTGTTCGATCGGATGGATGGTTATTACACTAACGTTTTCGATCAGTCGAATTACGACAGGCAACGCAGCGCTTCCGGAAACTATTATCTCAGGTTCCTGGCTTCTAAAAAGTGGGACATTACTTTAAATCTGAAACACTCCGCTAATCGCAATCGCGGTGCATTCACGCTTGTTCATGGTATAGAGGAAGCATTCAAACATCCTTTTGAATTGAACCAGGACGCGGTGACACAAATGGTTGACAATATCCTGAACACCTCAGTTTCGGTTAACTATGCCGGGGCTAAGTTCAATTTCAATTCGCAAACGGCCTATCAGCACAATTACAGGTTTTATGAAGACGCAATAGACGCTGATTTTTCGCCCCTTGATGCGTTATCGATCTTTAATAATTATGGAAGAAAGTGGAACAAGGTGGATGTGCTGACCCAGGAACTGAGATTTTCTTCACCAGCCGGAAACACAAACCGGTTAAACTGGGCTGTTGGTTTTTATACGTTCATAAAGCGCAACCCGGTTAAGCAGGCAACACAATTTGGTGAGCATGCAATGTTGCTGGGGTTGCCTGACAATGATTTTTCGGTTGTAAGCTCCACAAAATCGAAGGGCGCGGCAATCGCTTTTTTTGGACAGGCAGGATATAAACTGAATAAAAAAATTGAACTGACAGTGGGTTTGCGTTATGACTATGAATACATGAAAAATGCTATCCTGGGAGAATATATCAAAGAACCCTTCCCTGTAATGGTGATCAGGGGTGATACAGCAGCAGATGCGCGATTTCGCGCATTGTCTCCATATGCCGGCATTTCTTATGCAGTGTCAAGGACAAATCTGTTATACCTGAGTTACAGGAAAGGCTTTCGGCCTGGTGGATTAACACCGCTCTCAACCGACCCATCGCAGCCGCCACTTGTAGCATTTAAACCTGAATACAGTTATAGTGTTGAAGCCGGTAGCAAAAACATGATTGTTCCTGACAAACTGCTTATGAATCTTTTTGTTTTTTACTCAGGTGTGTACGATGCGCAGGTTCCCGGGTTGGTGCTGCCCGATGCTGTTACCATTACAAGGAATACAGGAAAGTTAACCAGCAAGGGCGTGGAACTGGAGCTGATTGCATTGCCAGCGAGCAATTTTCAATTGCAGTACAGTTTTGGTTATGTACACGCGAGATTCAACAGGCTGAAAATTTCACAGAATGGTTCGGAAGCCGATCTTAAAGGAAGCAGGCAGGTGTTTACACCGGAAGTAACTTCAATGTTTTCCGCGGGATATGAATTCAGGATCAATACATCTACAAAAGTTGGATTGAACCTCGAATGGAAATACCTGGGAGAGCATTATTTTGATTTGGCGAATACACTCAGGCAGCCCGGTTATCACGTGTTGAATGTGCGCGCGGGTTTTGGAATAAAGAAATATTCCGTATTCTGCTGGGCAAGGAATTTAACCGACACCAGGTATATTAATTATGGTTATGATTTTGGCGCCGTTCGGACCGGCAACCCCAGGACTTATGGAGTTACAGTAAAAGCATTGTTTGGAAAAAGTTGAATGCAATTAATATGAAGCGCATTGGATCGATCTTTTTATTTATGTGTTTATTGATCATCGCGTTCTTTATTCTCCTGAATGATGCAGAGCAGTGGATTGAAGTAAACCTGAGCGAAACAAGGTCAAAATTCCTGTACGCGATCTTCAGTTTTGGCGTACTTGTTTCCGATATCGTTTTACCTGTTCCATCCAGCCTGGTCATGATATTAAATGGTAAAGTGCTTGGTATTGCCGGAGGAGCAATAATTTCATTGGTAGCATCGCAACTTGCATCGCTGATCGGATTTTACATGGGCCGCAAAGCAAGTCCGGTTGCGGACAGGATATTTTCGCTTGCCGACAAGGAAAAAAGCAACAGGCTGTTCGGGCGGTATGGTAAAATGGCAATTGTGATATCAAAGGCATTGCCCGTGATCTCAGAGGCGATGTCCATTATCGCGGGAACAACATCCACTACTTTTAAAGAGTTTTTCATCTTTTCACTGGCGGGCAATTTTATTGTATCGGTTACTTACGCAATCACAGGCAGCATTGCTTCCTCGGTAAATTCGAATATTATTGCCGGGATTGTAATCGGCACAGGATTGATCGCGGGATGGGTGCTGCATTTTCTACTGAGCAGGAAACACGCTAAAGCACATGTTGTTTAAACAATTTCTCCGTCATCTCCATCGCGTCTTCGCAAAGACCGGGATGCACTTTGGAAGTTTGAAGTATGGTGCTGCGTTGAGAGGTTAGCCAGCGAAAGCGCGAAGCTGTATCCAGCCGGGCTATCGGTCCTCCGTTTTTGTCGCCCGCTGCAATAAGCGCAAAAGCGTTCAGATGTGTTTCCAGTTCTTCTGCATCACACTGCGAACAAAGCGCTTTTATCTTTTGCTCATTCACTTCGTAAAGAACATGCAGGAACTGCGCGCTTTTACAGTACAGAATAATACCCGCGTTGATGAACTCTTCTCGCTCAACCCTTGGTACAATTCTTATGACCGCATACTCAAATAAGTGCTGTTCTTGCATTTTGCGCTTCATTTAAAAACACATGAGACAATGCTATCCGCTGGTTGAGAAATTCATTATAAACCTGTCTCATTTCCCGGGGTGAGCCATTATCTACAAGCCAGTTATCGGGAATGAGGCTGATGATGTCATTAATGACCCCGGGCTTCAGGATTTTTGAAAACGCTTTATCAACTTCCTCCAGTTTTCCTGCCTGGGCAAGAAGTACGTGAGAACTTATATTGGCGAAAGGCTGCATCGCATGTTGCTCCCAGTTATCCCAGCTATGATGAAAATAGAGAGACGCGCCGAAGTCGATCAGCCAAAGCTCCCGGTTCCACATCAGCATATTGGTATTTTTAACCGTGCGGTCTATATTGGTGAGCAGCGCATCCAGCCAAACCACGCTTGAGGCAAGCATAGGATCCAGTTTGTCAACAGACGGGTCGAAGCTGATTGAACCAGACAGATAGTGAACGCCCAGATTGATGCCTTTGCTTTTTTTCAGAAGGTCCTGGATCTCTTCGTCAGGTTCTGTGCGCCCAAAAGCTTCGTCGAGATGAGCAAGTACCAGCTCCGGCACTTTCAAACCCAATACTCTTGCCGTTTCCGTTCCAATGAGGTCGGCAATCAGTGCTTTGACTCCCTGTCCTGCTCCCCTGAACTTGAGTACGTACAAAAAACCATCGTCCGCCTCTACAATAGCGGGAAGCGATCCGCCTTCGCGCAGAGGCGTGATGTACCTTGTGGTTTGAACTTCTCTTAAATTAGTGGTAACTGTCATGTTGATACGCACACGAAGATAAGTATCAGTTGGTTGCCACTGCAACCGTGTCGTGAATAGACGCGGCGGATGGAAAACAGTTAAGTTTCCAGTCAACAAGCGTATTGGGAACGTATTTTATAAAGTCGCTCGCGAATACCTGGAAGGAATAGCATCGCAAAGCCACAACACTGGCTTACTTCCCGGCGCATACTGATAACGGTTTGAAATCTTCGATATGCCCCGGTTTTCAGAAGCGGTAGCTATCGCTTTACCGACACATGCTTTTACTTCTTCAATTGTCAACTTTTCAGTTGCAGCAAACCCCCAGGTGCTTTCAACCAATACTCTTATGCTCAGGCTATAAGAA
>DASWTK010000133.1:0-3432 GCA_036402175.1 Chitinophagaceae bacterium | reverse complement strand
AATTTGATGATTTGAGGATTTGAGGATTAGAGGATTTGAGGATTGGGTTTTGGGTTTTGAGTTTTGGGTTTTGGGTTGGGGAGATAATAGATTGAAGGAGCCTTTGCGGAAGTGAAGGCTCTTTTTTTGTGGTTGGGGTGTGGTTAAGGTGTAGTTGCTGGTTGAAAGGGTGTGGTTACGGTGTGTGGTTACGGGGAGAGGTATGCTGCATGGGAGGGAGATTTTCGCAGGCTTGGGGAGTGGGGTAGGACTTTTAGTTTGCTTTCAGGGCGGAGTCCAGTTCTTCTTCAATGCTCTTCAGTTTCCTGACTGTTTCTTCGGGTAAGGCGGAGCTTTCGGCCTGGGCCGCGACCTGGGTGGCAAACCAGATAAGGACCATCGCAATATAGTCCTGCATGTCTTTTCCGGCGAACTGGGTCTTGAACTCAATCACCTTGTCGTTGATGGTTTTTACTGTCTTGCGCACCACTTCCTCATCCTTCGGATCTATTTTGATCCGGTACGACCTGTCGCCAATCAAAATATTTAATGGAATCATTTCTTGCATAGTCCGAATAACATCTTTAAATTTATCCACATTTTTTGAACAGTCCACCCTCTGAATACTGTCTAAGATAAGCCAACCGTCCCATAATCATCCGTTATTCCTGCGAAGAAAAATTGTATCAGTTCGATCTACACCCCCCAAAACTTCAACGATGTTGCTAAAATTGAAATCAAATGTATTTATCGACCGGCTGACGCTGGAAGTAAATGCAGCGGAACCTTGTCTTTTAAAAGCTGTCCTGCGCGATGACGCAGGTTTTGTTTGCAGTGCAATGGAAACCGCCGTGGATACTCCACAACAGGTTTTCAACTGGAATGGCCTCAATGATCTTCCTTACGGCGTTTATTCGCTGGAAGTACAGCATGGATCTGATGAAACCAAAATGCGACTTGTAAAACGCATCTAGACTATTCACTCAGCATTGCGATGCACTTGTCTATTTCACGGATGTACTGAGAAAGTCTTTTTTCAAACGCCTTCTTTTCTTCTTCATTCATTTCACCCTTTGCCGCCTGCAGCACTTCTACTTTTTGCTGTAGCAATTCTATTGCCTGCGCCTGCTGTTTATTATCAGTTTGCACAGAAGATAACTGCGCCTGCAACTGATCTCTTTCCTTCTGAAGCGTTGCCAGTCGCTTCAGCAGTTGCTGCAGCTTCTGATGTATATCCTGTATCTGTTGTTCCAGTTGCATATTTGATAATCCTTATGCTTTCCTGATATCGGCCTGCACTTCTTTTTCCAGCGTTGACATAATCCTGTTCATCATGCCATCAATTTCTTTATCGGTCAGCGTTTTTTCATCATCCAAAAACGTAAAGCTCACTGCAAATGATTTTTTTTCCTTGCCCAGCTTATCACTTTCAAATACATCAAACAATTGCACCTGCTGCAATTTATTCAATCCGATCCTGCGGATGCTTTGTTCAATTTCTCCATACTGAAGCGATTTGTTTACCACCATCGCAAGATCCCGGTGCACGGGTAACTGCCGCGGTAGTTCCTTTACCCTGTCGTTGCTTTCCCTGATCTTAACCAGTATTGCTTCCCAGTTCAGATCGGCATAAAATACCGGCTGACGGATAGAGAACCTGTTGAGTGCAGACTGACCCACAGCACCCGCAAACGCCAATACCAGGTCACCGGCAGAAAATGAAAGTACGTTCTCCAGCTTGGGCGAGTTTACCTGTTTCAGTTCTACGTCATTTATTCCAAGTAAATGAAACAGCCTTTGAACAACACCCTTGATATAATAAATGTCGGTTGTTACCGGTTTTGATTTCCACGAACCATCATTAGCCTGGCCGGTAACGTAAAGCGTGAGATGCGGTGCTTCCTGGTATTTTCCGTGTCCCGATGTTGAATAGGTATTCCCAAATTCAAAAAAGCGGAGGTCGTTATTCTTTCGGTTAAGGTTATGCGCGATGGACCCAAGACCTGTTTCCAGCATGGAAGGCCGCATGATATTCAGATCAGCACTAAGGCTGTTCAGCATTTTCACAGAAGTCTTTAATTCCTCTTCTGAATAATAAAGACTGTTGGTAATTGAATTGGTGAAAATTTCGTTGAAACCCAGCCCCGCGAGGTAATTGGCTACCTTTTCTGTATAAGTATGTTTGTGTTCGTCCGATTGCACCGATGGTGTAATAGTGATTGAAGCAGGTATCTGGATGTTGTCATATCCATCGATCCGCATGATCTCTTCTACTACGTCGGCTGGCAGACTTATATCGGGTTTACTATAGGGAACAGAAACCGTTAATGATTCTTTGCTTTCTTTTAATATATCAAAACCAAGTCCGGTAAGTATTCCTGTTACAGTTGAAGGCTCGTAATATTTTCCGCTTAATTTTTTCAGGTACGCGTATGTTAGAACTACCTGCGTTCTTTCCATCTTTCCCGGATAAACATCTATGACGGCTGATGAAATTTCACCACCTGCAAGTTCTTTAATAAGCAGAGCCGCACGGGTAAGTACATTCACCGTATTGGAAATGTCAACGTTTTTTTCAAACCGGGTAGCGGCATCAGTGCGGAGGTTATGCCTGAACGATGTTTTGCGTATGTCGGCCGGATTGAACCAGGCACTTTCCAGGAAAATATTATGGGTATTGCTGGTTACACCGCTTTCAGCTCCGCCGAATACACCCGCTATACACATTCCTTCGCTTTGCCCGTTGCATATCATCAGGTCTTCGGAATGAAGTTTTCTTTCTTTTCCGTCGAGGCCGATAAAAGAAGTGCCCGCAGGCAGGTTTTGCACTATTATTTTTTTGCCTGCTATTTTATCCGCATCAAAGGCGTGAAGCGGTTGTCCGGATTCGTGAAGTACAAAGTTGGTTATGTCAACAATGTTGTTGATTGTACGCACACCAATCGCCTTCAGTTTCTCCTGCATCCATTGCGGTGATTCCTTAACCTGCACATTTTTTATGCTAAGACCGGAATACCTGCGGCATGCATTTGCGTTTTCAATGATCACTTCGAAGGGAAGACCATTATTATCCGGCACAAAATTTCCTGTCTGGCCCGTTATGGGGTTGCAAGCTTTGTTATAATGATGACTCCAGTATGCGCAAACGTCGCGGGCAACACCAAGGTGACTCATCGCGTCCATCCGGTTTGGCGTGAGGCCAATTTCGTATATCCAATCGGTATATACTTTGAAAAGCTCTGCTACGGGCTTTCCTACTTCCGAATCGGGAGGCAATACCATTATTCCTTCATGACCTTCACCCATTCCTATTTCATCCTCAGCGCAGATCATTCCCTGGCTTTCGATACCGCGGATCTTCACAGGTTTCATTGTCATGGGATCGCCATCTGACGGATAAATTGTAGTACCGATAGTGGCCACGATCACTTTTTGACCGGCCGCAACATTCGG
>DASWTK010000132.1:0-3250 GCA_036402175.1 Chitinophagaceae bacterium | reverse complement strand
ACCAGTATCTTGTTGTCTGGTTGAACAAGTATTGTCTTGCTCTCACAATTGCTGATGTTTTTTTTGCCACCTGTACCGAAAGTATTGTCGAGGTTGCCATCTGGTGTATAACATACCACGGTCATGCTTGAACCGGCGTTGTGGGTAACACCTACTCCTATTATACGGCCGTTGTTTTGCAAGCCCACATCAACTATTGCATTACCCGTTAGCTCAGTAATTACCCTTGCATCACCGGAAAAACTATTGTCCGGCGAGCCATCGGTATTAAACCGCGCAAGCGCGAAGTCGGAGTAACCCGTAGTTGCCATTGTGGAACCGGCCGTAACAATCTTATCATCGGGCTGCAGTACCAGTGAAGACATAACGTCGTCACGCGTAGCGAAATCCAGCAATTGAATACCATCACCTGAAAAGCTGTTGTCAAGCGAACCGTTGGTATTGAAGCGTGCAACTACAAAGTCCTTACCGCCGTTTACTATTACTGTACCACCGGCTACTATTTTACCATCGGGTTGCATCTCTGCGCTGGGACCCGTCATGCGCACAGGTACGGAATAACCATTCTCTCCATAACCGGCATCAACCGTTCCATTTGCAAGGCGATGGGTGACAAACGTTTGGCCGTTCATGTCGAATACAAGGTAGAATGACCCATCAGGATGCAATAAGATTTGCCTGCAAGTATTTCCTGAGGTGTTTGACAATACAAAATTATTCCTGACTATGCCATTATCACCGAAAGAAGGGTCGAGGCTGCCGGCTTGCCCAAAGCTTGCATGGCATATAAGTGCAAGGATAAGGCTGGCTAAAATTTTTCTCATAACAGAAAATTTGAGGTGGTGAGCAAGTTAGCCCCTCGCAGCCGCGGGAAATATGATGGTGATTTTTAAAGAATATGATTGTGGTCAGAAGTTCAAACCATATTAACAAAAAAAGGAACAAGCCTTTCGGCCCATTCCTTCTACAATCAAAAAATTAACTCTACTTCCTGAACCTTAAGCTCCCCAAAATATTCTCCGCTATTTTTACTCCCTTCTTACTTCCCTCCGTGCACGAATATGTATAATGTATCCCGGCATATACCCGCGATTTTCCAATGTCATCCACCATTTCCATGAATGAATTGTATGAACGTGGTGCCATGCCCAGGTTATCATAAGTGTGCAGCGTAATCTGATAATTGTCGCCAAACAAATTTGTAAACACTCCCGCAAAAGCTCCACCTGTTTGTGAGTGACCAGAAGGAAAATCAGGGTGCGGTGGCGTGGCAAGCACGGGGTTCCACATGTTATGGCCCAGTACATTCCGGATGTAACGGATGGGCCGCTCCATAAGCGTTTCATATTTCACTTTCCAGCAGGCAATTTGTGATTCAGCAAGTGCAATGCCGGTTTGCGCCTGCGCAAGTGCGTAAAAATCCAATTGCGGATTTTCGGCATGCATTACCTGGCTGAAAACAGATTGATAATGTGTGCCTGCCTGAAAGCCGGGGTTATCCCGGAAGTACAAAGCCGTAGCTATCTGAGCCGGTGTTAACGATTGAGAAATATCATACACCTCCTTTACCATTTTATAATAATCAGAGTTGGGATCAGTTGAATAAACTGGTGGAGCCGGAGATTCAGTATTGTTCATGCTACCCGGCACAAACAGCCGGTTCTTTCCCCAGTAAGGAGCAAAAACCGCTGTAGGATTGGGCGCTGTATTAGACCAGATTCCTACGCCTGGTGGTGGTTGATAAGGTGGATAAGCCGTTAACGAACCGTCGGTCTTTGACCAGTCAAAAATTCGTTGCGCTACAGTCTTTCCAAAGTCAACTGAACGTTGAAATGTTTCGGGCTTAAGTTCATTGGAGTACTCCGCATTCAATGCTGCTTCCAATGAATCCATTGAAATCTTAAGCGCAGCGGGAGCAGTTGCAAACAAATTTTTGCTCAGAGAAGCCAACGCAGTATTAGCGCATGTAGGCCAATGGTATGCTTTGCCTGGTTCCGTTTCAGGCATCGCCGGCATGTCTGTCAACTGGCCGTACAGCGATTGGTAACTGGGCATACCCGGCACAACGGATTCATACAATGCAATTCCGCAATAAGCGAAATTGCGGTTTCCGTTCAGGCCATAAGGGTTCGCGCCTGCCGGCAATCGAAGTATCCTCAATTGCAGATCGTGCCACTTTTGCGCGACCTCTGACGAATAAGTTTTTGTTTGCTTCAGGTGACCGCTTGTTGAATTGGCTTCCGATGCGGTTTCAGCTCCTGCCTGAAAAGCGTCATCTGCACGTTCTTTTTTGCAGGCAACAATAAAAAGCAGGCAGCATAAAATCAAGGTCGAATTGGTTAATGGTTTCACTCTCCTTTTCATAATTTTCAATTTTGATGTAAAGAATTAATGAAAAGGTAGAAATTCCTTCAGCCCATTTTTTTGCAGATCGATCAATGAGGTTATTTCCGGGAAAGAAAACATGCCGGGCCAGTCAACGGCTTTAGCGAAAAAATCATGCGGTTCGTCGCAAAAAATGGTCGTTAGTCTTTATTCCCTCCCCGTAATAATGCAAACCGGCCAAAAATCTTACTTTGTGTTTGCAAGTTTTTCAGATGAATATTTATCAGCCAAATAAATTTCTGTTTTCTTCAAAATACCGTTTGTTGCGGCACATAGTATTTTGGGTTGTTTATACAGTAATTGTTGCGTTCACCTGGCAGAATGTAGGTAAGAGCTTCGAGCAGAATCTTCTGAATGGCCTTATATGGCTACCTGTGCGGCTGTTGTATTGCTATCCGCTGATGTACTGGGCAATTCCAAAATATCTTCTGAAAGGAAAGTACGCGCAATTCGCGCTCATCATTATATTCTGGGCCGCCGCAGGATTTTTCTTTAATTACCTTTTCCGGGCTTATGTTTTTATTCCAATTCAGGAACAATTGTATACCACCAACATTAACCGAAACCCCTGGGAAGCCAATAGCTTTCTGGTGCTGACAACTACAGCGGGAGTTACTTCGGTAATCATATTGTTCAAGCACTGGATGAAATCACAGGAAGAACGCATGCAGGCCGAAAAAGAAAAAATAGTTTCCGAGCTGCAACTGCTGAAGGCCCAGGTGCATCCCCATTTTTTGTTCAATACCCTTAATAACATTTATTCCTTTTCACTGGAAAATTCAACCAAAACGCCAGGTATGATCCTGAAGCTTTCATCGCTGCTCAGTTATATGCTGTACGACTGTAAAGCAGAAGAAGTATTGCT
>DASWTK010000131.1:0-12516 GCA_036402175.1 Chitinophagaceae bacterium | reverse complement strand
ATATGTCAAAGGGATTATATAAGGGAATTGCGAGTGAAGCTGATCTTGTACTTCTGAAGGTGCAGGATGATGAGGGAAGAATCACAACGGAAAATCTTGTAAAGGCACTGCAGTGGGTGCTGGAGAATCATGAGTTCTATAACATCAGAGTAGTGAACATGTCGGTTTATGATGACTGCTCCGTTTCATACAAAGCCAGCCTAGTGGATCAGTTAGCTGAAGAACTGATTGGAAAAGGTGTTGTAGTAGTAGCCGCTGTTGGTAATAAAGAGGACGGTGAGATCAAACCACCCGGAAATTCACTTAACGTAATTGCGGTAGGTGGAATTGACGACGGCAATTGCATCGATGGATCGGCTACCTCCCTGTACCATTCAACCTACGGGTATACTACAGATGGTTTGGTAAAACCGGAACTTGTTGCAAACGCCATCTGGATTGCAGCTCCCATCCTGCCTGGCACGAAGGAAAAAACTGAAGCTGAAATGTTGCACCGGCTTCTTACACTGACCGATATTCAACTGCAACAGGCATTCGAAAAAAATGATGTTGTTCTAAAGGAGAAAATCAACCTTGATAGCATTTTATATTCCCAACCTGTGGCCGGATTGATAAGGAACGCGATAAAGCTCCGGATCAGGGATACAAAATATTTTCATCCGGATTATATGCATGTTGACGGCACTTCGTTTGCAGCTCCCCTTGTAACAGCAGTAATAGCGCAATTGCTTGAAGTTGAACCCACACTGACTCCTATGCAAATACGCACAATTCTTTTCAGTACTGCGAAGCCATTTCACGATCTGCCGATAGAGCGCCAGGGTTTTGGCTACGTCCAGCCGCGCAAAGCTGTTATGAAAGCGATGAAAAAAGGAGTGGTTGCTGATTTGCACTGCTCACCATGTATTAATCACTTGCGTAATACAATTGAATTTTATATCCAGCACGATTGGGCATCGCAGGTAGCGCTTGCGGGAACATTTAATAAATGGTCGTCCGACATGCTGTTGCTTGAGCATGGTCGAAATGGCATCTGGAAGATTGAGATACCGATGTTGCCTAAAGGGCGGTATACTTATAAATTTTTTGTAGATGAAAACATCTGGATTGAGGACGTATGCAATCCATTCCGGGAGCCCGATGGGATGAACGGCTGGAATAGTGTGCTTGAAGTAAACTGAAAGTAAAAAATTAGCTATGCTGATCATTTCAATCTTACTCATACTCGCGGCGGTTTACCTGGCTGCAGGCCTGTTATTCGCAATGCTGTTTGTTACGAAGGGGGTTGATGTTATTGACGAAGGTTCACACGGAACCGGTTGGGGTTTCAGGTTGATAATTGTGCCGGGAACCATTTTGTTGTGGCCTGTTCTTTTGATAAAATGGAAACGTGCATTAAAAAAATAAGTTTTATGATGAAGCCTTTGAGAAAGAAACACCTTTTTATCTGGATCGGTCTGGCCGCGATAATGCCTGCCGGAATTATAAGCGCGTGGATGGCAAGGCCGGAAAAGATCATTTCCGAACCAATTGAAAAAAATAATTCAATCTCATTCACGAAAGTGGTTAAAGAAGTGAAGACAGAAAAATATTCTATACGCCTTCTTTGTAACTCAGACAACAGCAGCTGTCAGCTGCAATACAATAGTCTTGTTCCGCAGGATTTACCTTCGGCCTTGTTGTACAGGATGATGCCGGGAGCAACAGGTATAAACGGGAACGAGCTGTTAGGCAGGATAGGGGAGAGAAGGACGTATCAATTTGATATTCCTGTTGCCGGACGAAAAAGTATGGAGCAGCAGGCATTCATTCTGTACGATTTTATTCATCAACAGATCATTGACACTATAAAGTTCTGACCATGGGAGTATCTTACCAGGCGGTTGGGTGGAACCGGCAAAAGAAGGTTTACGACTGGATGATCTTTGCGGGCTGCGTTACATATCTCACACTATTTATCACCATAACGCTCATTTATAACCGGCAGGCCACTTTCGAAACGCTACTCATCAGGTCAACGTCCACACTTGCTGTACTGATGCTTCACATAATCCTGGCCATTGGCCCGCTTTGCAGGCTCAATAACAGGTTCTTGCCGTTGTTGTATAACCGCCGGCATCTTGGGGTAACCATGTGCTGCATCGCATTGGTGCATGGCAGCTTTAGTTTATTCCAGTTTCATGCGCTGAGTAATACAAATCCTTTTGTTTCACTCTTCACATCCAATACCAGTTTCAACTCACTCGCATCATTTCCTTTCCAGGCGCTGGGTTTCTTTGCGCTGCTCATTTTTATACTAATGGCTGTTACCAGTCATGATTTCTGGCTGCACACCTTATCGCCCCGGATATGGAAAAGTCTTCACATGTTCGTTTATGTGGCTTATTTCCTTGTAATCATGCATGTGATGCTGGGCGTCATTCAGTATGAAACGCATCCATTCCTTGTTATCCTCATTGGTATAGGCGCGTTCTTTCTTTTGTTGTTACATATAACAGCTGGATTGAAAGAAGTAAGGAAAGACAATATTCATTTCGATAAGTCATTGAAAGGATTTGTATATGTATGCGAGATTTCTGACCTGCAGGAATCAAGGGCAAAGATGTTTTGTATTGAAAAGGAACGGATCGCTGTTTACAGGCATGAAGGAAAACTGTATGCCATTCACAATGTATGCAAACATCAGGGGGGGCCACTTGGCGAAGGTAAGATCATCGACGGTTGCATTACTTGTCCGTGGCATGGTTATCAGTACCTGCCACAAAATGGTCAATCGCCTCCTCCATTTAAAGAAAAGGTAAACACATACGACGTCCGCGTAATTGATTCGGGTGTTTGGGTGAACCCATTGCCTTATCCCGAAGGAACTGAAAGAGCAGGAGCCTTGATTCATGCCACTTCATTGCATCAAACAGCTATTTAAAATTTACAGAGATGAACGAAAAAGAATTTTATATCGGCTGGATGCCTGTAGCGCCGGCCTCATTTTCCAAACTTGTAAAGAGAGTCGTTATTGCACTGGGCATTTTGGTTATTTTCATAGCAGTCTTCCTTGCGCTGCTGCAAAGAAAATTCTCGAATGCGGTTTTTGAGTTTGGTACACTTACGCAGGTTAGTGGTATCTATTATGAATCTCCTTATCCTGCAATCAAAGTAATCAGTAGTTCGGATGTTTTTGGAAGAAACTCCTATATCACCATTCCATTGGTTGGTTATGGCAAGTCCGGCGCTTCGGGAATCATCAGGGAAAAGGAAAATGCTGTGGGATCATCACTTGGCGGAAAGAATGTAACATTGAGGGGAACCTTGTTATATAGTGATGGTAAAACACTCATGCAGATCGATAAAAACGAGGAGCCTTTTGTAAGTATCGGCGATCCTGCGCCTCCCGGAAAATTGCCGGTGAAGGAAGCGTTAGGGTTTGTTACCGTACGCGGTGAGATCGTAGATCCCAAATGTTATTTTGGTGTAATGAAACCTGGTGAAGGAAAGCCACATAAGGATTGCGCCATCCGTTGTATTCTTGGTGGTATTCCTCCTGTTATGAGAGTTGTGAGTGGCGGTGGTCAAACAAACTATTATTTATTGGCAGCTGATTCGCCTGGCAATATAGGGGAGGCCGTGAAAAATATTATCGCGGAACCTGTTGAGTTAACCGCAAGAGCGGTCAGGCAGGACGACTGGGTGATACTTTATCTTAAAGATGCCGGTGATATAAAAAGAATTTCGGGACGTATGCTTGTAATGCCCGATGTTACTCCCGTTTTATGTTCTGTGAAGTAGATCCCAATAAATAATGCCGCCAGCCGGAGCTGGCAGCATTAAAAATCAACAAGCACTATGAGAAAAGATTTATGAGTTGTTATACACCTTCAGTACAGTTTCCCTCAAAACACTTCCTTTCGCAGAAGTAATAAATTCCATAACATCAGCAAGCTGGCAGGGTTTAACCCAATTCGCGGGATCTGCATCGGGCATGCTCTTGCGATTCAATTCCGTATCAATGGTGCTTGGCACGATCACTGAAGCAACTACATCCTTCCCCCTGGCTTCCTCATTCAGCATATCTGCATAATTGAACAGCAGCGATTTTGTAAGGGAGTAAGCCATCATTCCTTTGCCTTGCGCGGGTATTAAAGCCGGCCGTGCTCCAATGAAGACCAGCCTGCCGTGTCCATTTTTTAGCATGTGCGGGAATAAAACACGGCTTATATTAAATGCAGTTTCGAAATTCAGCGTAAACATCTTTTGGATTTCCTTATTCGTAACGGTATGAATACCGCCCATGGCGAACCCACCAGCCAGCAGGAACGCTCCGTCAATAGAACCAAACTTTTTGATGGCCGCATTTGCAAATGATTCAACCGCCTCTTCATCTGTGAGGTCTACAGAATGCAACTCAAACCCGGGATTATGCAGGGATTGTTCCAGGTTTGTGCCACTGAAATCAATTCCTACTACGTTGTATCCTTCGTCAAGGAACTTCTTTACAACCGCAACGCCCAGATTACCGTTAGCTCCGGTAACTATAATTGTTTTCATTCGTTGGTTTATGATTGTGATGAATATTTGTACATTATTCCCAGGAAAATTTTCCCCCGGTACGCACGCTGACCTTATACAAACTGCTATGGGCTGTCATGTATAACGTTTTTCCGTCGGCACCGCCCCATGCCATATTAGCGGGCCGCTCCGGAGTGATGATTTTGCCGAGCAACTTTGCTTCTGCAGAAATGATCCATACTCCGCCGGGCGCTGAAACAAACAGGTTGCCTTCTTTATCTACCTTAATGCCGTCTATGGCTTCATCGCCTTCGGTAAAATTCCAGTTGAAAAATACCTTTCCATTTTTTAATGATCCATCTGGCTGCACTTCGTATCTCCATACGGTTTTCGTGTTATGTATGTCGCGGATATCCCAATTACCTACGTAGAGGTATTTCTCGTCGGGTGAAAATGCGATCCCATTCGGACCACCGCACTCTTTCGCAACAACCCGGGCTTTTCCATCTTTATAAAGAATTACGCCCTGGTAGGGGAGCTCCTTTCTCTTATCGTTATAAAATTCCGGAAGACCATATGGAGGATCTGTAATGTAAAGGCTTCCGTCGCTTTTTAATACCAGGTCATTCGGGCTATTGAGCCTTTTTTCATCAATCCTGTCAACGAGAACGGTTACCGGTCCTTTTTTCTCGTGGCGTATCACCCGCCGGTTGCCATGCTGCGCTACAATCAGCCGTCCCTGCCTGTCAATCGCCAATCCGTTTGATCCGGGTTGTTTATACTGGCCGATGTCGGCACCTGCATAACCACTATGACTGATATATATCCCAACATTATGGTTGACCGGGTTATAACGGTAAACAACATTCGCATTCGGATCGCTGAAAAGTAAATATCCGTCAGGATGCCAGACCGGACCTTCCGTGAACTGAAATCCATCGGCTATCTTTTCCACTTTGGATTGTGCACTGATAACATTTTCCAACTGTTGGTCTATGACTTCTATCTTTCCAATATCCTTCCATGAATTATTAACGGGCGGCTCTTTATAAAAATCAATAAATGCATTTCTCACCCAGATATAGTTTTCAGGTAACTGCCCGATTGGTCCGTTGATTGCAAGCACCAGGATATCAAAATGTTCTCCCGGCTTTGCATTGTTCGTAAGTACCACCCTGTTCCTGGAATTGTATCCGCTGATAAGCCCGTTGCCAGATTCGCCAAATACGGGTTGTTGTTTTCCGTTGACCCAAACCTCACTATAATCATCAACCACAATTTCAAAAACTGCAGTGGTGCCATTGATAGCAAGATCTCCTATGGCAGAAGGAAGTGTTACTTCTATTTTATACCAGATGAATGAGAAAAGTCCGGTTCCCTGGCGTTTTTCCAGTTCGGCCGGACTTACCTTCATAAAGCCTTTTTCAAAACCCGCACTGCCAATTTGTGGCTCAAGCGTGTGTGTTTGTATGGCATTCCCTGTGGGATATAACGGTAAGGCATCACCGTTGCTACCCGGTCCGGGCGACCTGAACTGTTTTACAGCCAGGGTTGCCGGTTGAACATACCAGTTTGCATTTACCAACGCAGCTCCCTCTTCCGTCCGGAGGTCGGCAATAGCATTTGGTCCGCCTATGGAAAGTTGACGTGATTCCTGTGCAATTGCCTGCGACATGATGTTTATGCACAGAAGCAACAGCATATATTTATTCATGTTGTTGTATTGAAGGTTAATGAACACGATTTTTCAGCAGCAATCTGCAGCCAGATTACTTCGAGCGTACATGCCCGACGAATTATGATGAGTCCGACGCGGGTATTAATCTATCTTCACTTTGCTTCCCGCCGTTGCAATCTCATCGTCCTGCGCAGCGCTTGCGGCTCCGCTAACGCCTACCGCGCCGATTATTTCTCCGTTATAAACAATGGGAATTCCTCCCTGAAGGAATGTTCTGCCAACAGTGATCAGGGCATTGCGACCATTATTCACCGCATCTTCCAGCTTTTTGGAAGGCAATTTGAACTGCGCCGCAGTCCTTGCTTTCTGAATTGCAACTTCGGCGGAAGCCGCAAATGTTCCATCAAGGCGCTCCAGGTAAACCAGGTTGCCGCCATTATCCACTACCGCAATAGAACCTCCGGGAGCATTGTTCGCTTTTGCATACCTGATTGCTTCCGTCACTACTTTTTTTGCGCCTTCCAGTGTGATCGTCTTCGTTGTACTTACCTGAGCGTAAGAGGCCGCTGAAAACAATACTGCCAGTACGAGTGTGCATATTTTATACATGTTGTATTTTTTTATTTGTTAACGTCCCACTACTGCTTTCGCGGGTTTGTCGAATTTTACTTTTCTCCCCGCGTGCTTCTTAATCTGGCCGGGCCAGTTTTTATCGGCCTTCGCGGTATTGCCGGTAACATCTTTGTTGAATTGATCGTATGCATCCTGTGTGTGCTGAAGAATCAGTCTGCCGTCAACGATCTGGAATATTTCAGGATTCACAGGTCTCAGTTTATTCAGACTCATGGCATATCCACAGAAGCTACCATACTGGGGCGCGAACATTTCGGGATGATCTTTGAACATGTCGGCATTTTTCTGCGATGCGAACCAATAAGTTGCACCATTGTACCTTGCAGAGAATGCAGGATCTCCATGGATTGCTTTGTTTTCAGTGAAGTATGCAACCGCGTCATAACCCTGAATGATCACACCGTTTGGATCGGTATTGTTCAGAAAGCTCTTTTCCGCGTCAGTAGTGATCTGGTTGCCTCCATGTTCAGCTACCTTCGGCCAGTATTTGTCTGCCAGTTGAAGGTTTCCCTGCACATCCTTGTTCCAACCATTCACTGCGCGCTGGTTATGCTGGATCACAAGCCTTCCGTTGACAATTGAAAAGGTATTAACATCAATCGGAGCAATTCTTCCCAGTGAAACCGCGTACGCGCACCAACCACCGAATTGCGGTTTGTATTTATCGGGATTTGCTGCAAAAAGGTCCAGGTGTTCTTTTGAAGCAAACTGATAAATGGCGTCTTCATAATTAAACCGGAATTCTGGTTTTCCTTTCACAGGTTTTTTGTCTGTGAAAAACGCCACAGCATCATAGCCGTCGAGGATGATGTTATTGGCATCTACATTATTAAAGTATTTTCCGTTGAATTTTTGCGCTTGCAGCGATCCGGTAAGCAGCAGCGTAAATACTGCGGTAAAAAATAAACCTGCAAGAATTGCCGATGTCCTTAAAGAGTAAGCTTTTCTGTAAATGGCTTTCTCACGCAGTTCCTTGGGTGTGGCCGTTAACTGTTTCATTATTCGATTGATTTTTATTCAACCTCAAAGAAAAGACGGAAACGGCCCGGCGGATGTCATGTGCATTACAGTTAGACAGTTTTTAAAAAAATAATCAGGTTCAATTTTGGGAACGATTCGCAACTCATTGCACATGAGTGTTTAAAATTCTACTAATGGGATCGGGCACGACATGCAATTTATTGCATCAGAGAGACTTGTATCTGTCTCTATGCTTCAATACATTTGTAAAGAAATTTTAAAATCCAACTTATGAAACGTTATCTCATCTATGCGGTGTTCATTGCTGCATTTGTTACTTCGATAGTTGCCTGTAAAAAAGAAAGTTTACCTGCCGAAGACATTCTGGTTAAGGATTCTGTTGAGGATATCGGACCCGTTGCCGATCCTGTTATTTCTTCAACCGGATTTCTGACAGGAAAGGTCATGCCCGAGACAAAATTCAGTCTGACGTTATACAATGATACCCTGAGTTATACCGAATTTGAAATTGTAAACAGGACCGGCGCGTTCAGCATGAAAAATGTAAAGGCTGGCGAATATACACTCCTGATCCAGCCTGCCGATCCCGGACTTAATTCACTGGAACTGATTAAGATTGCGGTGGATTCGGGAAGAACGACGAATTTGGGGTTGATCTTTTTGCCATAGGAAAACAATTAGCCAATTTTGCCAATAAGCAAATAAGCCAATTAGGAGTTTTAATGACGTGATGAATAATTCATAACGTTAATCAGTGTATTCATTTGCTTATTGGCTAATTGGCAAAATTGGCTAATCATCTCCTCTTGCTCTTAACATACTTCCCATAAATAACCTCACTCATCGTCTTCCTATAAACCTTACTCTCAACCCATGAAATAATATCCAGGTAAGCAAATGCGCGGGTTTCAAAACGGTTCTTTTCGAGGTGTTTGATATTCTGAAGGAATTGTTCCAGTTCGGGTTTTAGTTTTTGCAGTGGTACCCTGAAACTTGCGCGTAGAAATTTGAATATCTCCTCTTCCACAACAGTCAGGTTTTCCATTTTTGCCATGAAACGGTAAACCGACCTTATGAGTGAGTCCATGATATCATAATTTCCTATCTCATAATGCGCCAGCAGGTGCAACAGGCGCGAATAGCATTGAAGGTCGTACCGCAGATCAACCGAATCATGAATGATCTTTTGCAGGTAATCGATGCAGGTTGCATAATCACCGCTACCAAAGTATAATGTTGCGATCTTATAGTTCAGCACAAGTATCCTGTGCCTGTCGATGAATAAGGAGTACTCCTCCATCTTTGATTCTATTTCGGGCACCAGGGCAAGTCCTTTCGAAAAAGTTCCGATCATGAAATGCTGGTTGATCCTCGCCTGCGAAATATAAATGAATGTCTGTGTCCTGAAGTTATCGTGTTGCTGAACCCGTTCTGTTTTTGAAAAGGCCTGGAACTGTTTCAACGCAATATCAAACTGACGGAAGTTGCGCAGATCAAAATGCGCATTCAGCAGGTTGTGCATGCCCTTTATATAATGGCCTGTCTCAACACGCACCATTAAGGGCTGCTCCCTGAACAGGTCTACCCATTTCTGCGTGTACCGGTAATACTGCAGAAAATCCTGACGGATGAACGCGTACCAGCAATAGCTTTGATACAGGTACAATCTTTCATAAAATCCTTTTTGCAGGTGAGCATCGGGGGGAAGGTTTTCGCGCATGAACTGCTTCACACCTTTTTCATCTTCTTCATTTCTCGCATGCCCGTAACGTATATACCAACTGTATAACTGTAATGCAAGGTTCGAAAGCCTTGATACCATATTAATATGGGAACTCACTTCCACGGCTTCCACCGAAAGGCTTTCTGCCCGGTCGTGCATGCTGCGTGTGATATGCAATGTTTCGATCCTTTTTTCCAGGGCTATTACCTGTGTCAGAAAATTGTATTTCTGGTGGGTTTTCGCAATCTCTTTTGCCCGTTCCAGGATCCGGAGACTTTGCTGGAACAATCCCTTTTTATACAGGATGTGCCCGTAATCGAATTGTTCGTTCAGTTGAAGGTCGATGCTGTCGGCACTCTTCAATAAACGAAGGCTTGCAAGCAATTGTTTGTATAAATGGGTCTTGAGATTGGCCAGTTGTGGTTTCTGAATGCCGGTAAGTTTCTTCAGCAATGCCTTTTCGTCATATTCCCTGAGCTTGTCAATGGCGTCAAAAAGGCGCACGATCTTGAGATTGTCCCTGGAAGAACTGCGTTTTATATAGAGCTTGAAATGCCTTTTTTCCGCTTTTTCAAGGGAATGAATGAGTTGAAACAATATATCTGGCGTACGGTTGGACATAATATGAAAAATTCCCTGAAACCCCCTGTGGATAAGGCTTTTAGCCTTCCTGACCGGGCTTAGGAATCATATAGTTTGCAATAAGTTAATCTTGGTAAAGAACAACGAGTCCTATTTTTGACAAAGCAACGGTTATTCAAAATGGCAGGCAATCGTTAGGCAGGCAAGTAGTTAAAGGCCATTAGTCGATAAAACCGGGATAACATAAGATATTAGTAAGATTTTCATATGGCAAGCAATCGTTAAAGGCCTGTTGTTTCTACAACGGGCTTTTTTGTTGGTATGAAGATAATCCCCGCATCATTAATATTGAAATTTTTTTTCAGATCAGACTATTGCCGGCTCCTGCTGACTCAGGCAATGAAAGCTGCCCAGGCCCCAGATGATCTCCGTTGAATCAATCCCGATCACATTCCGTCCGGGAAAACATTCGCTGATGATCCTTAATGCCATTTCATCTTTTTTGCACCTGAATGTTGGAACAATCACCGATGAATTGGCGATATAAAAGTTCGCATAGGAAGCTGGCAGGCGTTGATCTTCGTATATCACCAGGTCGGGCATGGGTAATTCCACAATGTTAAGTTGCTTTCCATTCAGGAGTCTCATCTGTTTCAGCTGCCGCAGGTTCAATTGCAGTAACTCATAATTCTCATCTGCCTTATTATCCTCTATCACAGTTAAAACAGTATCCTCATTTACAAATCGTACTGTGTCGTCAATGTGTCCATCGGTATCGTCCCCTACAATTCCTTCATCTATCCACAAAACCTGTTCTACTCCATAATAATTCACCAGGTACTCTTCAATTTGTTCCTGTGATAAATGCGGATTACGGTTAGGATTCAATAAACAGGCAGTTGATGTCATCAGCGTTCCGTTGCCGTTAAATTCAACCGATCCACCTTCCATGATGATGCCGGGGTGATAAACCGGGACCTTGTAGTAATCCGCAATAAGCGTAGGGATCACATCGTCGAGGTCGAATGGTGGATATTTACCGCCCCATGCATTGTAGTTCCAGTCTACAATTACTTTTTTATGTTCAGGCGCGTTTGGATTTACCAGGAATGCCGGTCCGTGGTCACGGCACCAGGCGTCATTGGTGGGGTGAATGCAGAAAGTTATCCTTTCAGTGTTTACGCCCGCGTTTTCAAGGCATGAAACCGCAAAGGCTTCCATGTTTTCATCGTTCACATTGATGAATACATCTTCACCTTTCGTAAGCTCTTTTATGAATTCGCAATAATAAGGATAGATTGTATGGATCTTTCCTGGCCAGGAGGCTTCTTTATGCGGCCAGCTTAGCCAGGTTGCAACGTGTGGTGCAAATTCTGCAGGAAAATAATAGCCCAGTTGTTTGGGTGTTGGTTGGCCATTGTGCATCATGCTGATTTTGTTTTGATGATCAATGGCAGGCAAATCGTGCATGGGTCTTAGATTGTTTCGTCGATAAACCTTTTTGTGATCGGCTGGTACGAATCGATCCTTCTATCGCGTAAAAATGGCCAGTGCGTCCGATAGCGGTCGGTCTTCGACAAATCCACTTCAATTACTTTTACTTCTTCTGATTCATGGCTGGCCTGATAAAGAACCGAACCGAAAGGATTACATACAAATGATCCACCCCAGAACTTCATCGCGCCATCCTGCTCATAACCCACGCGGTTAACGCTTACAACGTGAACGCCGTTAGCAACACCATGACTTTTTTGTATGGTTTGCCATGCATTGTATTGTTCTGTATTGGTCTCTTCATCCTGCGAAGTAGCCCAGCCAATTGCGGTTGGATAGAATAATATTTCCGCTCCCATGAGTGCGGTGATCCTTGCTGCTTCAGGATACCATTGATCCCAGCAGACGAGTACTCCGAATGTTGCAAATTTCGTTTTGAATACTTTGTAACCGAGGTCGCCCGGAGTAAAGTAAAATTTTTCGTAATAAGACGGATCATCGGGTATGTGCATCTTCCGATACTTTCCCATGTAGCTTCCATCCGCATCCAGCACAGCAGTGGTATTGTGATAAATTCCCTGCGTTCTCTTTTCAAATAGCGAAGCTATGATCACCACACCAAGTTCACCCGCAAGTTTGGCAAGAATATCGGTTGTAGGGCCCGGGATTGGCTCGGCCAGTTTAAAATTGTCGTAGTTCTCTACATCGCAGAAATACAGCGAGGTAAAAAGCTCCTGCAAACAAACGATCTGTGCGCCACCGGCAGCCGCTTCGCGTACCTTCTGCACAGCTTTTTCGATATTGGCCTGTTTGTCGGCCACACAGCTCATCTGAACAATACCCACCTTTACTTTATGCATGTTCCGGGATTAAGCTGCAAAAGTAAAGAATATGGAAGATGTCACAATAAATGGGTGGTTCA
>DASWTK010000130.1:0-17090 GCA_036402175.1 Chitinophagaceae bacterium | reverse complement strand
TCTTGAATTCAGGGAATCACAGACAGAAGGCGAAGTTTTTACTAACATGCGTCTTCAGCTTGAAGTGATAGCGGGAATGCAGGGTCAGAGTGATAATTTCAAACTTATGGCGGCGGATATTTACAGTGTGAAGGGCATTGACAAGGTTTATTACAGACTTGCATGACAGGCGAAGGCAATATAGACAAGCTTACAAGGCAGCTTGAGGAGTCAAAACAACGGATTGACCTTATCCGCACCGTGACCCTCGAACTTAATGCCATTTCCAGCCTCACGGTTAAACTGAACAACATCCTGAAGATCCTTCACGATCGTTTTGGCATCAACCACAGTATGATGGTATTGCCCGACAAGCAGCTAAAAAAGCTTGTTATCAAAGCCAGTTATGGGTATGGCAACAAAAAACACGATGATACATTAGACCTTAGCACCGGCATAATAGGAATTGCAGCTCGCTCCAGGAAACCGCTCAACATTACTGGCCTGAGACAGAAAAAACAATATATCCGTGCGGTCTCCGCGGGCAAGGCGGGCATTGATCAGCCGTCGCCAGGACTCGAAAATCCCGAAAGCCAGATCGCCATTCCACTTGTTTCTAATGATGAACTGGTGGCAGTGCTGATGGCCGAAAGCTACAACGCAAGTGTATTCAGCCGTGACGATGAGAATTTCCTCATACTGCTTTCTCAATCCATTGCAGTATCTATTCAGAACGCCATGCTGTTCGACAACATGGAGGAAATGATCGCGGAACGCACCGAAGCCCTGCAGAAAAGCAATCAGACCAAAGACCAGCTTTTTTCAATTATCAGCCATGACCTGCGTGGACCGGTAGCATCCTTTCATAATATTTCAAAACTCATTCACCACTACAATAAACAGGATGAGAAGGATAAGATCGACATCCTGTTCTCAAGGATCGACCGGTCGGTGGGACGACTGAATCATTTACTGGACAACCTGCTTCATTGGGCGCTGACGCAGCGAAATGAAATCCGCTGTCAGTGCCAGGAAATAGATATCGTTCAATTGATCAATGAAGTTGCCGCTATTTATGAGGAATTCACGCTCACAAAAAACCTGACCGTTTCTGTCAGCGCGCCGGAAACTGTTATGATTTCGGGCGACTACAACACCTTGTCGGCCGTTTTCCGCAACATTTTTAATAATGCTCTGAAATACACTCCCAGGAATGGGTCTGTAAAAATTGAAGTCAGCCCTGTTAATGATAATATCCTGATCACATTCACCGACACTGGCATCGGCATCTCGCCGCAACGGCTTTCCTCCATTTTCGAATTGTCTGAAACCAGGAGCACCCAGGGTACCGAAAATGAAAAGGGTACAGGGCTTGGTCTGCTGGTAGCCAAAGAATTTGTGCAGCTCAATAAAGGGCAGATCAGTATCAGCAGCTCTCCTGGCCAGGGTACCGTTGTTTCAGTTGTTCTCCCCGCTGCCCCTTAACGTTTTTCCATTCATTCCCGTTTTTCATACGTTCATTCCTTCATGGGATGCGCCTGTTGCATTGAAGGTTTCCCCGCCTTTACACGCCCCTACTTTTGCTGCGTTAACCGGTGACAGTACCGGAATTCTCAAAAAGATCGTGTTAAAGTAAAAAAGTACAAGCCATGAATTTTAAAAGTATAGCCATCCTGTTTTTTGTGGTATCTCCCTGCATAGCCAATGCACAATTGGGGAACCTCGTGAATAAGCTTAAGAAAAAAGCTGAGCAGAAAGTTGAGCAGCGGATTGAAAACAAGGCCGATAAAGCCATGAACGAAGCCCTGGATGAAATGGAAGGAAAGAAAACTGCAACAACCAGCTCTCCGGTTGTAAAAGACGACAAGCTGGTAACGCAATCTGTTCCAACGGAAAACTTCACAGCCTATTCAAAATTTGATTTTGTTGCCGGTGAAAAGATCCTGTACGGTGAAGACTTTTCACAGGATGCAATCGGTGAGCTGCCTTTAAACTGGAATACATCAGGAAAGGCAGCAGTTGTTACGCTCAAAGATTTCACCGGAAACTGGCTGAGGATGTACCAGAACAGCATTTATCTGACCGCCAACAAAAAAGAATTTCCCAAGGATTTCACTATTGAGTTTGACATGATCCTTCAGTTCAATTACAAGAGTCACACTTTACCACTGGTCACGGTGGGGATCCTTTCCAGCGGTGACCTTGAAACCACTGATAACGCTTTATTGCAAACGCCTTCTGTTTTTAAGAGCGCTCAACTCGGATTAAGGCCATATGCCAATGGAAGTTCTTCTGTTTCCTTTAAATCTTTTCTTAATAAGAAAGAATATTTCACCAGTGGCGACCAGAAAATGAGCAGTCTCCAGGACTATTACAACAAGGTCACACACATAGCCATGCAGGTGCAGGGCAGTCGCCTCCGCATCTGGATCAATAGTGAAAAAGCGTTCGACATACCGAAAGCGCTGGATACACAATATGTATTTAATCAGCTGTTTTTTAAAATCCACAACTCAGGGTACAAGGAAGACGAGATCGGGTTCTTCCTGAGCAATATAAAAGTGGCAGCCGGCCTGCCCGACACAAGGCACAAGCTGATTGATGAAGGGCAATTTTCAACAAACGGGATCCTTTTTGAAATCGAAAGCGCCGCCATCAAGCCAGAATCTTACGGAGTGATCAAAGAAGTGGCTGGTGTACTGAAAGAACATTCATCTGTCAGAATAAAAATCGAAGGTCATACCAGCAGTGATGGAAATGATGCTTCAAACATGAAACTATCGGAAAGAAGAGCAGCCGCGGTGAAGGATGTACTGGTGAAAGATTTTGGAATAGAAGAATCAAGAATATCCACAGCAGGCAAAGGCGAAACCGAACCTGTTGCCGATAATAAGACCAGGGAAGGCAAACTTCAAAACCGGCGGGTTGCTTTTATCAAGCTCTGATAAAGGTTCTCACAATACCCGAACACCATAGCCATCAATTAACCAGTTAAGACAAGCCATGAAAAAGTTTTTTTGTATTCTCCTCATCCTTGCAGGCTTTATAAAAATATCGCCTGCGCAAAAAGCATCGGCAATCCCGATGCCCGATGTGAAGCGACTGATGTCGATGTCTCCTGCCGAGCGCGAGAAATATGCCGATTCTTTGAAGAAAGCGAGCAGTGGCGAGATCATCAAACTCGCAGGCCAGTACGGCCTTTCAATTGATGAAACGGTTCTTCCCGGAGTTGAGATCAAACCACCTGTAAAAGATGAGGCGCGCCTGGCGCTCATTCCATCGCGCCCGCCAACGAGGACCGAATTAATAACACAGGTTCAGAAAAGCCAGCAACAGCTTCAGTCTGTAGTACCGAAGGCTGATGTAGCAGAAATTCAGAAATTTTCAGCTGCTGAAAGCACTGCCACGCTTCACCAGGCGTCGATTGGAAAATTCTATAGTAATGACCTCGCAAAAGCGTTGTTACTGATGATGCAGGTGGCTCAAAAGGAACCTGACTCGCTGGTGGTCTGGAATAACCTTGCAGCCATGTACAATCAGGCAGGGATGCAGCATCGCGCTATTCCAATGCTGCGGTATTGTCTTCAGCAGGACCCTTCCAGCAGTATGGTGCTGAACAATCTCGGTCAGAGCTTTTATGGTCTGGGCGACCTTATTAAGGCGAGGTTATATTTTCTTGAGAGTCTCGCGCTTGACTCATTGAATCCCGAAGCGAACCATGCGATGGGGATGCTTCATATGTTCGAAAAAAAGTATGATGACGCCATGCGTTATTTTGAACGCGAGCTGACGGTTGCATTCCGTAACAGCACACTGGCGTATGCCGCCAAAATGGGAAAGAAATTCAATCTGCGCGCCCTTGCGAAAAGAAGGAATCAACTGAATGGAAGGCCGGAGAAGGATTTTTTTGAAGAGATCAATCTCGGAAAATTCTCTATCCCTGATTTTCCATCCAACATCGAAGAAGCTTACGCCCAGGTACCTGAATACATAACTTTTGGAAGCAGTGTTCAGCTGGAATCCCAGTTCTGGTTAACAACCGGTATGCCCACTATGGAAGAGATAGAAGCTGATGGAAAAAGAAAACCAGGAATGTATTCATCTCTTGTAAAGGCGTTGCTTGATGAATTACACGAGGAATTCTCACCGGACTACCTTTCAAATATCAGGGATGAAGATGCCAGAATTGGGCTGGACATTATCAATTTTTACAGCAAGGAACTGCAGAAAGTAAAATGTCCGCAACCGCCTGCGGGTAGTTCTCTGGAAGCACAGGCGGCATATGAATTTAAATGCTGCAAACAGCTGCAACAGCCAATCATCAACAAACGAATCGCGGAATACAGCGGCTTCTGGGCGCCAAAATTCAGGGTAGCCCAGCAAAGGTGGAAGTCATATATCAACCAGCTTATAGCAATTGTTCAACTTGATCCCTCCTTATCCAATAAAATGATGGTGAACAAAACGGTAGGTGGGTATTTCACTTTTCTTGCTACCGCCCTGTTGTTCTCAGCTACGGGTGAAGCGGTAAGCCAGACACTGCCAACCTGCGATATAAAGTTAGATCTTGAAAAAGCAGACAGTGTAATTACCGCCGACCGCAACTGGAACCTGCAGTGTCCCAAGTGGCTGAATATTGAAGTGGATGTAGAAGTCGCAAAGATCAAAGCTGATTGCAGCAAGTACGGCATCGAAGTGGGCAGCAGCGTCATTGGCCAGTATGAATACGAATTCAAAACAGGCAGATCAACCCTGGCCGCGGGCATGGGTGTAAAGGCTAAATTTTTTGCAGGCATCGGCAAAGCAAGCATGAAACAGCTGGCATTTATAACATTCGATAATAATGGAGAGATCGCAGATTTTGGTTCGCGAACCAAAGCTGAAGTAGGTATTGGTGACACGCCCATTAAGATTGGACCAACAAAAGTGGGTGGTACAATTATCGGCATTGAAGGAAATTTTCAGATCGGCATCATTGGCGGTATGACTTCAAACGTAAAAGGGAAAGGTGTCATTGCGGACTTCGTAAATATAGACCGCTCATTATAAATCATAAATTTTATCATTAACTCAAGAAAAATCATAAAAATCAAAGCCATGAATCAAATTACCATCACGCATCATCCGGTCACAAGATTCGCGATCATTTCAACAGGTGTATTTCTGAGCCTGACCATGCTGTTTTCATTTACCATTTCATCGCTGCGCGATGATGTCCTGAAACAATTAGGATTAACAAAAACCACGGCTGAAGAAAGAATGAAAAGCAGCATCCTGGATGGTTCGATAGATACTTATGGGTTAAAAAATCCAAAAGCCATCCTGATAGCGAGCCGTCCGGCTATAACAAAGGAACTGATGACTTACACAAAAGAATATGTTCAATCACCAGCCTTTAAAAAACAGTATGAAGCTTTAAAGCTGCAGAACAAGCCCCCGCTTCAAAAAACTGAAACACCCGAAGAAATGAAGGCTAAGAACATCGCGATCATCAGGAAATCAATTGCCGAAACGGAAGCTTCACTGAAGAAAGCCGATGCTTCCATGAAGCCCGTTTTCGAAAAAATTCTGGCCGAAGGTAATAAGCAGCTGGCTGCAGCGCAGGATCCGAACAATAAACAATATGTACGTTATGCTAACGGTTACCCTCAGCTCGTAAAAGATACCGAGCAAAGAAACCAGCAGCTGCTGAAGAACTGGGAGTCTAAATATCCTTCGGATGACCTGCAATTCGTAAAACGCAGGCTACAGGAATTCCTGGAGGTTACCAATGACATTGATTTCAAAGCGCAGCTTGTAAATAAAAACGGTAAACAAATATTCGCGAACCCCGAATACGAAAAAAAAGATTACAGATGGAAGATGGCCTTCCGTGCGGGCAAGGAAGTTATTGAACCGGCAAGAGCGTTTGTTCAGCAATGGCTTGTCGAGATCAAGTGATTTTTCAGAAAGAATTAAACTCTAATAAAATTAAATTGAATTACAATGTTAGCACCCACTATAGCGAATGAAGTTGTTGTTACGCCCGCGCGTATCATGGAAACCGCCCTGGCTTTCTGGCCTTCTAAAATATTGCTCACCGCCGTTAAGCTTGACCTGTTCTCATTCCTTTCACAGGGAAACAAAACAGCCGCGGAAATAAGATCAGGATTAAATCTTCACTCAAGAGGTATCTATGATTTCCTGGATACACTTGTAGCGCTCAATTTTCTTCGCCGTGAAGGCCTGAAGGAAAATGCAACTTACTGCAACACGATGGAAACAGAGATTTTTTTGAATAAAGCGCATCCCGCATATGTTGGTGGCTTGCTTATCATGGCCAACAATCGCCTTTATCCTTTCTGGAATCATCTTGAAGATGCCTTGAAAACAGGTGAACCCCAAAATGAAGTAAAACATGGCAACAAGCCTGTTTTTGAAGAACTGTACGAAGACCAGGACAGGCTGGAAGAGTTTGTTCACGCGATGGCCGGGATACAAACGGGCAACTTCATCGCTTTCGCGCGGCAGTTCGATTTTTCGGACTATAGCACGCATTGCGATATTGGTGGCGCGGGCGGACACTTATCGGCACAGATAGCGCTGCATCAGCCGCATATGCAGTCCATCACTTTTGACCTTCCCGCTGTGGCGCCTGTTGCTGAGCGCAACCTTAAAGCAATGAATGTTCTGGGCCAGGTATCAATAGCTTCAGGCGATTTCTTCACAGAACCATTTCCCAAAGCAGACCTGATAACTATGGGGAACATCCTGCACGACTGGGACCTGGAAAATAAAAAACTGCTCATCAGGAAAGCGTATGAAGCATTGCCTGACGGAGGCGCATTCGCTGTTATTGAAAATGTGATCGACGATCAACGGAAAGAAAATGCTTTCGGGTTGATGATGTCATTGAACATGCTGATTGAAACAGCAGGAGGTTTTGATTTCACTGCTTCCGAGTTTATTGAATGGGCCAGGGAAGCGGGCTTCAAAAGCATGAAAGTGATGCACCTCACCGGACCAACCTCCGCGCTTGTTGCATTCAAATAAATTCAGAATGGGATGCGTTTTTAAAAATTAAACTTATCAAGAAGATCAATAATGATGCTGCCGTCTGGTTTCCTGATATTCAGCTTCACATTACTTCCCGAGTTTGCAAGTTCTGCCTGGAAGGCATCTATTTTGTCTTCCAGGTTATTTTTGCCATCCCGATTGGTAAGATGAAGCGTTCCTTCGGTTACATTAGCAGCGAATACATCCAGTAATTCCTGGTCAGGATTATCATCCCTTCCATTAGCTGAGATCACGTAATGATCTGCGGTTACGACCTGGAAAAAATCTGCATCCATATTGCGTATGCTTCCATGATGCGGAAGTTTGAGAATGTCAACATGTAACCTGCCGTTATTATCAAGGAGATCATTTGCTCTCAGCCCTTCAACAATGTCGTCGCTTCTTCCATCACCTGTAAGCAGCATCCTTTTGTTGTTGAACTCAACAAGGCATACGATGCTCGAGAGATTGAATGGCGATTTATCGGGATCCGTAATAGAAGCGAAAATGATGCTGTCGTCACCGTCCTGTTTTGCTTTTTTCAGATCTGCATCCCATTTTTTCTGCAACTCCTTAAGCCGTTGTGCCTCCGGATGTACTACGATGATCTCAAGCCCCGGATCCCATTCAATTACCGACCCCTCTCCATCGCCCCTTACCAGATTTGCTTTGCCGGGCTCCAATGCTTCGAATGGATTATTAACTGTAGCCGATAAAAGAGCCGCATTATCCCGCAGCTTACGACCCTGGCCTGTAGAAACGATCACTGCCGCGATATGTGACTCTGCGCCTGCGATCTGTGGCAGCATAGCGGTGCTTGCTGCCGCGGCTGAAGCAGGAAGGCCTGAAATGGCTGGCAGCTCCAGGTTCCCGATAATATCATCGAATGTATTGCACCAGATATTTTTCATGGACAACAGCGTTACCTCATTATTCTCTTTCCGGTCCAGCATGTCCTGGGTCATGGCGAGAATGCCATTAACATGATCATCGTCGAGGTGCGACACCATTACCAGCGAAAGTGGTAATGGTTTGTCCACCGACAGCGCATCTCTCAACTCCAGTAAACGGGGTTTCAAAAATCCATTATAGATCCCTGAAGGGCCGCCATCGATCACTATTACTTTCGGATCGGCATTATTGCCGTAATAAAGCAACAGGCAATCGCCATGATTTGCCTGTAATATTTCAAGACTGAAGATCATAGCATTAGTTTTATTGATTAACGGGAATATGAAAACGAACGATTATACCGATTGTATGGCGCGTAGCACATCCACCATTCCGTAACCCTGGAAATATTTTTCTCTTCCAAGATCGGTAGCTGTCCGGCAAAGAATGTCTTTTACACGTCTTGGTTTTCCAATCAGCTCGCGGTTCCTGGCAAGTAACAGAGCCGCGGCTCCCGAAACATGCGGAGCTGCCATTGATGTGCCATCCATTCTTTCCGTTGAGTCGTTGATGGCTGCTGATACGATCTTTTCACCGGGAGCAACGAGGTCGGGTTTCACCCTGCCGTCTCCTGTTGGCCCCTTACTCGAAAAATAAGATACACCGTAAGAATGGGGTCGATTGCGATGCGTAGCTCCAACAGTTATCACTTCTTCGGCATTTCCGGGATCTGTGATATTTACCATGCGGAAACCAGGCGCGAATGTCCCGCTGGACGATTGATAGATCGCCTGGCCAAGATTGCCGGCAGCCGCAACCATTACCATTCCTTCGGCAACCAGGCGTTCGCACGCAATGCAGATCGGCGTTTGACCACATGCGAAACTATCTACCGCGTGAACCATAGAAAAACTAAGGTTGGCGCCATGGATCACGAGTCCATCTTTCTGATTATTCATCCATCGCAGGAACTGCGTAGCGGCAAGTATATTAAATTCTTCCCCTACACCTCTCTCGTTCATTACCCTGATGTCGTAGATATCAATGGCCGGGCACATTCCGATCAGCTTTCCCTGAACAGGATCATCCATTCCGGCGCCAAGTATTCCGGCGACATGCGTACCATGCGGATGTACTGGTTTTACATATTCAGTATCGTTGTGCGGCACTCTTAACAGCGGCGCCAGAACGGTCCAGTCAAGCATTCTGCCGGTTCTCAGATCCGAATCAACCTCAGAAATATAATTGTTCAGGTCCGCATCCTGTAATGCTTTGTCCTCTTTTGAACTGGTGGCGCCAATTGCGTCCCTTACTATGCTGGGGTCGCGGTCACCATGTCCGTAGATAGAAACAATGATATCTCTGAAACGGCTGAAGTCGTACGTGGCCACTATCCTGGTTCTGTTCGAATGATTATCGTCCTTTCCTCCCATTGGTTCAGGATATGGCTTTCCGGTCTTAGGATCCTTTTTACGGAACGCAAGATGTGTAGCGTCAATGCCTGTGTCCAGTACCGCCCAGGTGATGGCCGAGCCATCAATATCAAATACCCTTCTTCCCGCGTCGGCCTTTGTGGCCGCAATTGATTTGTCGAGTGAGATGCTTGCGGGACGGTTCCGGCTGATTGACCAGAGGACCATTTGCTCATCCCCTTTCGGAGGACGCACGTCAAATGAAACCCTGAATATCCTTTGAAGCATTTCCCGCACTTCTTTTTTGAACGCATTCCCATCATCATCCGGTACTTCAGGAAATTCCGGATCACGTTTTGCGAGGATAGCGCCTACCAGTTCCTGCAACCAGAAAAGATCTTCGGTTGGTTCATTCTCTTTCGTCCAAAGATATTTCTGCCACCATTTGGTTAAAGGAAGCGCCACATTTATCATCTCAAAAAAAGTGAGATAAGCCGCAACCGACTCACCACTGCTGGCAAGTTTCCAGTCTACCGGGTTGGTATTTGGCGATGACTTCCTGAGATTCTCACTCAATACCTTAAAAAGCTCGGCAGCCGAGGAATCCTTATGCGGCGTGAGTATCAGGTCCATCCGGTAGTTTAAGATATCATCTGCTTTCTCAAAGAATTCCATCCAAACGTCGGGATAAACAGGGGAATCCTGCGTAAAACGGGTGGTGCTGCGATAGCGCATGAACACCAGTTTTTCAATAAAGGTCAATTGAATCGGCATATTTATCTATTGGGAAGAAAGGAAAAGATAAGGAATCGGATTGAAAATAATTCCCGTATAAACACTGCTTTTTTTCGGGGTGAAATTGCTTAATATGAGGAAAGTTCAGAAACCGCCTTTAACTTTTGATCGTTAAACCTGACCAACATGTTAGAAGTTACCAGTGAATTGCCTGCCAATGTAACATCCAATAAGGATTGCGAAGCAATCTATCCCCGGATACCGTTTCAGAATATAGCCCTTACGTTTTCCGGTGGCGGATTCAGGGCCGCGTCTTTCAGCCTGGGTGTGCTGTCGTACCTGAACCGGTGCTCTTTTACTTCAGAGACCGACCGCCTGCTGAATCATGTGAAGTTCATCACTTCCACTTCGGGAGGTTCTATAACCAACGGCCTTTTCAGTATCAGCGTTTATAAAGACCCTTCGTTCTCTTTCGAAGATTTCTACGCGCAGCTAAGAAAGTCGATGGACGGTGAAGTCCTGCTTAAAAAGGTTTTCAGCATCCTTAACGATGATAAACAATGGGATCATCCCGGTGGCGATACAAAGGGTGTGAGAAAGTCCAGGAACCTGATCAACGCGTTCGCGAAAGCATACGACCAATTGTTATTCGACGGCAAAACACTTGAATGCATTTATTCGTGCACTACTAACCCATTCCTTGAAGAAGTGTGTTTTAATTGCACAGAATTCAACAATGGCCTCAATTTCTATTTCCAGGTCGATGGCCAGAACAGCAAGATCAGTCCTTATGGAAATTCTTACCTGAAGTTCAATGACCCCGCGATCATCAGCAAGCTCAAGATCGGTGACATTGTTGCTGCTTCATCCTGCTTTCCCGGCGGTTTTGAACCCATCATTTACCCGAACGATTTTGTACACGAAGGATTAACGGACGTGAACAGTATGCTTCATGCCGTTAGCTATAAACAGAACAATCCATTACAACTTGACCAGGTAAAAAATAAATCATTCGCCCTAATGGATGGCGGAATTGTTGATAACATGGGCATCAATGCCGTAATGGTAGAAGACGAAAAAAGAATGAACGGGAAAGGCAGGTTCGACCTGATACTTGCGTGCGACGTAACAAGCTACTTTAACAGCCCGCTTGAAAGGCAGGAAGGCGAAGTCAAAAAAGAAACAGGGTTTGGCATCCAGTCGGTGATCAATATTTTTAAATATTCGGTGTTGTTATTCATCCTTTGCCTTGTATCTATCATTTTTCAGATAGTGCCGGTTGCAGGATACATTTTCCTGTTGCCATCGCTGATCATGACCATTATCTATTTTTATTGCAAGGGAAAACTGTCAAAGATGAGGTCTTCGCAAAAAAGCGATGCCTTCGGTATGGCGCTTAAGTATCTTGATTATTTTTTGAAACTGCCTTTCCCCGTGATCAATAAAATGCTGAAAGCCCGGATGAACAGTGTAGTAAAACTCGTGGGCGACCTGTTCCTGAAACAGATCAGGCGTGGGCAATACGATAATTTATTTACGAAGCCGCGGCTGGTGTACAGAACCATTTCATGCCTGGTATATGAGTTCAGCGATGCGCATGAATTAAGGCGTGTGAGCATCCTGGAGAACAGGGATAAGGCCTGGTGGCCATCGATGAGCAAAATACTCATGCCTTCTCCAAAAATGCAGAAGGTGGCAAATTCAGCAAAGAATACCGGCACCACGCTCTGGTTTGATGAAACCGATGTAAAGGAAGAAAAACGTGACGCGGTAATAGCTTCCGGACAGTTTACAGCCTGCTACAATCTCATTAAACACATTTGCAGGCTGGAAATACTGGAACCAAAATATAAACAGGATGCGGATTTACAGAAACTTAAATCGCGCCTGCTGAAAGACTGGGCTTCGTTCCAGGAAGATCCGATGTTCATGATTGAAAACACCAATGAACTCAGGAATGTCAACTGGGGATAAGGACTAATATTTTATGATGGCGCCTGCCCCGTTGATCACGGTTCCCCTGATCGTAACCATATAAGTGGCTGGTGAAATCTTCGACAGGTCGATTGCCTGGGAATTTCGTCCCTTTTGTATTTGCCATTCCCTTGCAAGAATAATTCTGCCATTCATATCAGCAACGTTGATGATCGCATGATCAGCAGTATTCGATGTAACCGATATCTGTAATTTACCTTTGGTTGGATTTGGTCCGATGGTAAAAAGATGGCCCGTATTACAGCTGGCCTTTCTCACAGGACTGTAAGTGAATTTGCCATCGATGTCTTCCATTTTTAATCTGAAATAACTATAACCAGCATTCGGTACTGCAGCTGAGTATAAATGCTGGTTGCCATTCCCTTCTGCTGCCTTAGTGGCTGCAGGCTGCCAGTTCACGCCATCATCACTCTTCTCAATTATAAAGTGTTTTGTATTAACTTCCATTTCCGTTACCCATTGAAGAGTGGCGGTGCCTCCGTTGCAGGTAACGGTAAATGAGATCAGCTGAAGCGGCAACGGGCCGCCTGCGACTCCCTTTCCCAATGTAAAAAGGCCGAACGAGTTTAGTCCATTCTTTTGTACATAATTATTTGTCGTGTCGGAAGCCGTTATCCCTATAGATGACCATGCATTGAATTTCTGCCACATCGAAATGACGCTCTCTGTATTATTATTTAATTCTGTATCGAAGTAATTGATGCGAAGGTTTGCATTCAATCCGGAATTATTTGATGGAGAAATGTCAAAGTACCGGGTGATGCTTTGTTCATTCAACGAATTAACCTGAACAGCATGCCCTCTTTTGATAATAGTTTGTCCTGGGTTCTGTGAAGAGGTAATGACAGCTCCTAAGTTACCGGGATTAACACCTGCCGGATTATTCAGGAGCTGTGAAATGAAAACCTGCCCCGATCCGCTTGCCGTGATCCTGCTGACCGCCGATTCATTTTGCAGTATACCACCGGGATAGATCAGTTCGAGACTTTTATCAGTCAGATCCAGAATACCACCGTTAAAAGAAACTGAACCGGTAGCAGTAATGTTTTTCTGAAGTAACAGCTTACTTCCTGACTGCTTCGACAAAAGTATCATATTCATATTGGTAGTACCTGTTCCTGAAATGCTGTTATTACTGCTTCCTGAGAAGACAAAACTTCCATTGGAAACTGTAATTGTACCGTTATTCTGTAAGTCGGTATTAAATAATGTAACGACTGAACCATTATTCTTAAGATATGTGCCCGCCACTATCTTAAGACTCTGGGAATACGAATTCAATGTTACTCCTGTCAGATAAAGTACCACGAATAAAATGCGTGAGCGTATCATTATACTTTTCATTGTTCAGAATTGATTCGTGCAATTTGCGCTTCACACCATCCAAACCGAAATCGGTTAAACAAAAGGTAACTGTCATTTAACGAAAGGGAAATAATGACATCGGCGGATAATTACGGGAATGATTTGAAACGGTGCATGCCGTTCATTTAGCCATACGCTCCGGTTATTAAGTTGTTTCGTTCAAAGGTTGCCGTCCGCCGCATCTTGTTTAAAATTTCAAAAAATGAAACAGGCAGTTTTGATCATTACCATTCTTTACATGGCTATTAACAGCCATTCGCAGGTAGCAATCAACAATAACAATGCGAACCCTGCACCATCGGCAATGCTGGAAGTGAGTTCCACAAATAAAGGCGTGCTGATCCCGCGTATGACCAGTGCAATGCGCAGGTCTATATCCAATCCGGAAATGGGATTGCTGGTATTTGATACTGACCGGCAAACGATTTACCTGTTTGACGGTGCGAAGTGGAGGCCAATGATGGTAACCGTGGAGAATAAAGTTCCACTGATCTCCAGAACGCCGGAGGGAGCAAAACCTTATGCAGATTTTGGAAGGTCTGTTGATATTTATGGTGACTATGCAGTGGTTGGAGCTCCCATGGACACCGCATTGAATGTGGATGGAGGCGCGGCTTACATCTTTGCAAAAGAAAATGGCACATGGGTACAGCAGGCAAAGATCTATGCATCCAATGCTGCGTCGAACGACAGATTCGGCTCTGCTGTTTCAATTTATGGAGATGTAGTGGTGGTTGGTGCTCCGGGAAAAGATATTTCGGGTATAAACGCAAGGGGCCGCGTTTATGTATTCAAACGAAATAACAGAGTATGGACGCAATTGGCCGGACTGCAGGCTTCCAATGGCGCGGCCAACGATAACTTCGGACAATCAGTTTCATTTAACGGTCAATATCTGATTGTGGGAGCGCCATTTGCCAGTGTGAGTGGTAAACAGAGTGCCGGATCTGCTTATATATTCGGACTGGTGAACAATGTATGGACGCAGAAAGCTATTCTCACCTCCTGGGATCCTGTAACTGACGGGCAATTTGGATACTCGGTTGATATATCCGGGACCACTGCGGTAGCAGGCTCTCCTAATGCGGTTGTCCAGGGAATCAGTTACGTAGGTGCGCTCTACACTTTCACGAATACTGATTTTAATGGAAATACCTGGTCAAACGGACAGAAGATAGAACCAGACATAAAGCAGGCAAATATGAAATTCGGACATTCGTTTGCCATAGCCGGCGACCTCATGATTGCCGGCGCGCCAATGTACAATTTCATGCAAAGCACCGCGGTTGGTCGTATAGTGAAGTATAAAAGAACAAATGGGGTGTGGAGCTATTCGTCATATTTTGCATCCGAGATCCCCGACCAGCAGGAAGGCAGATGTGTAGCTCTCGACGGCCTGAATGAATACTTCAGTGCTCCAAATTTTCAGGGCAATTATGGCCGTGTGGGTTTTTCCGATCCTGTTACCTACGTCAGATTTGTTTTTGATGAAGATCCCGACGCGACTGCCTTGTTCGGGTTCGCCATCGCAGCGCACAACGGGCAATTTATTATTTCAGCTCCTAACCAGGGAGCAACCGGAAGGGTGCTATTTGGCATACGTGAATGACATTCATCGGCAATGATCAAAAGCTATGTATTTGCCATTCCTTAACCGAAACCGGCCGTTTGCAGTTTGTATGTAATCTTCATAAATTGGTATATTATCTTTTCCGCACAATAACAGGCATGTTAAACCGGGTTACCATTGCAGTGCTGATCTTATTGAATGGAATGAACGCCGGTTCCCAATCGCGTTACCGGTTCAGGACATTGGATATAGGGCAGGGATTGACCTCGGACTTCGTTTGGTCTGTTTGCCAGGATAAATACAATTACATCTGGATCGGTACGCAGAACGGTTTAAACCGGTACGACGGGCATAACATCCGGCAGTATTTTAACGACCCGAAAGATTCATTCTCCATCCCCGGCAACAGCATCTACTGGATCTATAAAGACGCGAATGAGGACCTGTGGTTTTCGTTAGGATACAAGGGTGTTGCCAGGTATAATTATTCCAAAGACAGGTTTGAGCGTTTTCCGCTTTTCGATAGCATTAACAGGAAAAATAATCACCCGGTTTGGAGAATGGGAAATGATGGGCGTGGGAGAATATATTTTGCATGCGGTAGCGCGTGTTTCCGGTATACAAAGGAAACAAACGTTATGGAAGACATAACACCACTGTTCAACGGAGCCATTGAAGGATATGGTGTTGGAATGTTCATTCCCAACGGGAAAAACGATTTGTGGATACTTACAGGGAACGGCCTTTTCCATTACAGGCTTGACAAAAACCTGGTCACACATATTCCATTCGATAAGGAAAAAATGGGATTCGGCGGTTCTGAAATGCATGACGGAGAATTCATTAATGACCATGAGTTGCTTTTGTCTGTTGTTCGCACAGGGTTCGTGCTGTTTGACACAAGAACCGGTAAATTCCGTTTGCCTCCCGCGCCTTTTGATCCTACACATTCGGGGCAATTTTCTGAAACCGGCGGTGTTCTTAAAGATTCCAAAGGACGGATCTGGCTCGCGAATTCACGTTATGGATTACTGGAATATTTTCCGCAGAAGAATAGCTCCTATTCGTTAAACAACGAACCTTCTTACCCCTACCCTTATGCCGAACAGGAAGGCAACGGCATGAATGTATACGAGGACAATGACGGCAACATCTGGTATTGCAGTTCCAGCAAGGGTGTGATCTGGTTCAGGCCGGAAACCGATTTTATCCAGCTGTTTCAAAGGAATTTCGCGGCTCCGAATTCCCTGCCTGATAACCTTATAAATTATTTTCTGCCAGTTAAAAAAAATAAGATCCTGGTTGGCACCAACAAAGGCGTGACTTTATTTGATACGGAATCGAATATGTTCCAGAATTATCCCGTAGCCTTTAACGATAAAGACATTTTTCCGCATCCTAACGTTCGCGCAATGATTAAAAGCGGCGACACGGTTTTCATTACTACTTACAAAGGGCTTTCTGCCCTCAACACCCGAACCGGCAAATTCAGAAGGTTTCTTGATTCAGACGCGTCAATCGAAGCAGATTTTCCTTACGGACAATGGCTTATTCATAAGATTTCGTCCAATGAACTGATCATAACCGGAAACAAGGCAGCCCGGTTTTACATTGACAGCAATAAATACGTACATGGTGATGCGCTCAATACTGACCCGGTTTATACACTGGCGGATATCAACGCAAGTTATTTCGATGAAAAAAAATCCACCTTATGGGTGGAAGCGGGATACGGGAAATTATTCTCTTACAATACCACTGAAAAAAAACTGGAAGAACATATCTATACTTCAGACAGCATTTCTATGATCGACGCGATCGTAGCTGACGAATCAGGAAATCTTTGGCTGGGGACTACGGGAGGTTTATATAATTATGATCCGGGAAGAAGGAAAGGCCATAAGGTGGTTTTGAACACCACAGAGAGATCTGTATTCAATATATGGTTACAGAACCATGAATACATTTGGCTGGCTACGCCCAGGGAAATCGTTCGTTATAACCAGCGCACCAAAAAAGCAGACATCTTAAATATAAATACTTTCCTTCCGAACAGCTACATCACCAGAAGAGCATTTATGCTTGATACTGCAGGGTGGTTATGGACC
>DASWTK010000129.1:0-7240 GCA_036402175.1 Chitinophagaceae bacterium | reverse complement strand
GTTATCGTTTGTATCCAGATATGTAACGCGAACCATCCCATCAGCTTCACTGACCGCTACAGCCAGGCAACCGCTTTTAAATGCGTTGCCCGTATTCCTGTTTAATTCTTTCACCAGAAAACCATTTCCTTCCGGCCATGTAAGTATGTTATGATACGAGGCATTTGCAGCGCTGCCTTTTCTCGACGCGAAATAATGAATGCCCATCCATGCACTGATATCTTTGTGGCGGGTACCAAAGTCGTCGCGCGTGCAATAATTCACATACCAGTGCAGGTAATCACTTATAAATCCCTGCTTCTGCATCCATTGTTCCATTGTTATGCTATCAAGAATGGTGAACTCCGGATCCTTGCTTGACTTGTCGACCGGAATTGCGAATGCGTCTTTTCCATCCTTTCCTTTTTTCAACCGGTATGTATCCACCAATTGCAGAAATCGTTCGATCTGCTTTTTGTCGTCATCGGGTACGCCAAACTGGGGTATGATGCCATCCTGCCATTTCCCATTGATATAAAGCCTTTCTTCCGGATCGAAACAAAGAAATTCTTCATTGTAGACAGGCTGGCCGTTTTCATCAAATCCGGTAATGGCATTGCATTCTTTTAAAAAATCAATGTATTCAGTGAGGTCATTGTTTGCTATAGGAATATAATGCGCGCCCCAGGGATATGAAGATACCTGGTTTTCATCGTGCCTGGAGTTGCCTCCTGGTACTTTTTCAAGGTCAAGCAGTACGAAATCAGATATACCGTTTTTCTTTAGATAATAAGCTGCGGTAAGTCCGGAAATGCCGGCGCCGATAATTACTACCTGGTGTTTACTGATCCGGACTGGCTCATCAAAATTTCCATTCCTCAGTTTATGACCTACTTCTGATGAAGTGCCAACGATGCTGCCACGGATTTTCTTTTTGTTTTTACATGCGGAGATGAGAGCTGTAGAGCCGGTAATTGCAACTGATAGCGAAATAAATTTTCTTCTGTCCATGATCTTACTCGAGGTAATTGCTCCATTCTTCTTCAAAATAATCAACCAGCACCTGGTTGTTAAGCTTATTGGGCAGCAAGGCCTGCTTTGCTTTCATGTCTTCCGGAAAATTGAGCATTTGCTGTACGGTTACCTTATTGACGAATTTCAACCCTTCCGGAAAATTGGTATACCATTGCCGCTGGTTATTGAAAGTAGCCATGATGTATCCCCATTCACCAAACGATGGGACATAATTGTGATAATTTACAGTTTGCAATCCTGCCGCGTGCAGCGTACTGTCAATGCACCAATAGCTTTTAGGAGCAACAAATGGCGATGTGCTTTGAATAACGGCAACCGCATCCGGCAACATGCACTTCTTCAGCTGCTGATAAAAGAGCGTGCTGTATAATTTCCCGATTGAAAAAGTTGAAGGATCGGGAAAATCAACAATTACCGCATCAAACTGTTCAGTGTTGTTTCGCAGCCAGACAAACGCATCTGCATTTATAACCTTAACTTTTTTATCCAGTAACGAAGCGTTGTTGATCTTCATCAGCATCTCCTGGGTTGAAAATAATTTTGTGATCATGGGATCGAGATCAACCACAGTTATCGATTCAATTGTTGGATATTTCAGCAATTCCCGAACCGCCAGTCCGTCTCCCCCTCCAAGGACAAGCACTTTACGCGGCCGTTCAAGCGACGACACGGCCGGATGCACCAGCGCTTCATGATACCTGTATTCATCTGCCGTGCTGAATTGCAGATTTCCGTTCAGGAAAAGTCGAAGTTCTCTTTTATTTTTCGTTATTACTATGCGCTGATAAGGAGAGGAAACCGCATACACTACCCTGTCTTCATATGCTAGCGTTTCGCTGTAAGCCATGATGTTTTCAGAAAAAACAAATGCAACCAGTTGCGCCAGCAGTAAGGTAATCGCTGAAGCTTTCAGAATTGCAGCCTGCCTGATCTCTTTTTCAAATCTGCGGGCAAGATACCATCCAACTGCTATGTTGAGGATTCCAAAAAAAAGTGAGGTCCTGATCAAACCAAGATGAGGAACAAGCAATAATGGAAAAATGAGAGAAGCCAGTAATGCGCCTATGTAGTCGAACGTGAACACCCGGCTTACCAGATCCTTAAACTCTATCCTGTCCTTCAGTATGCGCATCAAAAGTGGAATTTCCAAACCTACCAGAATACCGGTGATCACCACCAGCGCGTACAGTACGATCCTGAATGAGATCGCAAGCGGGAAAACAATAAAAAGCAACGCAGAGCTGAAGCCTCCTATCAGTCCAACCAGTAATTCAATCCTGATGAACCATTGCAAAAGTCCGTGCTCAAAATATTTTGAAAGAAAAGAACCTATGCCCATCGAGAACAGATAAACGCCGATGATGGTGCTGAACTGGGTTACACTATCACCCAGCAGGTACGATGCAAGCGTGCCTGCCACCAGTTCATAGATCAGGCCGCAGGTAGCGATAACAAAAACTGCCATTAACAAGATCCACTCAGCGCCTTTGTCTTTTCTCATTTGATTTAGTGTATGGCAGAAGCAATAATAATTGCAACGGACAACATGAAGAATCCGGCCAGGAGAGCCAGTGCCATGTTTTTGTTTTCAAGTATTTCCCTTCTCAGGTTATGCTTGGGAGTAAGTACTTCCGCCAGTACGAAAGTTATGATCAGGATAGCTATGCCCAGAAAGGAATAGATAATGGAATTCATCAGTGGTTGATACATGATCGTGATTTTTAAATTTATTTATGATAACCGGGGCCATTGGCGCTCCATTGCTGCTGATTCGAGAACGAGAACAATCTCCATCCCGTCATATCGGCATAGGTCATCAGACCCGCAACAGCTATCGCGAATATGATAAACCACCTGAATGGGAACAGCGCAGAACCTTTATTAAATGCATTCCAGTTCATATCATTCATTTGAAAACGGACTGTTTGACCATCTTAATTTTTCAATATTCTGAATCCTGTAATACTGGATCACAGGCCATATCAGCACAAGTAATATGCTGAAGAACATATTTCTGTCATTGCTTACATCATACGTGACCTTCAGCCTGTATGTATCCATCAGGCTGAACGAGGACGATCTTATACCAGTGATCTGCAGAAAATAAGTACCGGCCGGGATCTGTGAGAGATAGGCTGTTTCTCTACGGTCACCTTCTGACCAGGACTCCCCATCGCTATACCCATGATAATATTCAACTCCTTTTGATAAGGTATATTCAGTTCCGGTTTGCGCATTTACTAGGTTTATGCCCAGCTCGAACCAGTCATTGTCAACCGGCGCTTGTATCTCGAACTCAAGGTTACTCCTCCATTTGTCTAATTTGAATTTTTCCGTTACCCGGGTGTAGGTGGTAACCGAGTCAGGGAACCGGAAGATTTCATCGATGACAGGTCGTTTTTGTTTTGTAGCATCTATAACAAGATGAATCACCATCAGCACAAACATTGCTGCTAATGCCATCATTACCAGCTTGGGAGTACTGATATATAGTTTCGGTTCTACTGCCCCGATACCTGATTTGAGAGGAACACCCGCCGGGAAATCGAAATTATTTTCCAGGTCTTTTCCGTCAATATATTCTCCCAGGAACCAGGTGATTCCTTCACGCTTATTATTTTCCTGGATCCAAACTTCCGGTGGCGAAATGAATTCGCGTACGTCTGTACCCTCCGGATTAAAAATATTATATGGAAACTCTCCGCTTGCATTTATTATTTCGTATCCGTACCGGTTGAAGAGCACAAAGGTCTCGGCTTTATAGATCAATGTTTGCTGTGTGGCGCCGCCCAGCATCACAGGCGCGCTTGCCTGTTCACGAACATAAATCCAGTGACCATTGTATTCGCTCAAAAAAGCATAACCTTCCTGTTTATTGTATAACGTGTACTCGCGCCATCTGGATCTTTCCTGATTTTTTTCTTCTTTCAACGCAAATCCTATTACCTCGTAGGTAATATTTTTTATCACACCCGTGCTGCCCAATGTAATTTCGGTTCCATCGCTGATACTGTTGCGATCTCCGGTTGACCTGAAGTTATTTGTCCTGAATTCATGATGCGAGCCACAGTGTTTGCACGCATAACTTTGTGAATATGGAAATGCCCTCACCTCCATCGGCCTTTTGCAATTGTTACAGTTAGTCAGTTTGGGGGGAGGCGAAACATTTCTCGTATTTGTAAACGACAGGGATGAGAACGGAACATAAAATGCTTCAAACGGAACAACATTCCCGCTGCGGAATTCAAAAAACGCAAGCTCATGGCCATTGCCATCCGACAGCTCAAATAGTTCAAAGGGAATATTGTATTCGGGGATATATAATTCACCCTCCACTTCAAGTTTACTGCATTTAAAATTTTTTTCGACCAGGTATTGCTTACGATTAAGTTCTCTTTTCGAACCGATATTTGCGGTTCTTACAAAATTGGCTGCATTGCCTTCGTAAGCATTGGTTTTTTTCATGATCGAATACAACCCATAACCTTCTCCCAGATATGCCAGTTCACCATCATTGAACAGGATTGTCCAGTAGTTGAATACCGATTCTTCAAACCAGGCCCGGAAACGTCCGGTTACCTTAAAAGTTTTTCCTTCCCAGATTCCGTTGGTACCCGGTTGGATGACCTCTGAAGGATCCGGAATGATCTTTACCGTGCTGAGAGATAACTTACCGGATAGGTCTCTTTTAATAACTTCAGTGCAATTACAGACCAGGACGTTTGTCTCCCTGTGCGAAAAATACAGCACTCGTCCGCAGGCGGGGCATTGTAGTATGGAAGAACTCATGCTCAGCGTTTGAGGAATTGTTCGTTCACTACAGATGCGTCAAAATAAGTCTTGATGGCTTCGTAAATCGTTTTCACGGTACCATCATTGCTGCGCAGGTAATTACTCAGGTAGATATCAATGTTCACTCTCCTGTGTTCGGGCCAGGTATGAATGGACAGATGACTCTCGCTCAGGCAAACCACCGCGGTATAACCCGAAGGCGAGAAATTGTGATACACTTCGCCCAGTTTCTGAAGTTCGTGCCGGGCAATCAGATCGTCAACGATCTGTCTGAAAGAATCATATTGCTCTAAAGCAGAGCTGCTACCCGCAATGAGCGTGGCAATAAGGTGCGTTCCAGGGTGATAACTCATAAGCTGTCAGGGGGTCTGAATGGGCGTAAAATACATATTCCGGCTTTATTTTTTCATATTCATCCTCTCTTTCCTTAATTTAATAGACTTAAAAATTTGCTGCCATGACCAATTTCGATACCGCCCACGTCAAAAACATCGTGCTGCTCGGCCATGCCGGCAGCGGAAAGACAACGCTCGCAGAATGCATGCTGTTTGAAGCCGGCCTCATCAACAGGCGCGGCAGCATCGAGGAAAGAAACACCGTTGGTGATTTTTACGAGCTTGAACAGGAAAGAGGAAACAGTATTTTCTCGAAACTCCTGCACACCCAGTGGCGTGGTTATAAGATAAACATAATCGATACGCCGGGTTATGACGATTTTGCCGGCGAAGTTGTATCGGCCCTGCGGGTTGCAGACACCGGTGTAATGCTGCTGAACGCGAGCTTCGGAGTGGAAGTTGGCTCCGACATCATCTGGGAGTACACAGAGAAGTTCAAAACCCCGATGATATTTGCGGTGAACAAGATAGACACAGAAAAAGCTGATTTTGATAAAACCGTGGCGCAGGCAAAAGAACATTTCGGAAGGAATGTAGTAGTCGTGCAATACCCGTTGAACCAGGGCGTGGAATTCGATTCCATCATCGATGTTCTAAGGATGACGATGTATAAATTCCCCGCAGAAGGTGGAAAGCCTGCAAAACATCCCATACCCGAAGAGGAACGCGAGAAAGCCGACCGTCTTCACAAAGAACTCATAGAAGCAATTGCTGAGAATGATGAATCGCTGATGGAAAAATATTTCGACAAGGGAGAGCTGGATGAAGATGAAATGAAAATGGGATTAAAGAAAGCGATGATCAACCACGACCTCTTCCCGCTTTTCTGCATCAGCGCCAAAAAGAACATGGGTAGCGGAAGACTCATGGGATTCATTGACAACGTTGCTCCAAGCGCCAATGAAATGCCGCCACAGATCACACAGTCGGGCGACAAACTGGTCTGTGATTCAAATGGGCCCGCTTGTATTTTCATCTATAAAACGATCTCGGAACCGCACATTGGAGAAACCTCCTACTTCAAAGTTTATTCAGGAACCGTGAAAACGGGAATGGAGCTTGTGAACGAGTCGAATGGTGTAACTGAAAAGATCAACCAGTTATTCATAGTAGAAGGCGGTAAAAAAATTCCTATCCACGAACTCACAGCCGGTGATATTGGCGCAACAATCAAGTTAAAGCATACGCACGTAAATAATACGCTCCATACCAGGGGAAAAAATATCGAACTCAATCCGATCGAATTTCCTTCTTCGCTGATGACCGTATCTGTTGAGCCGGTTCAGAAAGGCGACGAAGAAAAGCTTTCGATTGCGCTGCACCAGGTAGCGGAGGAAGATCCAACTGTGCAGCTCGAAGTTTCTTCTGAATTAAAACAAACATTGCTCCATTGCCAGGGTGAACTGCACCTTGCGGTGATCAAATGGAAACTGGAGCATATCGCGAAAAATCTCCACGTCAAATTCGGAAAGCCCAGAATTCCATATCGTGAAACAATCCGCAAATCGGTTCAATCAAACTATCGTCATAAAAAACAATCCGGCGGAGCAGGTCAGTTCGGTGAAGTTTACCTGCAGGTAGAACCCTACTATGAAGGAATGCCCGATCCAAAAGGATTCAGCGTACGCGGAAGAGAGGAATACAAACTGGACTGGGGCGGTAAGCTTGTTTTTCTTAACTGCATCGTCGGTGGAGCGATCGATCAGCGATTCCTTCCTTCTATTTTAAAAGGCGTCATGGAAAAAATGCACGAAGGACCCCTGACTGGTTCGTACGTACGTGACGTGCGCGTAAGTGTGTACGATGGCAAGATGCATCCTGTTGATTCAAACGATATATCATTCAAGATCGCGGGACTGATGGCATTCAAACAGGCATTCCAGCAGGCCGACCCGCAAATACTGGAACCGATCTATAAACTTACCGTGCTTTGTCCAGATGAATTAACCGGTAATGTGATCAGTGATCTGCAGGCACGCCGCGCAGTGCTGGAAGGAATGGATACCGAGGGACATTTTACTAAAATAGCAGCGAAGATC
>DASWTK010000128.1:0-6811 GCA_036402175.1 Chitinophagaceae bacterium | reverse complement strand
ACCGGGTTGACCAATATCTCCAATAATGATATTATTTCAATGAAATCGTTGGGCGTAACTCCCGAATACATCCGTCAGATGAAGGATATGGGACTGGATAACCTCAGCGCAACGAATATCATTTCATTGAAGGGTATAGGCGTTACGCCTGAATTTATTCAAACCTTCCGGCAGATCGGTTATAAAGATCTGGGCGCTTCAAGCCTGATATCAATGAAAGCAGTAGGAGTAACGCCTGAATACATCAAAACCTTGCAGGACATAGGCTACAGCAAGATCGATGCAAATGAACTTGTGTCGATGAAGGCGCAGGACGTGAATGCGGAGTTCATAAAAGGCCTTGAAGCCATCGGATTTAAAAACATTCCGGTGAATGAGTTGATTTCTGTAAAAGCAATGAAGATCACTCCTGACTATATCAAATCAATGAAAGAAAAAGGCTTTAATTATAACAGCCTCAATAAATATGTGCAATTGAAGAGCATTGGTGATTAAGGTTAGACTCGATATCTGTAAAAAAATTGGGTATGCATTATCTCTTTAAGAGGATAACCTGCATACCCAATTTTGTTTATAACACTTCGGTTAGAACCCTTTCAAACCTTTAGCGCTCCTGTCTTCAAACGGAGGACGCTTATGCAAAGTTCTCGGGTTGGTTTTCAAAAGCTTCAAAGCTTCCTGAACCGCGGTAGCCAATTGGGGATCGTTTCCTTTTGCAAGCTGCGCAGGATCATCCCATATTTCAATCTCAGGCTTGATGCCATAACCTTCCGCGAACCATTTTCCATCCGCTCCATACAGGCGTGCATCCGGCACCGTGATGAATCCTCCATCTATCAGTCCATGACCCGTTGCTGGTCCTACAAGAATACCAAGCGTTCTTTCACCCACGATCGGGCCAAGCTTCAGTTGCTGGAACGCCCATGGGAACGCGTCGCCACCCGAACCAGCCCAACCATTGATGAGCATCACTTTCGGTCCGTTGTTTCCCTTGATTGGCCAAACAGTAACATCTGCATTACGCCATGCAATATTGTACAGTACCGGGCGATTAAGCATTTCAATAAACCTGTCTGCCAGTTGTCCGCCCGCATTAAAGCGCTCGTCTATCACAAAACCTTCCTTGTCAACCTGCGCATAAAACTGACGCAGCAGTTCTGTTTGTCCCTGCGCGCCGGTATTAGGCATGTACATGTAACCAAGCTTGCCGCCTGAAAGCTCTTCCACTTTCTTGCGGTTCGATTCAATCCACTCAAGATGGCGCAGTCTTACTTCTTCCTGCGGCATGAGCGTTTTAACGATCACCTGGCGCGATCCTTCAAGTGTTGGTTTGCTGTTTACGCGCAGCGCCACGGCTTTTCCTGCCAGTCCTTCAAACGCGGCATATGGATCCATCTTCGGATCCAGCGCACGGCCGTTCACTGAAAGAATGTATTCACCCTCTTTAACATTCACGCCTGAATAGTCAAAGGGTGAACGCACTTCATTGTCCCATTTACCACCACGAACAATGCGCTTGATGCGGTAGCCATTGTTTTCTGCTTCCCAGTCAATTCCCAGCAATCCATGAATGCGGTTCTTTCCCTGTTCAATATCACCACCACCGGCATAGGTATGACCGGCACTAAGCTCTGATATCATTTCCTGCTGAATGTTGTTCACATCCCAGCGTGTGATGGCATCATCGATCAACGAGCCGTATTGCTTGCGGATGTCATTCCAGTTGATCTGATGCATCGACGGATCGTAGAAGAAATCGCGGTAACGTCTCCAGGTATCGTTGAAGATCTGTTTCCATTCCTCGCGCGGATGAAGCACCATTTCCATATCGGCTGTGGGAAGCACTTTTTCGATGCGCTGTTCCGGCATCGGACGTACTATCCCAAATCCTCTTGGCTCACGTACAAGTAATGACTTGCCATCTTTGGAAACTGCAAATGCGAACGCGTTTGCAAGCAGGGTTTTCTCTTCACGTTTTTCAAAATCATAAACATAGATCGTAGGCTGACCTCCCGCTGCGGCGCCGGTATTTGGAAAACGCTGATAGATCAGCTTCCCTTCAGCGGCGTGAATCCTTCCATAATTGCCGGCAGGCAGCGGAAGCACTTCAATTCTCGCTTCAAGGTTTTCGGGGTTCACTTTTGTTCCCGCGGCAACCGGTGGTTTGGGTTTTTTAGCAGTATCTGCTGAAGCTGCCGGAGGAGGAGTAGGTTTTTTCTCTGCTCCCGCTGCAGGAGTATCCACCACTTTCACATCATCGTTCCTTGCAAAAAGCAATGATTGGGTAGATGCATCAAGCGTGGCAAACGCGAGCTGGGTGCTGTTTGGATATATCCAGGTTGCGTCCATACCGCTGTATGAAGGCGCAAAATTGCGGTCGGTAGCAAAGAAGAGGTACTTTCCGGTAGGATCAAAAACGGGACGTGAATCATTGTAATATCCTGATGTTGCCTGGTAGAGCTTTTTCTGCTCCATGCTATAAAGATATATGGCGCCGTTGAGGTTGGGCTTTTGCTTGGAATAAGCAAGCCACTTGCTGTCGGGCGACCAGCTGACCGAAAATCCCTGCAAAGCAGAATAAGTAAGTGAGGTTGGTTTGTCAATCACTTCTATCTCTCCATCGGAAGCATTCATTACACTGATGTTCTGACGGTCATCTATGAACGCGATCTTTTTACTATCGGGCGACCACATAAGATTCCATCCCATCCCTTTTCCGAATGAGGTCATCTTTTTGGATACGCCTGTGTTTGTTTCACGCAGGTAGATCTCATTTTCTCCGGATGCATCGCTCCAGTAAGCCAGCCATTTGCCGTTGGGCGACCATGAAGGATTTCTTTCAAACGCGCCACTGCTGTTGGTCATGTTGATGATCACACCATATTCAGCCGGAATGCTGAACAACTCACCTCTAGATTCAAACACGGCGCGTTTGGCGTCGGGTGAAATATCGAAGTTGGTGATGTTATTTGAAACGTTCACGGTCCTCGGCATTAACGTTGCGATGTCGGCCACCACATTGATCTTTACTTCAGCGTATTTGTTTGTGGCCAGGTTAAGCAGGTATAACCTTCCCCCGGCTTCAAATACAAGTTCTTCGGGTCCGCCCGACATGGAGTTGATATCAACATCGTCAAAATTGGTAAGCTGTTCTTTTGTCTTCTTCGCATTGTCGTACACCCAGATATTACGTCGTCTGTTGCTGGCGATGTCTGACACATAATAAACCTTGTTCTTGTACCACGCAGGTTTGCCTTCAGTAGCCGGACTTTTTGTAATGTTCTCCGCCGATTTATTTTTCAGGTCGAAGATGAGCACATCCGAAGCCAATCCTCCGAAGTATCTCTTGAATGGATAGTTCTCTGTGATCCTTGTAACATAGGCGAGGCTGTTGCCATCGGGTGAGAAGCTTGCGAGTTCGCCATAGGGAACGGGAAGCTTTTCGGGTAGGCCGCCTTTCGCGGGCACCAGGTAAAACTGGCGATAGGCCTGGCTTCCGCTTTCACGACCCGATGCGATCAGTATCCTTGATCCGTCGGGATGCCATTCCACTACACGGTCAGGCGCTGCATGCCAGGTGAGGCGTGCCGGTACGCCGCCATTAACAGGCATGGTATACACATCGGTATTGCCATCATAGGTTGCGCTGAACGCGAGCGTTTTTCCGTCGGGTGAGAATTTGGGAAAGGCTTCTTCACCGGTGGAAGAGGTCATCTTAAATGCGGTCCCGCCGGTTTTTGGAACGATCCAGACATCACCTCCATAAACAAAGGTGATCTGGGATTGAGAAACGTCGGGATATCTGAAAAGGCGTGCATCGATCTGCGCGGCCGAACTGAAGTACATTAACGTCAGGGCCACTAATGGAGTCATTCGTTTCATAAGCTTATTTTGTGAACCAATAAAAAAGAGGACTCCTAATATAATGTATTAGGAGATTCGAAAGGCGGATATTATGACGACCGGAAACAGCAGCAGGTTACTACAATAGTTTGCCCCTTACCCGTTCCATGAGTTCATTCTTATAACTTTCGCCAATCATTACATCAGCGGAAGTATTTTTCAGCAGTACGCGGTTGCCTTCAATGCCGCTTATCCTGTCGATGCGAATGATGAACGATTTATGCACCCTCAGGAACTGCTTCGAAGGAAGCCGGTCTTCAATCTCCTTCATGCTGGTGTACACCAGGGTTTTGGTGTTCCCGCAATGAAAAGCCACGTAATTTTTCATTCCCTCGATATAGTCGATGTCGGCTAAATTGATCTTGAGCAGCTTTCCCTTTGATTCGGTCTTTACGAAAATATAATCGTCCTCTGCTGCGACAGCCGGTTCTTCCTTAATGAGGTTAGCGGCTTTCTGAACCGCGGTTAAGAACCGGGGAAACCGGATGGGCTTCAGCAGGTAGTCCACAACATCCAGCTCAAAACCTTCAAGAGCAAATTCGCTGTAGGCTGTTGTCAGAATCACTTTTGCCTTGCCGTTGATGGCTTTGATGAAATCGATTCCCGAAAGTTCAGGCATGTGAATGTCGAGGAAGATAAGGTCAACCTTACGGCTTGCCATTATCTGCAGCGCTTCCATGGGGTTGGTGGTTGCGGCTACCACATTCAGCATCGGTGTCTGGCCGATGTAATGCAGCAGGATGTCAATAGCATGTTGCTCATCGTCTACAACAAGGCAGTGGATCATATCTGATCTATGATTAATTCGGTACTGTAAAATTCAGCATCGTCTTTGATATTAAAGGCATAATTGTTACCATAGGCCAGGTCGAGGCGCTTTTTGATATTATCCAGCCCAACGCCGGTTGACAACTCCTTGGGACCTGTTTTCTTTTTGTTCATGCAAAAGAAGCGGAGCCTGTTCTTTTCAATATCCAGTTGTATTTCGATGGGATGTTCCTGGTCTTTCAGGTCGCCATGCTTGAATGCATTTTCCACGATGGTGATCAGTACAAAAGGGATGATCGAAACGCCGTCCATCAGCCCGTTCACGTTAAAGTTAACATTCAGCTTGTTGCTGAACCTGAGCTGGTTGATCTTGATCACATTCCAAACGTGCTCTATCTCGTCTCTCAGCGGCGCTTTTCCATCTTTTGTGTTGCCTTCGCTGAGCGCGTAACGCATGATATCGCTCAGCGTAAGAATGCCTTCTGAAAGTTCGGGTGAGTAGGGAAGCGATTTGGCGTAAAGAAAGTTCAGTGTATTGTGCAGGAAGTGCGGATTGATCTGCGCTTTCAGGAAATTCAGATTGGCGCTGGATTTTTCTACTTCAAGCTGCATCTTCTGGGCCTCCAGTATCTTCTGCCGCTTTTTTTCGTCGCGCAGGTAAGTAAGATACGCAAGCAGGAACGCGATACCGAGATGCATGAAAGTAAAAATGGAAAATGTAAAAGCCATCATGGCTATGTTGATCTTCTCCCGTTCTGGAATTCCCATGGGAGTCCACCTGTTCTTTACAAAAAGATGTAATCCGTAGGCAAGTCCGGCAATGATGGAGTAGCGCAGGAAATAAAAAGCTCCCTTGCGTTCAACAAAGTAGCGGTTGTAATAATTAAGCGTGAAGTAAAAGAAAATGCTGCTTACTGCAATGTTCATCAACTGGCTGACGATGTGCCACTTTTCTGTGTAGTATTTCCATTCAATGGGTCTTTGTGAGGCTGTGAAAGCTGCAAGCAAACCCAGTAACAGGAAAAAAATATAACAGGCCAGCACCACCCAGAACACCCTCCAGAAAGAAAATCGTTGATTGGCTATCATTCATTTTTCCCTTATCCGGTTCAAATTAAGAAAGTTTCAGATTGAATGCATTGAAAAAAGAGATTTGTGATCCTGCAGTATTAATATTTTTCATGGCTATACTGCTACTACTATCAGGATCACAAATCCCTTAAACGAAACTATTGTCCTATCTGATTGCCTCCGCTACCCACACGCCTGTTCTCTTCTTCGGTTCCGGTTGTGCGTTGACGTGCAGCCTTCACCTGGCTGTTACCAAACCTGTATGTGAAATTGAGCCTGAACTGCCTGCTTTCCCATTTGAAATGGTTGGTAGTTTCCTGTCCGGCGAAAGCGGTAGTGCCGCGGAACTGGAGCGTGCGGAAAATATCGCTTACCGAAGCCTTCACAATTCCTTTTCCTTTAAGCACCTGCTTTTGCAGACCCGCATCAATATTCCACATCGCTTTCATTTTAAATGTACCCATCATCAGGGTAGGGGCATTATATGATCCACTGAGCTCTGCTGTCCAGGTCTTCGCGAATTTGAGACTGTTCTGTGAAAAGAATCTGAAAGCAACTGCGTCCACATCAATCGTACGTCCTTCACCAAATGCCGCCCTGTAGTGCGAGTAATGCGTATTCACGTTGATCATTGAAGAAAATGATTTGCGCTGGAACGGGTAGCTGATGTTGAGGCTTACGATGTCCTGCTTTGCAAGATTGCGTTTTGAAACGAATGCCTTCGAAGTTTCGGCTGTATCTATCAGCTGCGCGAACATATCGTTCACATGGCTGTAATTCAAACTTGTGTTCAGCTTAAACTTATAAGTGTGCGAAAGGCCAAAGCTGTTGGTATACTGAGGGCGAAGATTAATATTTCCTTTCATGAAGGTGTACTCGTCAAGCTTCATTTCAAAAGGGTTCAGGTCCTGGTAAGCCGGACGGTCAATACGGCGGCTGTAAGTAAGACTGAACTGGCTTTTCGGATTTTTATTGAAAGTAATAGAAGCGCTCGGGAACACATCGGTATAATTGCGTTTGAAACCTGAATCGTATGATGCGTATTCACCATTTACCTTCTTAAGTCCGG
>DASWTK010000127.1:0-8438 GCA_036402175.1 Chitinophagaceae bacterium | reverse complement strand
TATGGTGTTCTGGAAGAAGAAGGTGTGAAGGATGGAAGCGGTTCGCCTATTGTATCGCCCAACGACTTCGGTTTTATACAAGCGCAGTTCGGAACGAAGTTTACATCATCCGCCGGGTTGAGTTTATCGCAACTGTTGTTCGACGGGCAGGTGTTCATTGGTCTGCAGGCAAGGAAGGCATCCATGGAATTCGCAAGAAGATCGGCCGAAGTGACGCAGGAGCAGATCAAAGCCAACGTTTACAAAATATATTACCAGGTTGTAGTGGGTCGTCAGCAGATTTCTTCACTCGATGCAAATATCACACGGGCCGAAAAATTATTGAGCGATACCCGGGAAATATTCAAGAACGGTTTTGCCGAAAAGCTTGATGTGAACAAGGCTGAAGTAACACTCACCAACCTTCGCACCGAAAGATTGCGGGTCGACAACCAGATACAGGCGGGATTGCTGGGATTGAAGCTGCTGATGGGCATGCCCGCGCGCGATGAACTGGTGCTGACTGATAGTTTGTCGGAAGACGAATTGAAGGATAACATTGTTGAGAATTCATACGCTTATGGCGACCGCAAAGAATTCCAGCAGATAGAGCTTGCGAAACAATTGCAGGAATTCAACGTGCGCCGCTATCGCTTGAGCAAACTGCCTACCGTTGCCCTTTTCGGCAATTACAGCAAGAATGCCCAGCGTAACAAATTCAATTTTTTCAATTTCAATGAAGAATGGTTCACAACCGCGCTCGTAGGAGTGAAAGTGTCGGTTCCCATTTTTGAGGGATTTGCAAAGGAAGCCCGTATCAAACGCGCGCAGCTTGAACTGCAGCAAACGGAAAACAACATGGAGAACCTCAGGCTGGTGATAGATAATGAAGTGGAACAATCACGGCTCAGCATGCGGAATGCGATAGCTTCCATGGATTACCAGAAAAAAAATATGGAACTGGCTGAACAGGTGTACGAGCAAACGAAAAAGAAATACGAACAGGGACTGGGCTCTAACCTGGAGATCACCAATGCGCAGACAGAATTACGGGTAGCGCAAAACAATTATTTCAGTTCGCTCTACGATGCCATTATCGCGAAAATCGATTACCTGAGGGCGACCGGCAAATTATAATACCATTAAACGCATAATATGAAACTTCAAAACATAGCAAACATGAATACTGTCCATAGGCTGGCTGTAATGGTGCTGATTGTGACGATGGCATCGTGCAGCGCAAGCACTAAAGAAAAGAAAGGCGACTTGAATGATAAAAAAATTCAACTGCAGGCCTTGAAAACCCAGCAGGAAAAACTCACAAACGATATCAAAAAGCTGGAGGAGGAAATCGCGGTGCTGGATCCGTCGAGCGCGGTTGTTGCCAAACTGGTAACCGTTACCTCATTGGCTCCGCAGAACTTTGAACATTATATCGACCTCCAGGGAAGGATCACAACCGATAATATTTACAATGTTACTTCCCGTGTTGGCCCGATGCAGGGATCGCAGATCAAAGCGATCTATGTAAAGGAAGGTGACGCGGTGAGAAAAGGTCAGTTGCTCCTTAAGCTCGATGATGGCGTTCTGAGACAGCAGATTGAGCAGGCGAAGATCAACCTTGCTTATGCGAAGGATCTTTATCAGCGCCGTAAAAATCTCTGGGACCAGAATATCGGTACCGAAGTGGAGCTTGTAACCGCAAAGAACAATGTTGCCAATGCAGAAAAGCAGGTATCGCTGCTGAATGAGCAGTTATCGTTCACCAATGTATATTCAGAAGTATCGGGTGTGATTGAAACCATGAACGCACGGGTTGGAAGCCAGTTCACCGGCGCGCCGGAAACCGGTATCACCATCGTGAACCCGAATTCGCTGAAAGCAACGGTTGATATCCCGGAGAGTTATATGGGCAGGGTTAAAAAAGGAACACCGGTACTGGTTGAAGTACCGGATGCAAACAAGAAATACAATACTACCATTTCTCTTATAAGCACGCTGATAAACGCAACATCCCGTGGGTTTACCGCAGAAGCAAAACTGCCTGGCGCCAGGGAAGTAAAACCGAATCAGCTTGCGGTTATTAAAATAAAGGATTACGCCGTTTCAAACGTGATTGTGGTTCCTATCAGCACCATCCAGACCGATGAAAAAGGAAAGTATGTATATGTGATGGTTACAGAGAAAAATAAAAAGATCGCCCGCAAGAAAGCGGTAGTGGTGGGTGAAATTTATGGTGAGCAGATCGAAGTAAAACAGGGATTGCAAACGGGTGATCAACTGATCACTGAAGGCTTCCAGGGATTGTACGAAGGACAGGTACTGACAACAGATGTTAAGTAAGGCGGGAATTAAGATCATCGTTAAACGTGACCAATCATGAGTATCAGAAAAAAAATTGTTGAAAATTTTAAACAGTATAAGCCAACCAGCTGGGTTATTGACAATGCCACCGTTGCATACGTGGCAACAATTGCCATTACACTCTGGGGGCTGAGCATATTCACAACGCTGCCGAAGGAATCATTTCCTGATATCGTTATTCCGCAGATATATGTATCTACGGTTTATGCCGGTACATCTCCAAAGGATATGGAGAATCTTGTAACACGTCCTATTGAAAAAGAGATCAAGGGTATTACAGGCGCCAAGATCAGGAAGATCACGAGTACTTCTATCCAGGATTTCAGCAGCATTCTTGTGGAATTTGAGGCAGATGTGAAAGTAGAAGCTGCCAAGCAGAAAGTGAAGGACGCGGTAGACCGGGCGCGGACAGACCTCCCAACCGATCTCACCAGCGAACCCGACGTATTGGAAGTAAGCTTCTCCGATTTTCCGATCATGTTCGTAAACGTTAGCGGAAATTATGAAGGCATCAAGCTGAAAGAGTATGCTGAAAAATTGCAGGACCGTTTCGAGGAACTGCCTGAAGTGAACAAAGCCGATATCGCGGGCGCGCCTGAAAGAGAGATACAGGTGAACGTTGACAAGTACAAAATGGAATCGTCGGGCGTAACTTTTAACGACATCGCAACCGCCATCAGCAATGAGAACAGGGACATCAGCGCCGGAAATATCAAGATCGGCAATATGCAGCCGAACATACAGGTGCAGGGACAGTTCAAGTCGGCCGAGGACATGCGCACGATCGTTGTCAAGAATATTTTTGGAAGTCCCATTTACCTGAAAGACATAGCGCAGATCATAGATACTGTAAAAGAACAGGAGAGCTATTCACGCATCAATAAGAAAAATGTAGTAACGCTTCAGATCGTAAAACGCGCGGGAGAAAACCTCATCAATACTTCCGATAAGGTAAAGGCAATTGTTGAGGACATGAAGCGTACCGATTTTCCGAAAGACCTGGAAGTGAGCATCACCGGTGACCAGAGCGTTCAGACGCGTACTTCATTCAATGAACTTATCAATACCATCGTACTTGGTTTCATACTGGTATTGCTGGTGCTGATGTTCTTCATGGGTGTCGGCAACGCGTTCTTCGTGGCGCTGAGTGTGCCATTGAGCGTGTTTGTCGCTTTTATGTTCATTCCGCTTGCGGATGTCATAGTAGGCACCAATGTTACCCTCAACTTTATTGTACTTTTTGCGCTTTTGTTCGGACTGGGTATCATAGTGGACGACGCTATTGTGGTGATCGAAAATACGCACCGGATATTCAATAACGGAGCCATGCCTATCAAGCGGGCCGCGAAGATGGCCGCGGGCGAAGTGTTTGTTCCGGTACTTTCCGGAACAGTTACAACGCTTGCTCCGTTTGTTCCGCTGCTTTTCTGGCCGGGTATCATCGGAAAGTTCATGATATACCTGCCAACGATCCTCATTCTCACATTGAGCGCGTCGCTGATCGTGGCCTTCCTCATCAACCCGGTCTTCGCTACTTCTTTCATGAAACCCGAGTTTCATCCTTCAAAAGAGCCGAAGAGCGCGTTGTTCCGTGCAAAATGGTTCTGGTTCTTTGTGATCGCGGGCGTGGTGCTGCATTTATTAGGTCACCATGGCACCGGCAACTTTACACTTATCATGATGGTGCTGGTTATCATCAACAGGTATATTGTAAGTGATCTGATATACCGGTTCCAGCACAGGTTCCTTCCGAAACTGATGAATAAGTATGAGCAATCATTAAAATGGGCGTTGAAAAAGAACAGGCCAGGCTGGCTGGTTGCAAGTACATTCGGATTGTTCTTCCTTGCGATCTTCGGATTGATCATCCGTGGAAATAAAACAGAATTCTTCCCGACAGGGGATCCTAATATCGTTTATGTGTACCTGAAAATGCCGGTGGGTACCAAAACTTCGTATACAGACAGCGTTACCCGCACGTTGGAGAACAAGGTGTTCGATGTACTGGGTGAGAATAATCCGGTGGTTGAATCGGTCATTTCAAACGTTGCGGTTGGTGCAACCGATCCTTTCGGCGGCGAACGCGGTACACAGGCGCATCTCGGAAGGATACAGATCTCATTCGTGGAGTATGAAAAGCGCCATGGCGAGAAAACATCAGACTATGTAGCGAAGCTCCGTCAGACAATTAAAGAGATCCCCGGCGCGGAAGTGAGTATATCGGGTGAACAGAATGGCCCGGCAACCGGAGCGCCTATTAATATTGAAGTGATCGGAGAAGAGTTTGATGACATTATAACTACAGCAGTAGATCTGAAGAACTACCTGGAACGGGTGAATGTTGAGGGGGTAGAAAAGCTGAAGCTGGATGTAGACGTAACAAAACCGGAACTTACGCTTAGTGTTGACCGTGAGAGAGCAATGCGCGAAGGACTGAGCACCGGGCAGATCGGATTTGAATTACGTACGGCTCTTTTCGGACGCGAAGCAAGCAAGCTGAAAGAAGGAGAAGATGAATACAAGATACAGGTTCGCTATACAGACCTGCTGCGTAACAGCCTGACCGACCTCCAGAATACCAAGATCACTTATCGTGATTTTAATACCGGTCAGGTAAGACAGGTGCCGATCAGTAACCTGGTAAAGTTTGATTATAACAGTTCACTGGGTGGAGTAAAGAGAAAGAACCTGAAGCGTGTGATCACCATCTACTCAAATGTGCGCGAACAGTATGACCCCAACAGGGTGAATGCGCAGATCACAAACGCCATTGAAGGTTTCAAGAGTAAGCCCGACAATATCACCATCCGCCAAACCGGTCAGCAGGAAGAGCAGCAGGAAACACTGAGCTTCCTTGGCACTGCGCTGATCATGGCGCTTGGACTGATCTTTGGTGTGCTGGTGCTTCAATTCAACTCGCTCAGCAAACCAATGATCGTATTGAATGAGATTTTCTTCAGTGTGATTGGTGTGTTGTTCGGATTTGCAATCACGGGTATGACAATGCCAACCATCATGGTTGCCCTGGGAGTAGTAGGACTGGCGGGAATAGTAGTTAAGAACGCGATCCTCCTCATCGAATTCACCGATGAGCTGCGAAGTCGCGGTATGCGCACTAAAGCCGCTATCATCCAGGCAGGAAAGATCCGTATCATACCTGTATTGCTGACAGCACTTGCTACCATACTTGGATTGTTGCCGCTTGCAGTTGGATTTAACCTGAACTGGATCTCGCTCTTCCAGCATTTCCAGCCGCATATTTTCTTTGGTGGCGACAGCGTAGTGTTCTGGGGACCGCTTTCGTGGACACTGATCTTCGGATTGATCTTCGCGTTCTTTATGACGCTGTTGATGGTACCATCCATGTACCTGATCTCTGAAAGGCTGCGCCGGCCCATGACCAAGTTCTATGGAACAAAATGGGTGGCATTATTGGCTTTGGTAATAGGTCCGTTGTTCTTTCTGCTTGTACTTGTAATGTGGTTCTGGAGAAGAGTAATTCAGCGCAGGCCAATGTTCCCGCATTACCTTGGCTTTAAGCCCGCGAGATAAGAGCGAGATAAAAGCAAGATAAAAGCAAAACAAAAGCAAGAAAAAGGCGAAATATAGGCGAGATGAAATAAGATTAAAGCAGGATAAGAACAAGATGAGGATAGTAAGTTTTTCAAAGGCCAACAGATGACTAAAAGTTAACAGATGATTCAAGCCGAAAGAAAAAGCGACCCCACAAGGGTCGCTTTCATTTTATTAAAGTCCATCAAAAAAATTGAAACTTCCACGTGACCAACCCCCATAAATCAAACCCCGCCTTTGGAAAACCCAAAACCGGAAACTCAAAACCCAAAACCCAAAACCCGAAACCGGAAACTCAAAACCCTCTCTTCAACGTAGTTTGCCCTTCCGCATCCAACTCTATAACAGGATATCCCATCTTCTGCAATCCCGGCAATATCTTAGCCTTATCGCCTACCAGCAGCATATTCAGCATCTGAGGTTTGATCCATTTCTTCGCCAACGCGTCAATTTCTTTTTTGGTCATTGCCTGCAGCATCTTGTTTTGCGTTTCTACATAATTGGCAGGCAGGTTGTATTTCAGCATGCGCGAAATGAACTGCGCTTTCTGAGTTCCTGTTTCATAACGCAGGGCATCCCGCTGCCCGATCGCGTTTTTCATGAATATAAGCTCTTCATTTTTAATACCGTTCTGTTGAAAGTTCTGCAACTCTTTGATCACTTCCGCAAGCGCGCTGTCAGTAGCTTCGGCTTTTATTCCCGAACTGAATTCAAATTCTCCGGTATAATCATCAGCGTCAAAACCAGAGCGGGCTCCATACGTCCAGCCTTTATCCTCGCGCAGATTCAGGTTAAGCCTGCTGTTGAATCCACCGCCAAGTGCATAGTTCATCAGGCCTGCTTTATAGAATTCACCTGTCGCGTCATACGTAAGCCCTGTTGGATAACCAACACGGAATTCAGTTTGCGCTGCCTTTGGAACATCTACCAGGTATACTTTCGATTTGTCGATCGGCTTTGGCGTTACGTCTACTTTTGGAATTTCCACTTTCTTCTTCGGCAGTTTGTTCAGAAAGCCAAGCTTCGGCAGGATCTCATTCTCTTTAATATCGCCCACAATTACAAGCCTGGCTTTTTCAGATGTGAGATAGTTATTATAATATTCCTGAACATCTTCGAGTTTGATGTTATTCAAACTGGTTTCGGTTCCGCTCTGATCCATCGAAAGAATGTTCTCTGCTCCATAGTTTATTTTAGCCATTACACTGCTCGCAACAAAAGCGGGTTGCGCCTTTGCCTGTCTGAGCCTTGTAACGTTTTGTCGCTGTATGCGCTTGAAAGCGGATTCAGTAAAATTGGGATTGAACATCCTTTCTTCCAGTAAAGCAAGTGTTTTGTCGAGATTTTTCTTCAGCGACTGTACCGTGAACGTGATCTCGTCGGTACCACTGGACACGCGAATAGAACTTCCCAGCTTTTGCAATTCTACCGCAAACTGCTCCGTTGTGAAGTTTTTGGTATCCTCATTCATCATGTCGGCAAAAGTAGAAGCCAATCCAACTTTGGAAGTTTCCTTTGCCTGCATCAGGTGTCCGCCCGGCATCGAAAGCGTAAGTGTGACTACCGGCACTTCTGTATTTTCACTTCCGATGGCCTTGATACCATTGTCGAGCGTTTTTTTCCAGAACGCAGGAACCTTTACAACAGGGTTTGGCCCGTTGCCCGGTATTTTGTTACGGGCGAATTTATCCTGTGGCTTTACATACTTCAATCCTGCATAGCCATAATCAGGAGGGGTATATTTTGAAGAATCGATCTTGTAATTATCCGCGGCCGCAACCAGATTCTCATTTCCTTTTGTAAGCACACTTAACACTACACAATGTTTATTCTTTATGTATTCATTGTACACACGCATTACATCTTCTTTGGTAACGGAATTATACCTGCTCAGCAATTCACCGATCATGTTTGGATTGCCGGTAAATGTCTGAAAAGCCGCCAGCTGCGATACTTTCCCGGAAACACTTTGCAACCCATTGATGTATTGCGCTTCAATAGCTCCCTTGAACCTGGTCAGGTCATCGTCTGTAACTCCGCGTTTTTCAAATGAATCGATCGCCGCTCTCACAAGCTTTTCCATTTCAGCAAGTGACTTGCCCTGGAAGGGTGTAACACGGAAGCTAAATTCTCCGGCAAGTTCAGATAACTGGCTGCCCGTTGTAGCCTGCAGCGCATGCTGGGGTTTTACCAGCATCTGGTACAACAGCGAGTTGTTACCCTGGCCCATTACCTGCGCAAGTACGCCCAGCGCCGCCATATCCTTATGATAATTCGGAACCGTTGGGTAGGTCATGGTCAGCAAAGGAAGCCTCGCATAATTATCTACATATGAAATGTAACGGTCCGATTCAAGCACTGCAGGTGGAACCTGTACCTTCTGTACTTCAGGACCGCGGGGGATGGATCCGAAATATTTTTCTGCCAGTTTCACAACATCGGCTGCGTTAACATCACCGCCTACGGTTATTGTTGCATTGTTGGGACCATACCAGCGCAGGAAGAAGTTTTTAAGGTCGTTC
>DASWTK010000126.1:0-11850 GCA_036402175.1 Chitinophagaceae bacterium | reverse complement strand
ATGGAATAAATTCCATCGATCCGAACAGGAACGATGGCAAAGATCATTTGAATGCACAGCTGAATAAACAACTCTTTGAGCAATCCGGTAGTAACGATTATGAAGAATGGCTTAGTACACACCAGCCGTTCAACTGGCTTGCTGAATTCCCCAATATCATAGAGAAAAAGAAAGGGTTCGATATCATCATCGGCAACCCGCCTTATGTGGAATATGGAAATGAACTAAGGTCGCGTTACACTCTTAAAAACTACCAGACCCTGGATTGCGGCAACCTCCATGCATTTACCACCGAACGATGCTTAAGCCTCCTGCACCAACATGGCCGGCTTGGATTGATAGTGCCACTGCCTGCCATCAGTACCACAAGGATGGCAAGCCTGCAAAGTTTGATAAAACCCGGGAACCAAAAAATTCCGGGAAGATCTGCGTGGATAGCGTCGTTCGACGAAAGGCCTGCCGGTCTTTTCAATGGAGTTGACCAGAGACTGATCATTAAACTGCTGAGTGGATTAACAAATTCACCACAGCTTTATACTACAGGCATTAACCGTTGGACATCTTCTTCAAGAAACAAACTGTTCTCCCTGATCAGGTATACCAGGCAAACTGAAAAAGAGAGATCATATACAAATTCAATTCTTAAATTAAAGCACATAACTGCGGAGAAATGCATACTGGAAAAATTCTATTCAAATGATCCAATCTCTTTATTCAGGTCGCGCAAGCAAACGGAATTTGCAATTTATTACAGAACAGCCGGAGGAAGGTATTGGAAGGTTGTATTAAACCACCCGATGGGAACCGGTACAGTCAGCGAAAAGGTGGCCTTTTTGGAAGGGCTAAATCCATACCAGGCAGTGGCGCTCATCAGCAGCAGTACTTTCTGGTGGTATTACTCCACGCATTTCGACATGTATAACCTGAAAGACTACATGATCTTTGGGTTCAGGTTCAGCAATGCATCTGAAAGTATATTGTCTGCATTGAATATTCTCGGAAAGCAATATCTCACCTCCCTGGAAGATAATGCTGTTTTACAGGACATCAGCACAAAAACAAAAGGGATTATTACCCAGAAAATATATGTAGTCAACAAATCGAAGGATATTATAGATGATATTGACCGTGTATTGGGCAGGCACTATGGCTTTAGCGAAAACGAATTGGATTTTATCATCAACTATGACATAAAATTCAGAATGCCTTAGAGTATCAGGCTGTGATGATCGGCTTCGCTTAATATCACCTCATCAACCGGTCGGCGATAAGAATATGGCATCTTATCAGAATAGCCCAACCTTAACAGAAGCAGGGGCTGCTCGCCTTCTTCCAGTTTTAATAATCGCGCTAATTTTTCTCTTACCGGCAACTCTTCGCAAGGCATGTTTTCGTGCGCATGGTGAATTCCTAAAGCGGTGGATGCAAGCGCGAACCGTTCAAAGCTTCTTCCAACATTGATCCAGGTCTCCACATCATCATGCTTTCCAATGAAAACGGCAACAGCAGAAGAACTTCTGATCAGGCTTTCGCATTTTTTGGCTTCTTTCGATGGGTTTACTTTTATTCCAACAACCAATTTACCAAACCACTCAGGCACATTCGGATTGCCGGTGGTAGCCGCATAAAGTCCATCGCGTGTTTTATGAGCCTGGGTTGAATTGAACCGGATCCAGTGTATCAGTTCCTCTACAAATGAATGATTGGAGAACTGCCTGACACAGCCTTCTTTTACCAATTCTATTATGGGTTCAATTTCTTCTTTTTCAGTTAATACAAAACAGTTTACTCCATCCTGTGCCGCAGCTTGTTTAATGATATGAAGATGTTCCCGTGGTATTGGTCGTCCATTGTAAACGTTGCGCGTGCTTTGGCGGATGTCGATCTTGTCAAACAGTTCACTCTTCCGCTGGAAGGTTTGCTCATGCAGGCTGATCCAGATATGATCTTCTCCTCCGGTAATTATCTGAACAGTGGATGAATATCCATAATGTTCCGCGGCGATGATGATATTTTCCACTGCGCAACCCAGGCTGATGAACAGCGCGTGATTGTCGGGATCCACCACAGGCAATGCCCGTGAATAGTCAGGGAATACAACAATACCATTTTCCCTTATACCAAACTTCCATGGTTGGGTATTGTGACCGGACGGAGCCATTATACCATAATGAATGATCTGTTCAAAATCCTTTCTCATGAAGTGCTGGTTCTGGGGCAAATGTTGTGAAATAGAATTGAGGAGCAGACTGATATGTATCAGCCCCCAACCTGATCTTTGTTAAACAATAAAAGGCCGCAGTACCATACTGATTTAAACAATGGAATGCGAAAATGTTATGCGGAAGCCGCCTGGCTGGGGAGGCATTGTTTTTGTGCTGATATTGATATGAATAGCATAAACAAACAACAACCGGAAGACAATTACGAAGACTTATTTGGCGAATCCGCTCAAAAAAAGATCAAAGAAATGGTGGACAAGGCAGGGACCTGCTTTTTCTGCACTGCCGTTTCTTCGGGCTGGCCATTTGCTACGCGTCCAATGGCAATTCAAAAGGTAGATGCTGAAGGCGCGCTTTGGTTTCTAAGCGCCAATGATAGTCATCACGATAAAGAAATTGCGGAAGATAATTCCGTACAGTTGCTTTTTCAGGGATCCAGTTATTCTGATTTTCTGAACCTGTATGGCAAGGCTACCATTTCGCAGGATAAGAAGAAGATCAAAGAGCTGTGGAATCCCATGCTGAAAACCTGGTTCACCGGAGGCGTTGATGATCCAAGGATAAGTGTGATCAAAGTTGAACCCGAAGGTGGTTATTATTGGGATACAAAAAATAATATGGCCATCGGCATGATCAAAAGAGTTGCCGGCGCAATCATGGGCAAAACGCTTGATGATTCCATTGAAGGCCAGATCAAGGTTTAACCTGGCATCCATCCCGGCCTTGTATCAGGTATTTTTTTTTCTGATTAATCGAACGTTTATTGAACTTTCTTTCGAAAAGATCGTTTAATGAAAAGCTGCGGTTTGTTCCATCGGCTCCGCTGTTATACCCTACGCTAATCTGAACGCTGTTTAATCCCGACCAGAAATCTGTTACCCATATCCCTTTTAAATAGCTTATCTTAATACATAATCATTAAATCTTGAGTTATGATTGAAAATCTGATCAACCTGATAAGGCAAAATGCAGGCGACGCTATTACCAATAACCCCGCCATCCCAAACGAAAGAAATGAAGAAGCGGTAAAAGAAACCGGTAATTCAATACTCAGTTCTTTACAAGGGGCATTATCCGGTGGCAATATAAAAGACGTGATAGGTATGTTCACCAATGGTACAGCTTCAGACAATAATCCGGTAGTAAGGCAAGCGTCGGGAAATTTAATGGATAAGCTGAAACAGCAGTTTGGTCTCAATACCGACCAGGCAGCGGGTATTGCGGGTACCGTTGTGCCAAACGTTATGAATCAGCTGGCACAGAAAACAGCTGACCCCAATGACAAAAGTTTTGACGTACAGGATATTTTCAACCAGCTCAGTGGCGGTAAAACTTCCGGCATGAATGTACAGGGAATGCTTTCGAAATTCAAAGGTGGCCTGGATAAGGATGGTGATGGAGATGTGGACCTGCAGGACCTCAAATCTGTATTTTCAGGAGGCGGCTCAGTGATGGATAAAGTGAAAGGCATGTTCAATTAGTCCCGCAACATATCCCCTGTTCTTAACAATTTGCTTATGGTAAACAGAACGGCCATCACCATTGGTCTGCTCCTGCTATTCTATACTGCCCAATCGCAACTGAAGCCTGGCTTCGATAAGGAAGAATACATTTCGCTGATGAAAGTGTCGGCGCAGTTTGGCGATTCAGCTTATGCTTCTCTTATTCCTCCACCTGCGGGATATGAACTGATTTACCGGTCGCCAGTAATGGGACTCGATAACAGATGGGATCTCTGGAAATCAAATAAAGGCGATGGCATCATCAGCATTCGCGGAACAACTACCAGGCAGGTAAGCTGGCTCGCGAATTTTTACGCGGCAATGGTGCCCGCAGAAGGAGAACTTCAGCTATCAGAAACAGAAAAGTTCAAATACCGTTTGGCAACAGATCCCAGGGCCGCGGTGCATATCGGATGGCTGGTGGGAACCGGTTTTCTTTCAAAGGATATACTTCCAAAAATTGATTCGGCTTATAAATCCGGTACGCGCAATTTTTACATATTAGGACATAGCCAGGGCGGGGCTATCGCGTTCCTGCTTACAGCTTACCTGCATCATTTACAAAAACAGCAATTGCTTCCCGGTGATATTCGCTTTAAAACCTATTGCAGCGCCGGACCAAAACCCGGCAATCTCTACTTTGCTTACGAGTATGAAACCATGACGCAGGGTGGATGGGCTTTTAATATTGTGAATCCGGTGGATTGGGTTCCGCAAACACCCTTTTCCGTACAAACGCTGGAAGACTTTGCGCAGATCAATCCGTTCGTCAACGCAAAAGTGTTCTTAAAAAAACAGAAATGGCCATCGAGGTGGGCATTAAATCATGCATATGGAAGATTGACAAAACCATCCCGTAAAGCGCTGAAGAATTATAAAAAGTATCTTGGCAATTATGTCTCCAAAGCCGTGGGAAAAAATCTGAAGGGATATGCACCTCCGGCTTATTTCAACAGCAATGATTATGTGCGCACCGGAAACACCATCGTTCTGAGTCCGGATGCCGACTACTTCCAGAAATTTGTACAGGACCCGAAAAAGATCTTCATAAACCACTTACACCAACCATATTTATTTCTGGCAAGTCAGTTGAATGCCGATCCTTCATTGACCAGATGAGTTTCCGGCGCAACGAAACATGTTGAACAGGGCTTCAGCCCGCCAGATCTAATACGGTTAATTGTTAGCAGGCACAACAACCAAATGTCGGAATTCTTCAACCGGGGTATTTTTTTGAGAATTACCTTAGGTTCGCAAAAAATTCCGCATCAGAAATGATCTCAAAGCGAAGAACTGCTATCATATGTTTCTTCCTTGGCATTTGCACTGGTTCAATAGGACAAACAGCTGCAACCAGTATTGATACGCTAGACTATAAAAAAATTTACGGCCTTGCGGTAAGAGGTGAGATCAATCTCATTTTAAAGTCGCTTGATTCATTTAATGCGAAAAGGCCGCAGGATGCTGAATTCAAATCAAAATTTCAGGATCGTTTCAAATACAACTCAGACCGTACTGATTATTTCAGGAGAACAGACACTACGCTCAACCCCATTCACCGCATCTTTCAGGAATACTGGCGCGAAGGATTACTAAATTACAATGATAACATCGATACCAATTTAAAACAAAGGCTGCTGGATTTTCTTCAAAGGGAAAACGCCAACATAAAATATACAGACACCGCTGTATCGTCCGGCACATTATCCCGGGCTTATCTGAAATACATTCAATCGAAAGGTTATCAGGGCACAGACTTTGGGAAGACCGGCAAGTTTTATGACTTTATCGTTTGGAAAGAAAGCACTCCTGTCCTGTATAATGTTACCCTTCCTGAAGATACCATCAACATCACGGTAAATTTTCTGAGTAATTTCATTTCGCTCGGATGGCTCGAATATGCAAGGCTTGGAAATTATTATCCCGGAGGCTGGGCTACCACAGACGGGCTTTATTGCGTTGCAAAGGCATATGATACCACTTCTGAAAAATTCAAGGTCAATTTCCTGAAACATGAAGCCCAGCACTTCGCGGATTATCTGCTTTACCCAAATCTTGCGCCCAACGATCTTGAATACCGGGCCAAACTGATAGAAGTATATTATAACGAGAACGAGTTATACCCGCGCATTGAATATTTCATTAACAATGCTAAGTACGACAAAACGAATTCACATCCGTTTGCCAATTACTGTCTTATCAGGGATCTTTCAAAAATGCTGTTCAGAAAAGATTGGGAGGCAGACTTCCTTCAATGGAAAAAAATATCGGTGGAAAGGCTGCACCAGGCATCGCTGAAGGCTTTGCAGCAACACTCCCTGAAACTTCGTGAGCGCTCCGGCTCCAATACTGTGTTGGATTAAATTTGAACTCCGGTATTGCCAAAAAAGTTGTATTTTTTTGGACGATAAGCAAAACACTGCAACAACATGATCATTAAAACCGCTACCGAGCCGGATGAGTTTTTGCAGATCCACGAGCTTAATTACAAGACTTTCGTTGAGGAAATACCACAACACCATCAAAACATCGAAAAAAGGCTGGTGGATAAATTTCACGAAAGAAACAAATACATCATTGCAAAAAAAGACGGTAAGGTTATTGGAATGGTATGTTATATATCGCAACGTCCATTTTCAATTGAAGGAAAGCTGGATAATTTCGACAGCTATCTGCCAAACTATTCCAAACTTGCCGAGATCCGGCTGCTTTCGGTTTGTGCAGAAGAAAGGAAAACAACGATCGCTTACAGGTTGCTTCAGCACTTGTGCAGGGAACTGATAGAGATCGGGGCGGATGCCGCAGTTATTTCCGGAACAACCAGGCAATTGCGTTTATATACCAGGATGGGATTTACAGCTTTTGGTCCGCTGGTAGGCACAGGCGATGCCCTGTATCAACCGATGTATATCACTTTAAAAGATCTTCGTAATGACTTCAGGAATAGTTAATCTAAGCACAGGTCCGGTGGGAATTACAACGCAGGTCTTAAATGCACTAAAGGAACCCCCGGTTTCACACAGATCGGCTGAATTCATAAAACTCTACAATAGAACTACCAGCCTGCTGAGCAATGAATTCAACGTAAAGCAAACATACCTTCTCACAGGAAGCGGAACACTGGCCAATGAAGTGATGCTGCAGGAAATAAAACATTTAAGGGGCAAAGGATTGATACTTTCAAATGGTGAGTTCGGAAGAAGGCTTGTTGATCAGTCAACACGAAACAATATAAACTTCGATAAATATGATATCGCCTGGGGTGCAAGCTTTGACCTGAACGAGGTAGAAAAAAAGATCATCGATTCTTCTGCAGCCTGGATACTGTTCTGCCACAGCGAAACTTCAACCGGGGTTATCAACAAACTGGATGAGATCAGCGCTATCGCCAAACGCAATAAATGTTTGTGTTTTGTTGATTGTATGAGCACCGCAGGTACAATGCCCATTGACCTGTCAGAAGTTACCATGGCATCCGCCTCCTCCGGAAAAGGGCTTGCCTGTGTTCCCGGCCTGGCAATCATTTTTTCAAACATTTCGCCTTCATTAAAAAGCGACTCGCCGGTTTACCTCGACCTGGGTTATTACGCCCAAACCGGCATCCCATTCACCCTGTCATCAAATCTTGTAAAAGCATTGCTTGTATCAGTGTTGCAAAAACTAACTCAAAGCCAATACGATCTGCTTCAATTTTATCGGGCTGAGATTTTTTCGGTCCTGAATCAATACAATTTTGTGCCGTTCAGCAATGCTGACTCCAAAGTATTTACATTGGTCAATGCCGGTTATGCAAATAACCTAACGGGCCAATTGAAAAAGAAACAGCTGTTGCTGAGCAGCGAAAGCGAATACCTGAAAACAAGAGGTTGGACACAGTTAGCAACGTTTGGATATTATACCGAGAAGCAATTGAAATATGTTTTAAAATGCCTTGCGGAAAGTTGCGCCAATTGATTTGAGTCAACACGTCAATTATATCTTCAATATCCAAAAATAAAATCGGTAATCCAGATTAATAAGTTTACCTTTTAATAAGAATTTTCCCCCTATCTAATCTGCATCAAATCAGGCAATCGCGTACCTGAGTGCTTTCTCTCTTTAATGATTTATTACCACAAGAAACTTTTTTGCACACAATCGAATGACCCTTTCCTATCAGTTTGATTAACCTCCTCCTATTTAACCGTTCCATCTATTCCAACCCACTTGAATCCCACACAGGTATTTTTTCATCTTAAAAAAACACGTCACATGAAACAGTTCTTTGCTTTGTTATTGTTATTCCCTGCATTTGGGATCGCCCAAAAAAATCTTATCAGTACAAACAGGGTATTTCCAAAAGTCGACAAGGTGCTTGAATTTGAAAAAGCGCTTGCCGCCCATGCTCAGAAGTATCACAAAGGCGACTATGCCTGGAGAGTATTTGAAATTACATCCGGACCCGATGCCGGTGGTTATCACATCACCGAAGGCCCAACCAGTTGGGAGACTTATGATACAAGGGGAAATCTTGGCGCCGAGCACAATACGGACTATAATAAATCTGTCGCTATTTACCTTACCGACAGGGGATCATCAGGTTATAGTGTATTTCAGGAAGATGCCAGTACGATCGGTTTGACTGACTGGGCAGATAAGATCGTGATCAGTCATAATTATCCAAAGCCAGGAAGGATTGGCGATGCGATGGAAGTAGTGAGGAGACTAAAACCTATGTGGACTGCAAGCGATGAAAAGATAGCAGTTTATACCGCAAGCCATTCAGGGCCTCCGCAGATCATAATGGTAACGCGTTTGAAAAATGGATTAAAAGAATTACAAAGCGGTTTCAGGAAGCCGTTCCCGGAAAGGTTTGAAGCTGCTAACGGACCAGAATCATTCAGGCGTTACATTGCTGATTACGAAGAGGCAATTGAGCACAGATGGAGTGAGATATTATTCTATCGTGCGGATCTGAGCTCTAAATAATTCAGTTCTTTCAAATGATCCCCCGGAATGAAGTTCCGGGGGATTAATAAAAACTCAAAATGAAAAAATTCTGCTGTTTTCTATTCATGATCTCTTTCGCGACTGCTATCTATTCCCAGGAACAGAACAAAAACAAACAACTTTCGCAGGAGGACTATCTTAAAAAAAGCAGAAACCAGAAGAAGACCGCCTGGATCTTACTGGGAGGCGGAGCAGGATTGGTTGTAATTGGCGCTGCAATTCCTAAAGGCGACTACAAAGGAGGCAGTATCTGTCTTTCCGGAGTGTGCGATGATTACGAAAACGATGGTATTAAAAGCGCTTTAGTGGTTACAGGAATAGTGAGTATGCTGGGCAGTATTCCATTCTTTGGTTGGTCCTCCGCTAATAAAAGAAGGGCGATGCGTGTTACTATCAAAAACGAAAAAACATCGGTCCTGTATCAGAACACCATTGGTACCAGTTCAATTCCTGCAATTTCATTCAGGGTCACATTATAATGGATGGATTCAGCAGGTTAACATTTTCATGTTGTTCTGCTACGAGCTGATTTTCCTTGAACAGCTCTTCTCCATTCTCATAATCGTGCTCTATGAGATACATATCTATTTCACCCAGGTTCTTGGCAAGTATCTTTCCCCGGTGAATGCAGTTGAACTGATCTTTAACCAGCTCGTACGTAGCGGATGAAATGTTCACCTGCCCTGGCACGCCACTGCTTTCCATTCTGCTGGCGATATTAACCGTGCTGCCCCAGATATCATACGCGTATTTCTTCTTGCCTACCACTCCGGCCACTACCGGTCCAACGTGAATGCCAATACGGATATCCCATGGTTGAAGCCCTTCAGCTTTTCGCTTGAGGTTGTTCTTTACAATATAATTCTGTATCTCAAGTCCGGCCCGTACTATTTTATAAGGATGCTCATCGTCCGGCGTGGGTATGCCACCCGCGCACATATATGAATCCCCAATGGTCTTGATCTTTTCAAGGCCATACTTCTCAATGATATTGTCGAACGCGATAAAGCAGTTGTTCAATTCCCTTACCAGCGATTCAGGGCTTAGTTTGTCTGCAATCTGAGTGAAACCCTTAAAGTCTGTGAACAGTACAGACGCGCTCTGGTAAGATCGCGGCGTTGCATAACCTGTTGTCTGCAGTTCCTTTTTCACTTCATGCGGTAAAATATTAAGCAGCAAACCCTCGATCTGTTCGTTCTGCCTGTCCAGTATCTTATTCGTTCTAACCTTCATCCGGTAGCTCCGGTAGATTATGAAGATGATGGCGCCAAGCAGGAACAAGCCAACCATAAACGCATTCTTTGCCAGTCGTTGCCTGTTAAGTTGCTCTTCCCGAAGCGCTTTGTCTTTTGTGAGCACTTTTATTTCGCCCTGTTTCTTTTCGAGGTCAAATTCAAACTGCAGCAATCCAAGTTTCTTCTGGGCGGTTTCGCTGAACAGCGTATCCTTGACAGTCCCAAGCTGTTTCTGGTATGCAAACGCCTGTTTATGATCACCGATGTCGGCATAAGTGGTGGCCATTTGTTCATACAGGACCTTCAGACTTGGGAAAGATTTCTGTTGAACCGCGGTGATTTCTGCCTTGTTGAAATACTCAAGCGCAAGTTTGTAATCTTTGTTTGCAAGGTAAACATTGGCAATTCCCTGCAGCGAATTCACCTTGTGTATATCATTCAGCTTTTCGGCAACGCCCAGCGCTTCGTTGTGATATTTTAATGCCTGCGTGAAATCGTTTCTTTTAAGCGACAGCTTTCCCAGTCCATTCAATGCAAAGGGAGAATTTTCGGTAGCTCCCATCCGCAGCGATTTATTGTAATACTCGCTGGCCTTATCAAAATTTCCCTGCTCAAAATATATTTCGCCAATGTTGCCCAGTATCAATCCAAGCGCTTCCTTGTTGTTTGTCTTCTCAGCTAACGGGAATGCTTTCAATAGGTAATCGAGCGCCTTATCCCAGGTTCCTTTCTTTTCGAAATAGATACCCGCTATATTGTTCAACGCGTAGAATTCCCTTATTTCATCGCCCGTTCTTTCAGCCAGCCTTAACGACTCCAGGTGGTACTTCAAAGCATTTACCTCATCACCCTGGTTTGCATATACCGCCCCGATATTACCATAAAGATTGGCAACACCCCGGTCGTCCTTCAACTGCTGCAGTAAACTCAGTGATTCATTCCAGAACTGGAGTGTTTGCACGTTCTTCGACTGGAAGTAATAAACCAGTCCCATGTTCTTCAATGCAAGGGCTTCACCCTTGACGAATCCAATGCCATGGGCAAGCTTTCTTGCCTCTTGCGCAATTTCCAGCGAGCGTTCCGGGTCTGAATTGATATACACCTTGCTTGAATCAAGCAATTTGTGTACGATCACCGAATCTGCGAGTGATTTTTCATTGTTCTGGGCTGCTGCTTCTGAAACTAAAATCGAACAACCCACCAGAATTAAAACTGACTTCCAATTCATACATTTCGATTTTAAGGGTTAATACAGGATCACCTGGCTTCTACCTTATTATCACGAATTTCCTTACTATTGTTTCCTTATCGTTTTCCAGTCTAACGTAATATACTCCGTTTGCAAGTCCTGAACTGCTGTACCTGAACGAATATGGCTTGCCTGCTTCCGCGGTTGCATTAAATATCTGCTCCAGCTGCACGCCATTTGCATTGAACAATTTAATAGTGCACTTGCCACTGAGTGTTGTTCCGAAAGAAATATTTGCATAAGATGATGCCGGGTTCGGGAATATCTCCATTCCCGCTTTTCTTGATACCATACCGGTATTTGCCTGAACTGCAACAACAGGCGTTTCCACCTGAACCGCTGTTTCAGCAGATTGTCCGGCAGTTGTAATCGTTTCAATTCTACCACCGGTTGTAGCGGTTGGCTGACAGGCGGTGAAATTATCATTGGAACTGTTACTTCCTGTATAGTTGTTGCCGCCATTACCCGATCCGCCACTCACGATATAGCTAAGCCATGGCAGCGGCGTACCTGCTTTATAACTGCCATTGGTAGATACTATTGTTCCTGCAGGATCAGTAAGATCGGTGTAACTGACATACACACCACCGGGCTTCTGATATGCCGCCATTGCATAGTTCCACTGGTCGCTGAAGCTCTTGTTGGTATAAAAT
>DASWTK010000125.1:0-12668 GCA_036402175.1 Chitinophagaceae bacterium | reverse complement strand
CCAGCATTCGACCTCGACGCTTCGGCTATATGCAGAGGCGCCACCGTTACTGCCACGAACAACTCCAATGCTGTGAGCTGCACCACCGCCGGATACCAATGGAGCGTGACTTACGCATCCGGATTTTGCGGTATTGCCTCTTCATGGAGTTTCGCCAACGGAACAAACGCTACATCAACCAATCCGTCTTTTACATTCAATAATCCCGGAACCTATACAATATCATTGCGCATGACAGGTGCATGCGGTAGTGCAACTGCAACAAAGACCGTTACTGTAAAAGCGCCGCCCACAGTAAGCTTACCAGCCATCCCCAACGCATGCGGACAAGCAACAGTGTGCCCGGTGCCAACCATCACTAATTGCGGAAGCACACCGCTCACTTACCAGTGGCTGTTCGATGGCGGCGCTGCAGGTTCTTCAACAGATGCCAATCCCGGCTGCATCAATTTCACCACTCCAGGAGTACATACGGTTTCATTAGCTGTCACAAATGAATGCGGTACCACAACAGTCACACGTCAGTTCACAATTAATCCAGGCGCTGACATCAACGTTCCGTCGTCTCCACCACCATTCTGCGCAGGAGAAACCGCAGGACCATTTACATTTACAAGCACCACACCAGGCGCCACCATTTCATGGACAAACAGCAGTCCGGGTATTGGTTTGCCTGTTTCCGGAGCAGGAAATATCGGAGCGTTTACAACTGCCAATGCAACAGGTTTGCCTATTGTAGCTAACATTGTCGTGTCGGCAACAAGCAATGGTTGCACAGCGCAGTCGGGTTTTAATATTACCGTTAATCCAAAACCACCATCACCATCAGTCACAAGCCCTGTAGCGTACTGTGTTAATGATGCTGCCTCGCCTTTAACAGCAACTGGTATTTCCGGAAATACGCTGCAATGGTACACCACTCCAACAGGAGGCACTGGAAGTACAACTGCCCCAACGCCAGTTACGACTACAGCCGGCACTACAAACTATTATGTAAGTCAAAAAAATGATGTTACTGGTTGCGAAGGCAATCGTGCACTTATTGTGGTGAATGTCGGGGCAGTACCATCTATCACCAACAGTTCTGGTACCAATCCAACAACATGCGGATCATCGACAGGATCGATAAGCCTGACTGGCTTGTCTCCATCTACAACTTACACGGTTCGGTATACAAAAAATGGAGGCTCTCCAACTATTTTGACACTCACTTCCAATGCTGCTGGTATTGTAATTATCAATGGACTTTCCGCCGGAACGTATACCAACATTAGTGTAAATCTTGGCATATGCGGCTCGAATATCACAGGGCCCGTTATCCTTACCGATCCGAATCCTCCTGCTTCTCCCACACCAACCAGTAACGGACCTAAATGTGCGGGAGAAACACTCAATCTTTTTACAGGCGCTGTCGCCGGAGCTACGTATGCATGGACGGGACCAAACGGATTTACAAGCAGTGCACAAAATCCGACAATTAGTAATGTTGGCATTGCAGCTAATGGCGCTTATTCTGTAACTGTTACCGTTAATAATTGCCGATCGGCTGCTGGTACAGTTGATGTTGTCGTACATCCAACGCCTCCTGCTCCGTCCGTGAATAGCAACATCAATATTTGCAATAATGGTACGATAAACCTGACAGCATCGACAAACTTCGCCGGTGCTGTCACTTATTCGTGGGCAGGGCCAAATGGATTTACCAGCACTCAGCAAAATCCTGTTATAACCAATGCAACTCCTGCAAACAATGGTGTATATAATGTAACTATTACGTCAGTGCTGGGAAGTTGTCAATCGCCTCCAGCCAATACGACAGTGGCTGTGCTACCGGTGCCAGTTATTACCAATAGTTCCGGCACTAATCCAACAGCTTGCGGGTCATCGACAGGATCGATCAGCCTGGCTGGTTTGTCTCCAACTACAACTTACACGGTGCGGTATACAAAAAATGGAGGCTCTCCAACTATTGTGACCCTTACGTCGAATGCTGCGGGCGTTGTAGTTATTTCTGGGCTTTCCGCCGGGACGTATACCGACATAAGTGTGAACCTTAGCATATGCGGCTCAAATGTTACGGGGCCGGTTATCCTTACCGATCCGAATCCTCCTGCTGCACCGACGCCAACCAATAACGGACCTAAATGTGCAGGAGAAACACTCAATCTTTTTACAGCGGCCATCGCCGGAGCTACGTATGCATGGACAGGACCAAATGGTTTTACAAGCAGCGCCCAAAATCCAACGATCAGTAATGTTAGTGTTGCAGCTAACGGCACGTATTCTGTAACGGTCACTGTCAATAATTGCAGATCTATGGCTGGTACAGTTGACGTGATCATACATCCAAGGCCTCTTGCTCCGTCCGTGAATAGTAATATCAATGTTTGCAACAATGGTACGTTGAATTTAACTGCGTCGACAAACTTTGCTGGTGCGGTCACCTATTCGTGGACCGGGCCAAATGGATTTACAAGCACCCAACAAAATCCTGTTATAACCAATATAACGCCTGCAAACAATGGTGTGTACAATGTAACTATTACGTCGGTGCTGGGAAGCTGTCAATCACCCTCTGCCAATACTATAGTTACTGTGTTACCTGTGCCAGTTATTACCAGCAGCTCGCATATCAATCCTATTGGTTGCGGATCATCCACTGGTATTATTTTATTGAATGGATTGCTGCCGTCCACTTCTTACACCGTCAGCTATAACAAGAACGGCATTCCTGCAAGCGTGTTACTAACTTCTAATGCAGCAGGGACAATATTTGTCAATAACCTTTCTGCAGGACAATACACAAACGTAACCGCAAGTTTTAATGGTTGCGTGTCAAATACAGCAGGGCCGTTTTCATTATCCGACACGCCGCCATTTTCTGTGATCACAAGCAGCAATGGACCCTTGTGCGAGGGTGGGACACTGGTGTTAGCTGCAAGCGCCACTACATCGGGAAGTGCTACATATGCCTGGACAGGTCCTAACGGGTTTACGAGTACGTTACAGAACCCGGCTATTAATAATGCTGGTGTGATCAATAGTGGTGTTTATCGGGTTACGATTACCATTAACAGTTGCAGTGCGACTGATAGCATTACTGCAACAATATCAAAACCGTCTCTTGGTGGAAGGACAGGACCTGATGCAAGTGTGTGCAGAGGGAAAAATAGCGGCTCTCTCAATCTAACCGGTCAGTTGGGTTTAGTTACGCATTGGGAATTATCTATAAACAATGGTATCAGTTGGAATATCATAAATAATACAGCCTCATTTCTCAACTATAAAGATCTGAGCGTATCAACACTCTATAGGGCGGTCGTACAGAATGGTGCTTGTCCTGCTGTTTATTCCGATACTGCTAGGGTTACCGTGCTCAATACTGTCGACACGGTCAGCGTGCAGCCTGCATACATCAACACCTGTAACCATGATACGCTGGTAACTTTTACCGCAAACGCAGTTTATACTGGCACAGATCCGGTTGGTTATAAATGGTTCGTTAACGGGCAACTTTCGAGCACTGCAAATCCATTTGTACGTCGGTTTAATCCTGCATTGACTCATCAGACGCCTTTAGAATATAACGTTTATGTATTGGCGGAAAATAGTCTTGGTTGCGGTGATACATCAGTTATGGGTAAAGTGACCATTCAGCCTTTGCCTGTTCCTGGAATACAGGTAACGCCCGGAAAAATTCAATTACAACCTAACTATACTTTTACGTTCCGCGATACTTCGTTTGCAAGCCCGGGTAAACTTTATACCTGGACCATGGGTGATAAACTATCGCAAACACGGCTAGGCAGAGAAGTAACTTTTGCTTACAGTGATACCGGAGTGTACAAGGTGCGATTATTTGTGAGCGATCGTAATACCAACTGTACGGCCGAAGATTCAGTGACCGTGCAAGTGCTTGCTGTTCGCGGCACGCTTTACGTGCCAAATGCATTTTATCCGAATAGTACAGCGAATGAAATAAAAACTTTTAAGCTAAAAGGAACCGGACTTGCGGAATATCATTTACAAATATTTGATTCATGGGGCAAGTTGATCTTTGAAACCAAAGAGCTGACTCCCGATGGCAGTCCGAAGGTTGCCTGGGATGGAACATATATGAACAGTGGAAAGCCATTGCCGCACGATGCATATGTATGGAAGATTGTGAAAGCAAAATTTAAGAATGGCAAAGATTGGGATGGTATGTCGTATAATGGGGGCCAACCCAAGCGGTTTGGAAATGTGACCCTTTTCCGTTAAACTAAAAAAATTGTGAGGATGAAAAGAATATTATCTGGCACCATTCTCTTGTTGGCGAATGTGTTCTGTGCCAGTGCACAGGATCAGTTGTTCACGCAATTTTATCATTCGCCTTTATTTCTTAATCCAGCTTTTACAGGTTGCGGTAAAAGTGATTTTCGCGCATCATTCACAAGCAGGCTGCAATGGATTAACCTTCCATCACCACTAAGATCTCATAGTTTAGCAATAGATAAATACTTTCATTATCCGAAGGCAAGCGTAGGATTGATAGCTACGCGCATAGACGAAGGGTATTTAAATAATTCGCAATTATCGGTAATAGGAGCAAAGAGCCTGGGAAGTGATGAGGATAACTGTCAGGATTGGTTTTTAAACTTTGCTATTCAGGCAGGTGTAAGCTGGCGTAATGCAAACAGGAAAAGATTATTATTTTCCGATCAGTTGAACGAAAATGGCCCTACCGGGCAGCAATCGCAATTTGAACTTTTCAAATATGGTAATCGCCCTTATTTCGATATTTCTTCGGGTGCCATATTCGTGTATCGAAATGTGATGTTAGGAGTGGCTGGCTATCATTTGTCAAAACCCTTTAATGGGCTTTTCGGTAATGAGCCTGGAAGCAGGCTACCGCGTCGCTTCACTGTGCACCTAAGTTATATAACAGATAAATATCCGATGATAGATACCAGAATTTTATTGAAGCCGACGGTCATATTCAATATTCAGGATGTGAGCAGGAGCGTGATGGTTGGGACATTGCTTGACTTCCCTAATGAAGGTTTTGAGTTAAGTGCGTGGTATAAAAACAATTTGGGTATGGTACAGAACCACAGTATCAGTATCGGATTCAATTTGAAGATCGGAAGGGATCGCAATGCTTATACGGGCGATGCCAGTACACGATTTAATATTGGTTTAACTGGAGATGCTGAGTTGAATCGCCCGGGTGTAGGATACACCAAGGGCAGTTATGAATTGGGGATGATGTATGAAAGGAACTTGAATTCCGATAATATATGTCCGAAGCCTTACGGGGAATGCCCGGTGCGGTTTCCGTGGGTCTTTCATTGAGGTGACGTGTTTCCCGTTTCAGTAATCGTCGTGGCACACATACTTTAATACATTCACCACAAACCTTTTTACCATGCTTTCAGATTCCGAAAAAGCGAAAATTCAATCAGAAGAATCATACCGCCGTGAAGTGAACAGGTTGCTGGATGGAAAAAGTTCAAAAAGAACTGGGATTATTAAATTCCTGAATTCAGCACTAGGGATATGGTTTTTATCTACCATCATTATCGGCCTTTTTACTTATTTCTATAATCGATGGGATGATAATCGAAAAATTAATTATGAACGGGAAGTAAAGATTCGTCAACTTGACCTGGAAATCGAAAGTCGTATCTCGCAATTTTGGGTGAACTATGAACCTTTGTTTGTGAAAAGTGAGGAAACTAATAAGCCAATATATTACACATTTAAATTTCACTATAAGAAGGATACTTTACTTGCTGTTTGGAATACGTTTAGAAATGCGCCTTCCTTAAATCCCCGTACAGTGAATACAATGTTTATAGAGTATGATACACGGAATACAGTTTCTTTGTTGATTGAATTAGCTGACCTGCTTAGTTATAACATTAATCGGTCGAATAGAAAACGATTGACAAATGAGATTAAGGAAATACAAAGGGTAGCGGCTTTCATCGCAGCTAATGGTCCCATGTTCAAGCCTGGTAATCCCGAATTACTGGAGGTCGATCCTAAAGAAACCTGGAAGTTGTTCAAAGAAAAAATTATTATTCAACGATGGGATAAAATGTTTCCGTACACCGATTGTTTGTTCTGTTAACAGAATAAATAATTGCCAGCCGACATATTATATCTTTAAAGAGGCTGTCTGACATACCACGAGAGCTCAAAATTATCAATCACGAAAAGAAATTCTTTTCCAGTTCCGGCTTAATTCAATTCTTCACCCTCGGTGTCTTCGCACCTGGCCACAACCTGCCACTACATCTGCCATCGTTCCGGCATTCTTTCGCAGTAAATATATAAGCCGATCCCGCATTAGTTATCGGGTTTGAATTATTAGCATCCTCGGCATCTACAATAGTCGTTGCAATAATCGTGCAGTTACTAATGGCTGCAGCATATCCTAATCCGTCAAGTTCCACTTTATCTGAAGACGACAATTTGCCCGTTTGAATCCAGGCTCCGCTTTTGTCAAGATAATAAACATATACTGCTCCGATATCGGTGGTTAAATTTCCTGCGCTGTCAGTGTCTTGTCCGCGGGCGGTAACAATTAAATAATCGCCACTGATGCCAACACTGGTACCCAACTGATCTCTTCCTTTCCGGTCGGGCGGGTTTATTTTAGACATTTGTTTCCAACCGCCATCGCTGTCTTTATAAAACACATAAGCATTGCCGGTATAAGGTTCCGAATCTTCATCGGCAGTCTCTGTGGTGCTTCGTGCGCCTACTATGGCATATGTACCGCTTATGCCAACGGAAAAACCGAATTCATCATGGGGCGACCTGTCTCTGGCTACCACCTTTTGCGCGGCCCAGGTGCCGCCACTACGCTCGAAAATATACGCTCCACCTGCGGCTTCCAAACGGTTGGTGCCCTGCGCGTCATGGTCTTCGCCTAACGCGCCTGCAATGATATTGCTACCGCAAATGGAAACCGAATTTCCCAGCCCCGATCCAAGGTGCCTATCGGGTGCGATCAGCTTTGCTACCTGTGTCCATTTGCCGGCGTATTGTTCAAATACAAACAATGCTCCTGCATCTGTAACGTTTGATGCGGCATCATCTGTCAGGTCTCTGGAGTGGCTTGGACTACCCACTACGATAACGTTTCCTTCAATAGCAACAGCATAACCGAAGAGGTTTTGTCCGTCCCTGCTTGCAGGCGCTGCAACAATTTTTTGCAACTGATACCATGTGCCGGTACTATCCCTTTTGAAAACATATGCGGAACCAGCATCGAGCATCGTGTTCATTTCGTTTGCATCCTGGTCTTCATATATCGCGCCAACAACAATATAGTTCCCGCTTATTCCGACCGACCATCCGAAGTTGTCTCCATCACCCCTCTCAGACGCAACAATTTTTTGCAGTTGTTTCCACTTGCCACTGTCATCGAGATGGAAAATATATGCTGATCCAGCGTCAGCGATTGGGTTTTCACCATTGACGTCTTCATCATCCAGGGGTACTCCAACCACGGCATAATTTCCACTTATTGCAACTGACTGCCCGAATTGATCATTATCGCTTCTGTCTTTGGCAACTATCTTATTCACTTCAACAAATGGTTTAAGCATTGACGCGTTTTGCGGAAGCACAGGAAGTGAAAAAGGCTTCATGGCAAATGTCGTCTGCGCGCTTTGCGTGTTGAGCATCGCGATATAGGTAAGGCTGTCTTTCTTCAGCATATACAGGTTGGGCTCAGACAACTTACTTATCGTCCAGCGATTCCTGTCCAATTGCATTTTTAAGGAATCGTAGCCGCGTATATAAAACGACTCTGCCGATTTTTCTATCAGGCGATAATTATTGCGGATAATAAATGAATCCAGCAGGGCTGTGGTTGAGCGAATGCTATCGAGATTCGTACTTCTTACCGAACCGGTTGGCATTCTCATTTTCAGATAATCGGAGGTCAGTGAAATGCCGGTTTGAGCATGCAGGTGGCATATCCCTCCAATAAAGGAAATTGCGGTAATCGCAAACAGGAGGCGCATACTTGCAGATTTTGATGACTAATTTATCCATTGTCAACCCAATAGACAATAGAACGAACGTCATACATGGCAATGTAAAAGCCCTGCCCGACAATCTCATCGAGCAGGGCTTTTACAAAAAAATCAGCATCTAACTAACTCAACCTCACTGTTGCCTGATCACCTTCAACGTCTTAGTCCCTTTTCCCGAACTTACCCTCAGAAAATAATTCCCTGAAGGATATTTATCTAATCCCTCCAGTAAAACAGTATTGCTTCCAGGCATCAACTGCACCGGCATTTGCTTCAATTGCCTTCCCTGTAAGTCCATCACATCGATCACCGCTTTTTCCTGTTTCTCAGAATCAATGATCACTCTCAATGAACTTGTAAAAGGATTCGGGAATGCCATGATGTTTCTGGCTGCAGGCTGGTCTTCACTTTTTACCTGAACCGCATTCGTAATTCCAGGAGAAGAACATACTGCGATTGTAACACTCACAGGTATGGTTGCACTATAGCAGCCTGCGCCCGCAATGTTGATGGCCGCGTAGTAGGTTCCCGAAACGGAAACATTCTGTGCTTGCTCATCTGTCATTTTATTTGCATCGGTAGCAGGGGTGCCGGTGTGCCAGCTTACAGTTGTTCCTGCAGGAAGATTTGGAATTGTATATGCGGTGTTCAGATTAACAGTTTGGGTTGGGCATACATTCGAGATACAAATGGTGCCAGCCGGACAAGTATTGATCACCGTTACATTCTCACTTTTATCGCATATATAACCCCAGTTGCTGGTATAGAAAGTAACTTTCACAATGTAAGTGCCCGGACCAATCGGAACGTTAACGGTTCCCGGGGCATTGGTGTATGTTTGATTGAATACCGTAGCCCAGCTGCTATTGAATAGCTGCACGGTTGCAACAGCCGCGGTAACGCCAGAAATGGCGATCTGATTATTTCCGGGAGTGAACGTGAGTCCGTTGCAGTTGCCTTGAGCCTGGTCATCGTCGTTAATAGTGACGGTGCCTGTGACTGCGCCAATTGAAACGGTAAAGTTTTCAGCTGATTCAATATCGGCATCGTTCACAATTGGAATTGAAATTGTACCGCAGGTTTGTCCTGCAGGAATGGTCACTGTGCCCGGACCTCCGGTATAGTCTGAACCGGTAGTGGCCGATCCGTTTGCGGTACTGTACTGGTAAACCAGCGTAGTAGCAGCGGGTGACGAAATACACACTTGTAACAGAGCATTGCCAGCGTTTTCACTAACGGTTGCATTGCTGATGGTAACAGCCGGACAATTATCGGCACATAAAGTGTTTTCAACAGGCGTATTCGCTGTTAGCGTGTAAACCGTATTTGCAGCTGTCAAACCAGGCGAAGTATTTATCGGCCAACTGAAGTTTATGTTGGTTATAACGGGATTTCTTGCAACCCCATTTACTGTAACGGAGGGACAGTTACCCATTTTTCCATTGAAGTCGGCTTTCGCAAGCAACAAATCATTATAAGAACCGGTGGTAGATTGCCCGGCTCCAACAACATAATTGCCATCAGTTATAAGACGTGATAGCCACTGTGCTGCGGCTCTGGGATATTTTTTCGCCCACATTATATTTCCGGCCGGATCAATTCTCATTAAGTGGAGATCTGAAGCGCCATCTATGGGAAGTTCGGTGAGGGCCATCATAAAGCCTCCATCGGGTAGAACCGTGAATTCTCCCTCACGGCAATTACCTATTACATATTCTTTCAACCACAGAAGATTACCATAAAAATCAGTTTTAAGAATCGCGGGTTTTGCATTGTCGATGCCCCAGCCGTCTACATTTAAAACATTGAATATAAAACCATCCGCAACTTTGGTTATGGACCTGACCCAATTGGTCCGGCTATCAAAATCATAGGTTTTTGTCCAGTGAATATTGCCGGTAACCAGATCTAACTTTGTAATAACCCCATCATACCATGTACCGCTATAAATAACGCTGCTGACAATCAATCCTGCCCCACCAGTATTATCTTCAAGTATTCCTCTGCCTGAATCGCTATTGCCGGTACCAAGCTTCTTTTGCCATATTATATTTCCGTTGGCATCTGTTTTTACCACCATCACATCGGATAGTCCGGGTGTAAATGGAACTGTTCCGGTAAAAGCAAATCCGCCATCGGTGGTAGCAGTAATGGCAGTTATTTCCACGCCGTATCCACTGATGAAATATCTCTTCTGCCAGAGCACATTTCCAGCGGCATCATATCTTACAAGCCAGGTATCTCCTGAATAAGTGTTGATACCGGTTGAGTTGGTCTGTCCGGCTGCTAAACAACCTCCGTCCGGAGTGGCAACAAGCGGCCAGTAGAAATCCTGTTGTGCGCCACCCAATGTTTTGCTCCAAAGCAAAGCGCCTTTGCTGTCAAATTTCATCACAAGGCCGTCGTTGTTGGTATTGCCGCTTGCGGCCGATTGTCCTACTGCTATATAACCGCCATCGGTAGACTTTACAATATTAAATGCCTGGTCGTTACCCTGCAGCCCGCCAAAAGTTTTCTGGAAAGTAGCGCCACAGATATCGGCAGGTTGGGAGGAGGTAGGCGTGACTGTGACGGTTGCGCTTTTTTCGCAGATGGACGACCAGTTTGCGTTATACAAGCGAACATTCACAAAATACTGTCCCGGAGCCAACATGGAAACACTGTAGCTGCCGACCGGATTTGTATAAGTTTGATTGAAAACGCTTGCCCAACTGCTGTTGAAGATCTGAATTCCGGCGATAGGCGCCGACATGCCAGTAATGTCTACCTGGCCAGTGCCACCGGTAATATTAACTGACGCACAAGGATCCTGCGTAAAAGCAAGGGCTGAATAAAATGAAATACTTAGGAATAGAAATAGGGATTTCATATAGTTAGAATTGATAATATACTCTTGGTAGGTTTTCGCAGATAAAGGAGCCTCGATCACAAATTCTACCACACCCTGCGGTATTGAGCAGAAGAGACGAAAATGAAAGGAATTTCGAAGGAAGTGGGTTTAGGGAAATTTGGAGTGCTAATTTAATTAAAATACTTACCCGGGAGGGTGCTTTTTTATATTCGTGCAGATTAAGCTATATCTGGTATTTGCCATTTGTTTATCAAGGCAAATTCTCTGCAAACCATGGTTAGGAAGATCATCTGAGTTTGGGGGTCAGGGTAGATAGGTGACTATTTCCTTCAAATTCTTCGGTGCGGCCCTGAAATCGTCATTAAAAAGCACGATTGTCAGGATTACATAAGCAACTGAACCTAAAACAATCAGTACCTGTATCCACGATGTCTTTTGAATGGCCTGTTTTTCGGACTTTTTGCAAATTTCACCGGCACAAAGTGACGCTTCACTTTTGTAAAACAGGCTATAAAACCAACACCCAATGCATATGCCAAATGCCGATTCAAAAAACAGGAACAGGAGGCAAATCAGGCAGGTAACACCTGTGAATATGCTATAGGAGTTCAGGACTACCATTAACAGGAACATCAATCCCGCTAAAACCAGCCCGATTTTCCATGCAAACTTTTTCTGGGCTGCTCCAACGTATTCCGGAACCTGGCGACTGACAACCAGCCGGCCGATGATCAGGACAGGGGAATATTTGGGATTGATAAGAACACGAATGATAAAATCTGTCAGAAAAATTACAATCACATATTTTACCATCAGGAAATCCTGTTTGAAAAGGATGAACATCAACGAGACCAATAATGCCAAAAACATTATCCCTGCCGATGCTCTTATTTCGCGCTCATTTAAAACAGGAACGTCATAGCCATCGACATCCTCACCGAATTTTATGATCTTATTGCTTGTTTGCATTTTTGGTTTGATTGCATGATATAGCTGACTTGATTGTTATGGTTAACTTTCATCGTGATCTAGTCAGGATGATTTGAAAAAAGGATCCCCAATATTTCATACCAGGCTGATTCAGAAAATAGAAGCGTATTGGGATGCAATACGCCTCTAACCTGTTAGTAGACCCGGCATGACCTGAGTACATTGGCCCAGGATATTAGCAACAGGGCAGTGTCATAGCAGCGATGGCAATTGCCAGAAGGATCTCTTTCATAATTGATTGTTTTGTTTTGTGATTTTATTTGGTTGTTATTTGGATTTGGTTGCCGTTGGACGAAGCATCTTTTTATTCTTCTGTAATGTTATATTATTGTGTTCAGAAAAAAGGACGCATGTCAACAGACTACTGATTTCGGTCAACCAAGACCGAAAAAGCGATCATCACTAAAGATGATTTTTAAAATTTTAACTATGCCATACATCAATCCCGATGGACTTACTGCAAAGGATATCGCTCCGGGTTTCAATGCCAGGTATATTCATACTGACAACTTATCGGTAGGATATATATCAATTAAAAAAGGTAGCGTTTTGCCGAAGCATTCGCACGTTCATGAGCAGATCACCCATGTGCTTGAGGGGAAACTGGAAATGACGGTGGATGGGGAAGTTAAGGTTGTTGAGCCTGGGGTGGTGGCGGTGATTCCTTCAAATGTTGAGCATTCAGCGGTAGCGTTGGAGGATTGCTGGGTGCTGGATGTTTTTTGGCCGGTGAGGGAGGATTATAGGTTTTGAGGGATATGTCTGGAAATAACAATGTATTAAACTTCTTGTGT
>DASWTK010000124.1:0-12621 GCA_036402175.1 Chitinophagaceae bacterium | reverse complement strand
TCAATGCAGGATTTCATGAAAGGTCAGCCCCGTGCCTTTTCATATGTGTTCGATCAATATTTCAATGCCATCTGCTTCTTTGCAACAAAAATAATACGCGATGGACCAGCAGCAGAGGACATAGCACAGGAAACCTTCATCAAACTTTGGGAAAAGCATTCAGGCTTCAGTAATCCGTATGCAATCAAGGCATTTTTGTATATCACTACCAGGAACGCTTGTTACAATTTTATCAAACGCGCTCAAACCGGACTCAAACATCAGCAGCAGTGGTTGCAGGTGTGGGATGAGGAAGAAGAAAATGTGCTGAGCCACCTGGTGCGTACAGAAACACTGCGTGATGTATACGCCTTACTGAATGCGCTGCCAACAGAATGCCGGAAGATCATGCGTTACCACATCATTGAAGGAAAGGATAACAGGGAAATCGCGGAGATGCTCAACATCTCGGTGCATACTGTAAAAAATCAAAAGGCCCGTGCAATAGTACTAATGAAAAAACGCCTTGCGAAGAGAATATTACTATCGCTTCCGCAGTTGCTGCATATTATTCTTTTAATGTGTTTCGCTCACATTGTGCGTGTTATTTTTTTTAAATGAGATTTAGTACACCCGGCAGGTGAAGTTGTTTTTATACTAAACATTTCCGCCGGCACAGCAAAAGAGCCCATTGTTTAATGAATTGGTTTAGTCTCATGGGTAGCTAGGTTTAATAGCCCCAGGGAAAGTTTTTACTTTCCCTGTTTTTATTTCGCACCCGGTAAGTTTCACCGGCATTTGCTAACTGAAATAAATTCCAATGCAATTTCAGCTTGTATGTGAGGAATTATATGATCAGATGATGAGCGAGATAAACAGATCGCGCCGGACAGATCTTTCACCGGCCAGCCGGATAGCATACGGCTTTAAGATCACCGTTGAATACTGGAACCGGTTGAGAGAAATGATCAGGGTACAGCCATTTTGCAACGAATCAGAAGAAGTGTGGTTCTTTAAAATACTAAAGCCTAAGGTCACTGCCATGATGGAATACCATACGCTTGTTTACCATGCTGAACTTTTTATGCCTCTTGTAAAAGATGACGACCTGTGCAGCTTCTGGGAAAAAGAGATCGGTAAGGTTAAAAAATTCTACCGGAGGAATGCTTCTTTTATTCATTATTATAAGTCGGGCAGAACGAATCTCGATCATCTCTATTTTAAGCAGGTTTCTGTAAAGAATCAACCTGCACCCAATCTGAATAAATTATATGATGCCGGTGATGAAATGATCTGCTCACACGGGCATCTCGCTACTTCTCTGCTGGCATTTGAAATGTACCAAGTTTATATTATGGAACAGGTGAAAAGGGTTGCATGATACGTACTTGTGTTATGGGCGTATCACAGGGCACTTAACGGTATTGTTACTATTGAATCGGTAGAACAACCCAACTGAATAACTTTGATAATGATCCCTCAGCGAAGTGTTTCCGGCTTCACTGAATCCATCTATATAATCATTGAACGATAGCCTGTAGGAAGTTTCAGCATGCAAGGCAATTCTTTCTGTGAGTGGGTAACGTACACCTGCTCCAACCGGTAAAACGAACAGCGCCCGCGGTGTTGCATGTTCAAGGTCTGCATTCACCCTTGCAGGCAAATCCAATGCTGCCGGAAAGTATTCCGCGTCAAATCCACTGGCATCGCGCCGCACGCGTAAAAAAGCCAGCCCCATTCCACCAAACAAGTAAGGAGCCAGACCTGTATGCCTTTGAACATTGCCGGTAATATCCCACACCATCAATGCGCTTGCTTCTATCACCGGCGACCTGAAATTGAGATCGCGGTGTTTCCTCCATTCAGGATTATTGTACGCCCCATCATCACCTTTCAGTTTTCCAGCTGCGATGTTAGCACGGACCGACAAAAAATTATTCAATGGCATCGATGCGCTAACGCCAAGCTGGAAACCCGCGGTTCTGAAACTTCCAAGCCGGGCGGGCGTAAGATCGCCCTGGTAAATAAATGTTCCGGCCTGTAATCCGAATTCCAGTTTGTTCATAAAAGATTGAGCGTGGAGCGGGCTGTTTTGTACAAAACAAAACATGAACATCATTGTGCCTGTACGGAAAATAACTCTCATCGCAAGTATTTAAGATTAAACAATGGAACCGTGATCAGGATACGTAGAGTTATTCTTCAGGCAGTGGTTGTGTTTGCGTTGAACGCATAACAGAAGAGAAGTATTATGCGTGCGGGTGTTAAAGGAATGACAAAGAATTACCCAAAAAAAGAACCCCTCACTTTCGCGAGGGGCCTTCTTGTTGCTTGTCATGTCAGAAACCAGCCTTTTAAAGACTGCATTCGCCATGCAATTTATCTGAGGAACAATATTTCACGGTATTTAGGCAGAACCCATTCTTTATCGTCTACCAGCAACTCCAGCTTATCTACGTGATAACGGATCTGTTCGAAATAAGCTTCCTTCACATCACTGCAATATGCGATTGCCCTTTCACGCGTGTTTTCCATATTATTACAGCGCTTGCGTGCTTCAATCATATTTTCAACCAGGTCGCTCACCGCGTTGATGTGCTCAGACAACCTTCCAAGGATCTGCTTCTGGTTGGCAAAGCTGCTTTCAGGTAAACCAACGTCTTTCAGTCCCTTAATGTTCTGAATGAGCGTATTCTGGTATTTAATCGCGGCAGGTAGTATATGACTGGAGCAAAGTTCGCCCATGATGCGCGCCTCTATCTGAACCTTCTTGATATATTTTTCAAGCTCTATCTCGTGTCTTGCTTCCAGTTCAATATGGCTGTAGACGTTGTTGCTTTCAAACAGGTGTTTCGCTTTTTCAGTCACCAGCGCATCCAGTGCCAGCGGAGTGGTTTTTACATTCGGCAAACCACGGCGCTCGGCTTCCTGCTGCCACTCATCGCTATATCCGTCGCCCTCAAACAATACTTTTTCGCTTTGTACAATGTACTCGCGGATCATATGCATGATGGCTATTTCTTTCTTGTCGCCTTTTTCGATCAGTGAATCCACTTCAGATTTGAACTTCTTCAGTGTATCTGCCATCACGGTGTTGAGGATGGTCATGGCATTTGCGCAGTTGGCGGATGAGCCTACGGCGCGGAATTCAAATTTATTTCCGGTGAACGCAAAAGGCGATGTGCGGTTACGATCGGTATTGTCAAGAAGCAATTCCGGAATGCTGCGATGCAGGTCAAGTTTCAGTATCGCTTCATCCTGCTCGTCAAACTTATCGCCAACGCGTTGCTTCACATCCTGTAATACTTTGCTCAGGTATTGTCCAACGAATACCGAAATGATAGCAGGAGGAGCTTCGTTTGCGCCAAGACGGTGATCGTTATTGGCAGAAGCTATAGATGCCCTCATTACATCGGCATAATCATGAACAGCCTTGATGGTATTCACGAAGAAAGCCAGGAACATCAGGTTGGTCTTCGGTGTTTTACCGGGAGCCAGCAGGTTAACACCTGTGTCGGTTGCCATGCTCCAGTTATTGTGCTTTCCGCTTCCGTTGATTCCTGCAAATGGTTTCTCATGCAGCAGTACGCGCAGCTTGTGGCGGCGTGCAACGCGGTCCATGATATCCATAAGCAGTGAATTATGATCAACCGCCACGCTTACTTCTTCAAACATTGGCGCGCATTCGAACTGAGCCGGAGCCACCTCGTTATGACGCGTACGCAGTGGGATACCCAGTTTGTAACACTCATCTTCGAAGTCGCGCATGAACGCGTATACTCTTTCCGGTATGGAACCGAAATAATGATCTTCCAGTTGCTGACCCTTTGCTGGTGCATGACCAAAAACGGTACGTCCGCTCATCACCAGGTCGGGACGCGCGTTGAACATTGCTTCATCAACAACAAAATATTCCTGTTCCCATCCAAGCGTTGCGGTAACCTTGGTAACGTTCTTGTCGAAATAATTACAAACGTCAACTGCCGCGTGATTCAATGATTCCAGCGCTTTCAGCAATGGTGCTTTGTAGTCGAGCGACTCACCGGTATATGAAACAAAAATGGTTGGAATGCAAAGCGTTTTTCCCTGGCCAATTTCCATAATGAAGGCAGGGGAGGAAGGATCCCATGCGGTATAGCCGCGGGCTTCGAAAGTTGCGCGCAGTCCGCCGCTTGGGAACGATGAAGCGTCTGGCTCCTGTTGAACCAGCGCATCGCCATCAAATTGTTCTATTGCTGTACCATCACCCTTGATGGTAAAAAATGAATCGTGTTTTTCAGCCGTTGATCCTGTCAGGGGCTGAAACCAGTGCGTGAAATGCGTTACACCTTTACTTTCCGCCCATTGACGCAGGCCGGCGGAAATCTGGTTAGCTACTGTGCGGTCGATTTTTTTACCGCCGCGGATTGAGTTGACCATGCTTTTGTAAGCTTCGTCACTCAGAAACTCCCTGGCTACTTTCAGCGTAAAAACGTTCTCGCCAAAAATAGCCGTGATCTTTGAAGAGCCCTGAACCTGCTTATGCCCGTTTGGAGAATTACTCAGGTTGTTAATGGCTCTGACACGCAATGTTTCCATATTTGAAATTTAGTAAATACAAAGAAAATGTACTTGGCTTAGAAAGTCAAAAAAAATGAGACGATTGTGGATTTTTTGGGGAATAAACAGGAAAAAATTGACCAAATACGCCAAAGTCGCCTCAAGTTACCGGAAATTTCCGTCCGAAACCAAAATATTATATTTTTTTCCTATTTGTTTTCGGGCGCAGGCAGATTCCCACAAGCAACAGTAATTCGGGTATGACCTTATACCGGGCAATGGCGCCGGGGAATGGAACAGTATAACCAATGAATAAATAAAGGCCGATTGCAAACAACAGGGCGGTCCATATCAACGGTGACCTTATCCATTCAGGATTGCCCTTTGAAACAATACTTATAACGATCAGCAACAGCACTGCCATGGTATCAATTGCAGTCATCCATTGAAGCGGTCCTTTCGCTTCCCAGGGGTAAGGGCGTACAAAACTATTGACAAAAGCCTGGGGCAATGTGCGTAGAAAGCTGGCCGGCTCAGGCTGTAATACATTTAATTCATAAACAGTATTTCCCTTCAATCTGAAAAACTCCTGTTGCCTGTTTACAACATAAGTAAGCAGGTTTGTTTTGGGTGATAAATAAGCGCTGCTGAAAACAAGCGTTATACATGTAACATAAACAATCGTAAACACCAGCCAGGCAGGCTTCGAACTTCGTATTGTAATGAACCACGCAAGCAGTCCGGGAAGAAGGATGAGTAACACAGGTGACCTGAATATTATCAATCCCAGTATTCCGGCCATGAAAAGTAACAGGTGTTTTATTCTTTTACTGTAAAGCCAGGTATGGAAATAGTAAAGCGCAAATCCAAGCGCAACCATGATCCATGCATCCGGACGAATGCCGCTAAGCCAGAAACTAATGGAGGGGATAAGAAACACAAGAAAAAATATCAGGGTTCTCCTTTTAGGAAAATGAGCCGCAAACAACTTAAAGATCAGGTACTGTCCCCAGAAAGTGATCAGGTTGAAAAAAACCACGTTGATATAATAGTTACCCCTGCTGAACATGTTGAAGATTGCCAGCGGTTTGGTAATTATCCAGTATTCAAGGTCCGACAGCAGAAAGTACCAGCCGGCTGCGAAACCATCGTTTCGTCTGAAGCTTGCGGTAATATCAAAATCGGCGAAAAACCGCCCGGGATCACGCATCAGTTTTTGATACTCCTGAATTGAGCCGGCATGCAGCATCCAGGTATCATCGCCTCCATAAAAACGCTGGAATATATAACCGTACAAACAACCAAGCATCACCTTGAATCCAAATGCAAGCGTTACCTGCGATGGCTTCAACTGGATTGTTTTATTCTTCACCCTACCATAAATAAAAAACAGGCTAAGGATAAAAATAAGCAGGAAGCCCAGTGATGCTAGCATATTGCTGCGAACGGTTTAGAATGGTGTTGATAGCGGTTAAAGCTAATTAAAATTGGCGCCGCTTAAAATATCTTCAGCAATTATTTGCGCTATGAACTCATTTGCCTGTAATGTAAAATGACAATAATCCACAAATACCGGATGTTCCCAATGATGTAAGTTGTCAAGGAGCCTTACATTTTTCGGCAGCTGCGATCGCCTGCTGTAGATCTCTCTTTTGAATGTATTGTTGAGCGGGTCGTTGTAAACGGCGGTATAATAATTAAAAAGTGCTTTTTCGGTAACATTCATTCTGGACGTGTCTCTGAATGCAAGATGCGGCTGAATATAAAACGTGTGACGCTGCCTCCTTGCAGTAAGCAATGAATCGGAATGTTGAAGGCTGCTTAAAAAATCATTCAATGCTGTTTCTATTCCTGCATTTTCTGGCGCGAATTGCAATTTTGCCGGAGGTGTTTTACTCCAGGCTTCTCTGGCCGGGTATTTCAGTCGCTCATTTCTTTCCAATCGGCCCGAATACTTCTGGTGGAACAGCAGTTGTTTAATTGTATTCACAAAAGCCGAATGCGATGTAACGGGTATTATTACATTCAGCGGAAAATCAAATACCGGGCTTTGCTGCCATCTTCTTCGAACATGATCCTCCGCGGATTCGCCTGCTGCCAGCAACGTGGGTTCATTTTCACCATCCATCGAAACCACCCAGTCCATCTGATATTTCGCTGATAATGCTTCGTACCGTTTCATGCTTTGCCAGAACGCGAATCCTGAATTAGCCGCATTGAACACCCTGACATTCCTTTCAGGCATTTTCTCCTGCAATTTCTTTTGAAGAAGGCCACAGATATTTTCATCCGGTTTGTAATCCTGTATGCCGGTGATGTCGAGCCATTCACCATCTTTATTAGACCCCGCGCCTTCAATGGCTGAACCTCCAAAAACAAAAACCCAGAAATCGCCCGGTTTTTTACCGGGCATGAAAACATCGCCAGGACTTACTTTCATCCCTTCTTCATTGAATTGGAAACGGCGGTAATAATCCAGGTAAAATGGCCTGTTCCGGAATACAAGCAAGTCGTCATTCATCTGCAAAGTGTTTCCCTGTATGCGTACAGATGTATGATAGCCCTTATGCTGTATCCCGAAAATAATCCGGGAAATAATTTCGAGGATAAGCAACACCAGGGCCAGCGTAATGATGCTGAACCCGAATAATTTTTTCTTTGACCAGCCTTTTGTATGGTTTCGCAATTTTTAAAATATCAGGGATAATAATAATCAAGATTCATCAAATAGAATGAAAGAGAAAGGATTTATCTGATCTAAAATGCATTAATCATAATATTTTTGCCGGATGCCCCATAGCCCGAATAAGCTTATCGCCTTTGTATCCAGCAATGCTTGGTCGGTGTATAATTTCCGGTTGGATGTGATCCGTCATCTGCTGGGGCTTGGCTATGACATCCTGGTAATAGCCCCCGATGACGAATATTCCTCTCTGCTGGTAGATGCCGGTTGCCGTTTTATCGGGATTGATTTTGACAACAAGACCGAAAACCCGCTTCAGGACATGGGCTTGTACCGTCAGTTAAAGAAGATTTACAAAGAAACGAAGCCTGATCTCATTTTTCATTTCGTGATCAAGCCAAATATCTATGGCTCACTTGCGGCAGCCGGGCTGAATATTCCCTCGGTCTCGGTTGTCACCGGTCTGGGTTATCCCTTTGCGAAGCGCAACTGGCTTTACTTCCTGGTAAAGCTGCTTTACAAACGCGCCATGCGCAAAGTGAGTGAAGTATGGTTTCTGAACAATGAAGACGCAAAGGTTTTTATCACCGAAAAGATCGTCAATATCCAGAAAGTAAAAGTTTTACCCGGTGAAGGTGTGAATGCCGATCACTTTTCACCGGAGATCCCCGCCACACTTCCAAAGAACGGGCGTTTCATCTTCCTTATGAGTTGCAGGCTGCTTTGGAGTAAGGGTATAGGTGTTTATGCCGATGCCGCCCGTATCCTTCAGAAAAAAAATATCGATGCAAGGTTCGAGCTGCTTGGATTCTTTGAAAAGCATCACCCGGATTCAATCAGCCCAGAACAACTGCACCTTTGGGAAAAGGAAGGACTGATCCATTTCAATGGATTTGTGAAGGACGTTAGGCCTTACCTGAAGAATGCCGATTGCCTGGTATTTCCTTCATTCTATAACGAAGGAGTACCGCGCGGATTGATGGAAGCGGCAAGCATGGAGCTGCCGATCATTACCTCCTTCAATCGCGGTTGCAAAGAAGTAGTGCTCAATAATTCCAACGGTTATGTGTGTGCGCCAAACGATCCGTTCGACCTGGCAGATAAAATGGAAAGGATGATGAACCTCTCAGCCGAAGAACGAAGCAGGATGGGCAAGAATGGCAGGGCGCTGGTGATCAAAAAATTCAATGTTTCCCGGGTTACTGAAGAATACGAGCGCACTCTCAGAAAGCTGGTTGATTGATTTCGGGAAATCGTGTCGCCAATACATCCATAATTCCAGACCTGGTTATCTGATGCTCCCACGTCCATTGTCTCAGGTCAGGAAAGGCATATTCAAAAGAGGTGATGTTTTCCCATGTCAGGTTCGACATATCATTACTGATAAAGAAATATTTTCCGCCAAACTGTTCCTTGAAATTTCTCACCCAGTTATAATCAGACGTGATCACTGGAATCCGGCATGCTGCATATTCCAGCAGTTTAGTGGACGTCTGGTTATTAAAAGGAATTTTGTCGGGCATAAAGTTTATAGCGAACCTGGCGCTGGAAATGGTGAATGGCATGGCGTCGTGCGCAACGGGGCCTTCAAAAAAAATATTCGATGCCGTACTGTATGCCTTTTTCTCTTCCCCGTATTCTTTTGAAACGACCAGTATCGAACGGTCGCGCAAGTTCCCCGTTGCAAAAACATCCAGCAGTTTATTTATGTTGCGGTGTTTGATCTCTCCGGCGTACACAAAATCATATTCTTTTCGGATGTTTTTATTGGATAATTCCAGCCAGGATTCATTTACGCCCATATCGCGATACCCGAACGGAACGCCGTCATGGAAAGAAAAAGCGTTTCGTACATATTCATTCAGGAACAAACGATGATCGGGTTTGGCGTTAAAAAACCGCTTGTAAAGATTTTTCAATGCCGCGGCCGGAGGAATAGAAGCGGAAGTATACTCGTGGATCTTAAAAGCTGAACCTGATCTGCTGTGGTCGGTGCCCATGAAGTGCCAGGCCACATCTGGTTTTAATTGGTGAAGCTGTTCAGGCCATACTGCTTCACAGGCGATCCCTTTCGTTGTAAAAAATCTTGTGTAAGCTGTAGTTTCAGGAAGAAATGACTTGTTGTTGTGTACAAAAGCTATGAGCATATTGATTTCATTCTTAGCCTTATGTGACGGCTTGCCTGTAATACGGCAAGGTATAAAAAACAGAACGGCCCGAACGCCGGTGGTAAATTTAATGAATAAGATTTGCAGGCCCGTTCGTACTTTAGCGGCCTGATTTGCATATCTACTATCAGCATCCGAACATCGCCTCCGGCTTTTTCGGAATACAAATAAAATTGCATGGAAGTTACAGTTAAGACCGCCCAACAACTCCGGTTAACAGAACAGGAATTTGAACTAATCAAACAAAAACTAGGACGCACCCCAAACTTCAATGAGCTCTGCGCTTTCAGTGGCATGTGGAGTGAGCATTGCAGTTATAAGAACTCAATCAAATGGCTGAAAACTTTACCGCGGGAAGGTGGCAGAATGCTGGTGAAGGCAGGGGAAGAGAATGCGGGTCTGATGGATATGGGCGATGGTTATGGTGTTGTTTTTAAGATCGAATCGCATAACCACCCATCGGCCATTGAACCTTTTCAGGGTGCCGCTACTGGTGTGGGAGGAATCCATCGTGATATTTTCACGATGGGAGCGAGACCTATCGCTTCGCTGAATTCATTGCGATTCGGAAATCTGAATGAATCAAAGACCCAGCGGTTGCTTTCTGGTGTGGTGCATGGGATCGGGCATTATGGAAACTGTTTCGGCGTTCCAACCGTGGGGGGAGAGATCTATTTCGAACAATGTTATCATACCAACCCGCTCGTTAATGCCATGAGTGTGGGCATAGTCAAAGCGGGAGAGACCGTTTCGGCAACTGCTGAAGGCACAGGCAATCCTGTATTTTTTGTTGGAAGCGCCACAGGGAAAGATGGAATTGGCGGTGCTTCTTTTGCATCGGCCGATATTACTGCCGAAAGCACGGAAGAATTGCCGGCGGTACAGGTTGGCGATCCTTTCCAGGAAAAGAAACTGCTGGAAGCATGCCTCGAAGTGATCCAGACAGGCGCGGTAGTTGGAATGCAGGATATGGGCGCTGCAGGTATCATTTGTTCTACATCTGAAATGAGTGCAAAGGGTGAAGTTGGAATGCGCATTGATCTTGATAAGGTCCCAACCCGTCAGAAAAACATGAAAGCTTGGGAACTTTTACTGAGCGAAAGCCAGGAGCGCATGCTGATGGTGGTGGAAAAAGGCAAAGAGAAACAGGTATTGGAGGTATTCGAAAAATGGGACCTGCCCTGCGCGGAGATCGGCGAAGTGACAGATGATGGAATGCTTCGTTTTTATATGCATGGCGAACTTGAAGCCGAGATCCCTGCTTATGAACTGGTATTGGGAGGTGGTGCGCCGCAGTACGACCGTGAATTCCGTGAACCTGCATACTTCCAGAAAATAAAAGCTTTTGATCCCGAATCAGTTCAGATGCCTGACGACCTGCAGAGCGTTGCTGAGCAACTGATACAGATACCAAACATTGCATCCAAGAAATGGATATATGTACAATACGATAGCATGGTTGGCACTGCCAATGCTTCGACCAATGAACCCAGCGATGCGGCGATTGTACTGGCAAAGCCAAGTTCAAAGGCTTTGGCGATCACAACGGATTGTAACAGCAGGTATGTTTTTGCCGATCCTTACAAGGGAGCAATGATAGCTGTGGCTGAGGCCGCGCGCAACATCGTGTGCAGCGGGGGAGAGCCGCTTGGAGTAACGAACTGCCTCAATTTCGGAAACCCATACGATCCCGAAGTTTACTTCCAGTTTACCCAGGCCATTAAGGGCATGGGTGAGGCGTGCCGCAAATTCAATACACCCGTTACCGGTGGAAACGTTAGTTTTTACAATCAGAACCCCGATGGACCAGTGTATCCAACTCCCACCATTGGCATGGTAGGTTTGCTGGATGATGTAAAAGATAAAATGACCCTCGATTTCAAAGAGGCAGGTGATATTGTATTTCTTATTGGCAGCAGCTCCAACGATCTTAATTCTTCTGAATACCTGCAGAAAGTGCAGGGAGTAGAATTCAGTCCGGCTCCCGAATTCGATCTTGAAAAAGAATTTGTTCTTCAGCAAAAGTTATTGCAGCTTATCCGTAATAAGACCGTTGTTTCTGCCCATGATATCAGTGAGGGTGGGGTATTTGTAACGCTTACTGAAAGTGGATTTAACCGCGAACTGGGATATGACGTTCACACAAACAGGAATATAAGAAAGGATGCCTTCCTTTTTGGCGAATCGCAGAGCAGAGTAATTGTCACCGTGAAAGAAAATCAGGTAGAAAATTTCAGGATACAAATGGGATCACATCCCTACGAAGAACTGGGCGTTGTTACGGACGGTGATATTAAAATTGACGGCGAACATTGGGGCCACATCCGTGAATGGAAATCGAAATACGATAATGCAATCGGGCGGGTACTGGCCGGTCATGAATCTGAAGAAGCGCTTGTGGCTTTGTGACAGGATCGCTGCACGTTTATTTGCAATCCACCCGGTTAGTGAGGTGGCATAAAATGAGAAAATGAATAAAGACGCAAGCATAGTTATAACAGGCGCGGCAGGTTTCATTGGGAGCTGTCTCGTAGGATTTCTGAATGAAAAAGGCTTTTATAACCTCGTGATAGTTGATGATTTTTCAAGAGCTGATAAAGAGCCGAACCTGCAGGGCAAGCGGTTTGCGAAAAAAGTGGAGAGAGAAGATTTTTTCGAATGGCTGTTCCGCGAAAAGCCAACAGTTGATTTTGTTTTTCATATCGGCGCTAGGACTGATACCACCGAATTTGATTACAGCGTGCACCAGCGCCTGAACGTAGAATATTCCCAGAAGATCTGGAATTACTGCACTGTCCAGGATATACCTCTTGTTTACGCGTCGTCGGCGGCGACCTATGGCGCGGGTGAGTTTGGTTATGATGACGAACACGACTTATGCCATCGTTTACGGCCATTGAATCCATATGGAGTTTCTAAAAATGAATTTGACAAATGGGTGTTGCATCAGGGAAACCATCCTCCATTCTGGGCCGGGTTAAAATTCTTCAACGTTTATGGCCCGAATGAATATCACAAGGGCCGCATGGCCAGTGTGATCTGGCATGCATTCAACCAGATACGAAAAGAGGGGAAAGTAAAACTTTTCAAATCGCACAAGCAGGGTTTTGAGGATGGCAAACAGTTGCGCGATTTCGTTTATGTAAAGGATGTATTGAATGTTTGTTTCTGGCTAATGGAACATCAGCCCGCTTCCGGAATCTACAACCTTGGAACGGGTACTGCCAGAACTTTTAATGACCTTGTAAAGGC
>DASWTK010000123.1:0-2079 GCA_036402175.1 Chitinophagaceae bacterium | reverse complement strand
TTGCTTTTGCTTCAAAAGCATTCAGAAATGTAGAGTCGCTCAAGCAAATGGATTCATTAAGCAATAACGGAAATGAAGTTTGTTTTTGTACTATCGGCGACGCGTCGACCTCCGAAGGGCATTTCTGGGAAACGGTGAATGCTGCGGGAGTGCTGCAGGTGCCACTCGCAATATTTGTATGGGATGATGGCTATGGCATTTCTGTTCCGAAAAAATTTCAGACCACGAAGGGCTCTGTGTCCGAAGCCTTGAAAGGAATGCAGAGAAAAGATGGTACGAACGGGATTGACATTTATCGCGTGAAGGCCTGGGATTATGCTGGAATGTGCGAGGTGTTTGAAGCCGCGATTGAAAAGATCAGGGAAACACACATACCCGCTCTGTTCCATGTTGAAGAGGTCACCCAGCCACAGGGACACTCAACTTCGGGTAGTCATGAACGGTATAAATCAACTGAAAGGCTGGCATGGGAACGTGAATGGGATGGCATAAGAAAAATGCGCGAATGGATCATAGAAAATGAACTTGCCGGCGATGACGAGCTGAGTGACATTGAACTGAAAGCAAAGGAAATGGTGCGCAGCCAGAAGAACGAAGCCTGGAATGAATTTCTTGAACCGGTAAGGGCGCAGGTGGCAAGAGCAGCCGGATTAATGGACGACCTCATAAGTAATGGCGCTGATAAAGACAATGCGATAGGAAAAATCAAACAGGAACTTTCAGCTTTACGGGAACCTTTGCGGCGCGATGTATTGAAAGCTTTATACGATGTTATTGACATAGCCGGCGATTCACTGATCGCTTCGGAGATAAAAGAATATTATTCATTGCTCAGGCAGGAGAACCGCGAATTGTTCAATTCGTGCCTGTATAACGAAGGACCGAAGAGTGCGTTGAAAGTGCCTGTAGTAAAAGCAACATTCAGCCCCGATGCACCAACTGTAAATGGTTATGAGGTATTGAACAGATATTTTGATGAGCTTTTCACGCACGACAGCCGCATGATCGCTTTTGGAGAGGACCTGGGTCAGATTGGTGACGTGAACCAGGGATTCGCGGGCCTTCAGGCAAAACATGGTGATACGCGCATATTCGATACCGGTATACGAGAGCTTACTATCATGGGGCAGGGTATAGGGCTTGCGCTTCGCGGACTGCGTCCCATTGCCGAGATCCAATACCTCGATTATCTTTTATATGGACTGCAGCCTTTGAGCGATGATGTGGCAACGCTCCACTACCGCACCAAAGGCCAGCAAAGCTGTCCGCTTATTGTACGCACCAGGGGCCATCGCCTGGAAGGAATCTGGCACAGCGGATCACCCATGGGTATGGTCATAAACGCGCTGAGAGGAATGTACGTTTGTGTGCCGCGGAATATGACACAGGCCGCAGGCATGTATAATACGCTAAGGCAGGGTAATGATCCTGGACTTGTAGTGGAATGTCTAAATGGCTATCGCCTCAAGGAAAAACTGCCATCGAATCTTTTAAACTATACAGTTCCACTCGGCGTTCCCGAAATTATTCGTCACGGATCTGATGTGACCATTGTTTCTTATGGATCTATTTTAAGAATTATCCACGATGCCGCCGAAGCCCTTGACAGGTCAGGTATTAGTTGCGAGATCATAGATGTACAGACATTATTGCCTTTCGATACAAATCATATCATACTATCTTCTCTTAAGAAAACAAACCGCATTGTCTTTATAGATGAGGACGTGCCGGGCGGAGCAGCTGCATTCATGTTTAATAAAGTGATGGAAGAACAGGGAGGCTATCGCTGGCTTGATGTTGCGCCGCGAACCATCACCGGAAAAGCACACAGGCCTTCTTACGGATCGGACGGCGATTATTTCAGCAAGCCTAATGAAGAAGACATCCGCGAAGTTATTAGTCAGATGATGCAGGAGTAATTCATTCCATTATTACCGGGGTAATGATAATCAGCCTTTGCGTTGCGCTGGTTCTCGCGATTTTCTTATTTTCGGAGCATTCAATCCTGCATATGACTCTGAAAATTTACCAGGTAGACGCTTTTACTAAAAAAATATTTGGCGGTAATCCGGCCGCGGT
>DASWTK010000122.1:0-5540 GCA_036402175.1 Chitinophagaceae bacterium | reverse complement strand
CCAGCTGATCAGCGTTTTTGCCGGTCACCGGCAGATTTGAATACAGATAAACTGAATAGGTAAGAAAAGTAGTTGTTAGTATGATTATTATTATCCTTTTAGGATTGTTTATAAACATATTCAACGGTTGAAATTAATAATGACTAAGCGCTGGTATCAACTTTTTAACCGCAACCGGTTTGAGCTTTGCAGTAAAATGCCTCAGCATGGGAGACTCTTCCACGATCTTCAGTCCTCCAATCTCCCCTCTCCTTTTGAACACTTCAATAATTACTTCAGCCACGTAATCAATATGACTTTGGGTATACACTCTCCTTGGAATTGCAAGCCGTACTAATTCCTGGTGCGCGGGAAGCAGGTTACCGTCCCGATCGTACTTCCCAAACATCAGTGAGCCTATTTCAACTCCCCTGATGCCTCCATCTACATATAAAGCACCCACCAAAGCCTGCCCGGGATACTCTTCAACCGGAACATGCGGCAGGAATTCTTTTGCATCGATATAAACCGCGTGACCGCCCGCTGGTTGAATGACGGGTACTCCGGCCCTGATCAGTTTATTATTCAGGTATTCGATACTACGTATGCGATACTGCAGATAATGTTCATCAAGCACTTCATCCAGTCCAATTGCTATTGCTTCGAGATCTCTTCCCGCCAGTCCGCCATAGGTTGGAAATCCCTCTGTAATTACCAGCAGGTTTCTGCTTTGATTTGCAAGCTCTTTATCCTGCACTGCCAGGAATCCGCCAATATTTGCAAAGGCGTCTTTTTTGGCGCTCATGGTGCAGCCATCCGCATAAGAAAATAACTCCTGCGCTATTTCGCGCACCGGCTTGTGTGCGTAACCTTCTTCCCGGAGTTTGATGAAATAGCAATTTTCAGCAAAACGGCAGGCGTCGATGAACAGGGGAATATTATTCTCTTCGCATATCGCTTTAACTTCTTTGATATTCTGCATGCTTACGGGTTGTCCGCCACCGGAATTGTTGGTGATAGTCAGCATGCAAAGCGGGAATTTATCTGCTCCGAATTTTTTAATAAATGTTCTCAGCGCAATTGTATCCATGTTGCCTTTAAATGGCGCGGGTATCATCGGATGTTTTCCTTCCTTACATACAAGGTCAACGGCCGTAGCTCCTGAGAATTCGATATTTGCTCTTGTAGTGTCGAAGAAAGTATTGCTGACAAAGTATTTTCCTTTTCCTCCAAGAATGCTGAACAGGATTTTTTCCGCAGCCCTTCCCTGGTGAGTGGGGATCACAAACCGCATTCCGGTCAGCTCACGCACTGTATCTTCAAAGTGAAAAAAACTGGGGCTTCCGGCGTACGATTCGTCGCCGAGCATGATGCCGGCCCATTGATTGCTGCTCATGGCGCTTGTTCCACTATCGGTTAGCAGGTCGATCAGCACATCATCTGAATGAATGAGAAAGGGATTGTGATGAGCTTTGTCCAGTATTCTGATACGCTCTTCCCGGGTGTTGAAATTTATTGGTTCAACAGATTTTATCCTGAAGGGTTCAATGATCGTTTTCATTTTGCATTAATTAACGGGGTAAATAAAGATTGGTCTGAACTGGCGGAAAGCAGATGTGCTGGATATCAGGTAGGCTTGCGGATGATATTTTTCCAGAGGTTCATATTGACAAAGATGTGAATTCCGGTTTATCAGAAATATGATTTTCGTCAGGTCGTAACACGATCCTGTACATATCCGGCTTGCAAACCAATTTTAGCTCTGCAATGAAATTGTATTTTTGCAATGAACTATATTAAATGACAGCAAAGCAGGAACATACTATCCGCAATGCAAGGCCGGATGAATTCCCCGAAGTAGGAAGGCTTATGGTTGAAGTTTATTCACAACTGGAAGGCTTTCCAAAACCCGAACAGCAGCCGGTTTACTACAACATGTTGCTCAATATCGGAGAACTCACAAAAAAACCCGCGACTGAATTACTGATAGCGGTAGATACAAGGGATAAAATAACCGGAGGTGTTGTTTTTTTTGGCGATATGCAGTATTACGGTTCGGGCGGAACCGCAACAAAGGAACAGAACGCGGCAGGATTCAGGTTATTGGCTGTGGATCCGGCAACACGCGGAGCCGGGATTGGAAAGATGCTTACAAATGCGTGTATTCAAAAAGCCAGGGACAATGGACTGTCCCAGGTAATTATACATAGTACAAAAGCCATGCAAACGGCCTGGCGGATGTATGAGAACATCGGTTTCAAGAGGTCTGAGGACCTCGACTTTATGCAGGGCGAATTGCCGGTGTATGGGTTCAGATTAATGCTGTAAGTTAAATGCAGCAACCTTAACAGCACGGAGGACGTCCAGTCCTGTACCATAATGCAATAAGCGTTATTTCCAACCGAATTAGCGACCGCAGTCTTGTCGCAATTAACCCCTAAATAGTCGTTTTCATACTGCCTTTTAGTTTATGAATGCAAATAATTTTGTGTTGGCTAACTATCATCGTAATCTTTAAAAGGAGGATGAAAGAAAATGAAAGAAGGGACACGACTCAAATTTAAGCAACTGAGAGTGATCACCATATCGTGGATGATCATGGGATTTCTACTGACAACCTATGACCTGCTGGTGCTTAAGACTGAATACTCAGCAGGGCTGTCAGAAAGTTATTCTTTCCTGGTGTCATTAGCTCGAAATGTTGGCGCAGGATTGGTAGGTGCCATGCTTGGAGGCAGCCTGATGGTTTTTTATGTAAATGAAAAATTACAGGATAAACCATATGGTTATACCATTTTATTGGTGAGTATTTCTTTTCTTGTAATAGTTGGGATAATATCAGTCTTAATGGGCGTTATTATTGTGCCTATGAAAACAGGAAAGCCATTAAAAGATCCTGAAAGCTGGGCAGTCTTTCTGAAATTCATGAGAGATCCTTCACATATCAAGGCTATTTTGGCATGGTCGTTCGTTGTGGGAAATACACAATTGCTTTTACAGATCAACAGCAAGTTTGGCCAATCGAATTTCTGGAACATCATTCGGGGTAAGTACAACAGGCCTAAAGAAGAAAGAAAGATATTCATGTTCCTGGATATTAATTCCTCCACCACTATCGCCGAACAGCTGGGAGATGAGCGGTATCATTCTTTTTTAAAAGATTTCTTTGCCGATATAACCGCGCCGATACTTGACAATAAGGGAAGCATTTACCAGTATGTGGGCGATGAGGTGGTAATATCGTGGGAATACGCTGACGGTATTGAAGATGAACATTGCGTGAAATGTTTTTTCGACATGAAAATGCATATTCAGAAAAAGAAAATGAAATACATAAAAAAGTATGGCCTGGTTCCTTCATTTAAAGCGGGTATACATTGCGGTAAGGTCATAGCCGGTGAAGTGGGGATCATCAAAAGGGATATAACGTACTCAGGAGATGTATTGAATACAACGTCAAGGATCCTGAATAAATGCGGTGAATTCAAAGAGGAAGTTATTGCTTCTTCGGAATTGCTGGCTGCGCTGCAGTACACCAAATCCTATATCACCAAATCACTGGGCGCCATCAAACTGAAGGGAAAAAGCAGGGAAGTTGTGTTGAATTCGCTGATGCCTGCTTAAAGTAATTATTTTTTTAGTAAGTTCATCCGGAAATGAAAAGACGGATTTTTATTAAAAATGTCTCCGGGTTAATAGGCGCTTTTTCCTTACTGCCACTGGATGAAATGGATTTATTTCCATCAACATTTTATAGTGAGGGTGAAGTGGTGAAATTTCAAATTGGCGATATACATTGTACTGTTTTCAGGGACACTTTATTTAAGTACCACGCGAAGGATTTTTTTATTAATACAAATCCGGAAGAGCTACAAATTGCTTTAAATAAATACAGGATCGCTGATGGCAATATCCCCTCACCTTTTATTGCATTGTTGCTTCAGCAAAAAGATAAAAAAATATTAATCGACACCGGTGTTGGTTTCGCGGAAAATCCTGTAAATGTGAGAGGAACTATGGTTCAATTTAAAGGCAAGCTGCACCAACTGCTGGAAAAGGAAAATATCAGGCGCGACGATATCACAGATGTAATCATTACGCATTTTCATCCCGACCATATTGGTGGCATATATTCCGAAGCCGGCCAATTGAACTTTCCCAATGCACGATTCTATATGCACGGGGACGAGTGGGAGTTCTGGCATTCATCGCGTTCAGTAAATCAGCCCCAGCAGTTTCATTATTTTGTTGAAAAAAATATAACCAGGTTAAAAGGCCAGAACCTGCAACTTGTCAAAGGCGATTTTACTCAACTGTTTACCGGTCTAACCGCTATCAAAGCTGATGGTCATACTCCCGGGCAGATCGCACTGGCCATCCAATCGGGAAACGAACAGCTGTTGTACATTTCCGACGCCTTTCTTCATCCGCTTCATATTGAAAGAACTGACTGGCAAACTAATTACGATCTTGACCACGACCAGGCGAAACGCACCCGCATTAAACTGGCTGAATTAGCTTATAAAGAGAATATGCTGGTAAATGCGTTTCACTTTGATTTCCCTGGTCTTGGAAATATTGGTAAGACCAAAAACAAATGGGATTGGAATTATAACACGCCCCGGCCTAAAAAAGCTGAATAATATTCCATTTTGTGAAGTTCTGCCGGTGGATTAAACCAGCTAAAAGCAGCCGTGTATTAACCGTCACCAGTTCGTCTTATTAAAAATTCTAATATTAATAAATAAAAATTCTCCCTTATTTTAGCGGGGCTTTTTTGATTGCCGACAAGGTTTTTTAGCCAATACTCCCCTCCAATCCCTTTGATATAGCCAACTTTTTTATTGCGATTGCTGTTTATTGTATTTATTAAATCAAAACACATGAGAAAACTGCTACTGCTTATGGTGGGTGTGCTATGCATTACGGCACAACTTCTTGCACAAAACCGGACCATCTCCGGAAAGATCACAGACGAACATGGCAAAGGCCTCGCCGCAGTCACGGTTACTGTCAGGGGCACAAAGCTCGGAACAACAACGGATTCCGACGGAAACTTCACATTGAATGTTCCCGGCAACGCCACCGCGATTGTTGTTTCATCTATTGGCTACACTGAGACTACGCTTTCAATTGCTGGTAAAACCGAGGTTTCTGTCCAGCTCAAGCCTTCCAGCGGCGATATGAATGAAGTAGTGGTGGTTGCTTATGGAGTTCAGAAGAAGGAATCTATTACCGGATCCATTGCTACTATCGGGGCGAAACAGCTGGAAAACAGGTTAACAACCAATATCACCCAGGCGCTTGCAGGTGCAGCGCCAGGCATTTCCGCTACTTCAGGTAACGGACAGCCCGGAAGCAGCGCAGCCCTGAGAATCAGAGGATTTGGATCGGTCAACGCAAGCAGCGCTCCCTTGTTTGTGGTTGATGGTTTCCCTTACGAGGGGTTTATCGGCGATCTGAATACAAATGATATTGAAACTATCTCGCTTTTAAAAGATGCGTCATCTACTGCTTTATACGGTGCCCGCGCTGCCAACGGCGTGGTGCTGATCACTACC
>DASWTK010000121.1:0-11166 GCA_036402175.1 Chitinophagaceae bacterium | reverse complement strand
GTTTTGGGTTTTGAGTTTCCGGTTTCGGGTTTTCCAAGGACGGAGTTACGGTTTCGGGTTATGGGTTTTCCAGGATCGGTGAGGGTAAAAAAGGGTTTTGGGTTCCAGACAATTCAAGTTTTTTTATTGACACGAAATTCGATTCCTAAGCTATTATTCCACAACTATCCGGAGAAGAACCCGAAACCCGAAACCCAAAACCCCAAACCTCACTCCCACCTAAACGTTTTCACCGCAACGGCATAAACAACAATTCCCCAGATGGCCAGTACCCCCAGTTCTTCCCAAACGTCCCAGAGATGCGCGCCTTCGAAAGCAATATCGCGCATTGCGGTATTGAGGTGAGTAAGCGGCATCACTTTGCTGATCGGCTGCAGCCAGGGAGGAAATGCATCTACCGAAAAAAATGTTCCTCCAAGAAGGAATTGCGGCAACGTAATAAGATTGGCAAAAGGCGGAATTGAGCTGTCGCTCTTGGCACGCCCGCTCACTATAAATCCAAATCCCATAAAAATGATCAATGCAACGAAACTCAGCAACATTATCTCCAAAAAAGTAATAAAACCATGTATGAGGGTGTAGTTGAAAAACAACGCGCCAACCACCAGGATAAACGCTGTTACCACCAGCTGAAAGATGGTCCGGGCAAGCACCTCTCCAAGCACGATATTCAAACGGTTGATAGGTGTTGCATAAAACCGTTTCAATACAAGTGTTTGTCTTAAATTAAAGAACATGAAGGCTATTCCAAACACCGCTGAACTCAGCAATGAAAAACCTAATTGTCCCGGTAAAATAAAATCAATTGTTCTGTAAACTCTACCCGGAACCACCACCGGAGCCTCTACTTTTGTAAGCGAAGGCGCATTGGGAAATGCCTGCCGGTCGATAGTCTGCGTAATAGAAGTAATGATAGAATTCAATATCTGTATTTTATCCGCGGCGGCTGTTGACGTTCTCGATTGCATCCGGTACCTGGGAAGAGTTGTGTCATTATTTTTTTCAATATTCAGTATGGCTGTTATCCGCCCCTTCTGAAGGTCCTCTTCCAAAGAAATGGAATCTTTTTCTACAATACGGATGTTCTTTATCTGTTTTAATACCTGATAAAAGGCATTGCTGGTATCGGTTGTTTTTGTGAAAGCCACACGGATAGTTGGTCCGCCTCCGCCGATAAACCCAAATACAAGTATGAAGATGAATGGAAATACAAGACTGAAAATAATTGCCGACGGACTGCGCTTCAACGCGCGCAGGCTGGCTTTTGAAACAGCCCATAAAGCAGTGGTCTGGCTGTAAGTTTTACCGTTTGAGTGGTGCATGCTTGTTTGGGATCGATTGTTACCACTCACTTACTCTACAATTAGGTCGAATGGCAATCGCGCCTGTGTGGAATTCATCATCATTTTTATTCTTCGGATAGTTGAATAAAGCTTCATATTCTCTTCGCCCAATTCTTCTTTAATAGCTCTTGTTTTATAAGTCTGCTGATATCCGCCGAAGAAACGCTCAAAAATTCCCTTCGTTTCAGGAAATTCCTTCACCCGGAATGTTTTTACATTTGCCATGCGCGCCGCACAGTCAACAGCATCCTGCACCCCGCCCAGCCGATCCACCAACTGAAGATCAACAGCTCTTTGTCCGCTCCAAATTCTACCCTGTCCGATACTGTCCACAAATGCCATGTTAAGCTTTCTGCCATCGGCTACCCTTGTTTTGAAATCATGGTAAATAGTATCCACCTCACTCTGTATGTAAGTACGTTGTGCCGCGGTCAGGGGCTTGGTTACGTTCAGTTCCTCGGCATTTGGGCCGGTGCTGACACCATCGAATGTAACACCAAGCTTATGGTCAAAAAATTTCTGCATGTTTGGTATCATCGCAAACACACCGATTGAACCGGTAATGGTGTTGGGTTGCGCGAAAATGCTGTCGGCGTGACATGCTATATAATAACCTCCGGATGCGGCAACATCCCCAAAACTCACGATCACCGGTTTTTCTTTCCTGGCAAGGGTCATTTCACGCCAGATATTTTCACTTGCAAGAGAACTTCCGCCTCCTGAATTGACTCTGAGTACTATTGCTTTTACATTTTTATCGGTGCGTGCCTTACGTATAAGACCCGCATAGGTGTTGCTGCCGATCTGGCCGTCTTCTCCCTTTCCATAAACGATATCCCCCTGGGCGTAAATGATGGCTATGCGGTCTTTTCCAGAAGTTCTGAAGTTAACGGCCTTCGCATACTTCTCAAGCGGCACAAAATTGATATTTGCATCTTTGTCCAGCTTGAGCCTGATCCTCATTTCTTCCTTTACTTCGTCATCGTATTTAAGTCCGTCAACAAGTTTATGAGTCACCGCATCTGCCGCGAATTGCACCATATTCGCATCTGCAAGGCGCCTGAGTGTAGCAGTATCGATTTTACGCGCGGCTGAAATGTTCTGAAGGAAATGATTGTAGATATCACTCACAATCTCCGTAGTTTGAACCCGGTTCGGTTCAGTCATCTTTGTTTCCCTGAAGGGCTCTGTGGCGCTTTTGAATTTACCTGCATAAAATATCTGGGGTTCTATTTCAAGCTTTTGCAGTGTGCCTTTCAGAAACAACATTTGAACAGCGAGGCCTCGCCAGTCAAGCGCACCTTTCGGATTACAATAGATTTTATCTGCAACAGAACTGACATAATAGGCTTTCTGTGAAATTACATCCCCATGCGCGTAAACGAACTTGCCTGTGCCTTTGAACTCAAGGATCGCGTTCCGGATCTCTTCGCTGCCTGCAAAACCATTACTGTTGGTGTTTGCCTTAATAAAAATGCCTTTGACCGCGCTGTCATTTGAAGCCTTCCTGATCATTCTTACCACATCGAAAATCCCGGGTTTATCGTATTGATCTTCAAACCCCAGGTCGGCAAGTGGGTTGCTTTGCATTTTTTCGGGAAAAGGTTCGGAAAGGTCCACAACCAGTACCGCTTTCGGACCTACCTTCACTTTATCAGCCGCTGCCAGTGCGCCGACCCATCCTATAAAAAAGAAAAAGCTGATCAGACAAAATACGATCAGCGCCAGAATTGCCGCTAAAAACATTTTCAGGAAGTTCCTCATCGATGTGATATTTTTTCAACCAGTTCAAAATTAAAGATATTTACCCTTGCTAATCGCTTCAATACATGAATCAAACTTATTTACTGATAGGTGGCAATGTCGGAAAAAGGCACGAAAACCTTGAAAAAGCCGCGATACTTGTCGGATCTGAAGCCGGAAAAGTGGTAAACAGGTCAGCAATTTATGAAACCGCGGCCTGGGGAAGGGAGGATCAGCCTTCGTTCCTTAATCAGGTTCTTCAGGTTGAAACCTCAAAAGATCCGCATGAATTACTGGAGGCGCTATTGCTGATCGAAAAGCGTATGGGAAGGGAAAGACTGGAAAAGTATGGTCCCCGTACAATTGATATCGATATTCTCCTGTTCAACGATCTTGTATTGGAGACCGGATCACTGGTGATACCCCACCCTCAAATGCATATGCGAAGATTTGCGCTGGCGCCACTTGCCGAGATTGCAGCAGGTGTAATTCATCCGGGATTGAAAAAATCAATTGATGAACTATTGCTGGAATGCCCCGACAAGCTTACTGTTAACAAGTTATGAATACTAATTTGGTCATTTCCTATTTCTTTGCCGGATCAGATTTACACAACTGATCACTAGTAGCCGTTTAAGCCCAAACATGAACTATCATTTTATCACTATAGAAGGTAATATCGGCGCCGGAAAGACAACACTGGCCCATTTGCTTGCAAAGCATTACAATGCAAGGCTGATATTGGAGCAATTTGCGGACAATCCATTTCTTCCTAAATTCTATGATAACCCTTCGCAGTACGCTTTCCCGCTTGAATTGTTCTTTATGGCCGAGCGGTACAAACAATTAAAAGAACTGCTGCAGCAGAAAGACCTGTTCCAGGCAGTAACCATCACCGATTACCTCTTTACCAAATGCCTTTTGTTCTCGAAAGTTACGCTGGCCGAGGACGAATTCCGGTTGTACCAACGGCTATTTGAGATCATGTACCAGCAATTGCTGCAGCCCGACATCGTGATCTACCTCCATTCGCCCGTGAGTAAACTTCAGGAGAATATCCGTAAAAGGAACCGGCCTTATGAACAGAAGATACCCGATGATTATCTCTTCAACATCCAGGAAACTTATACGCATTATATCCGCCAGCACAATCTGAAGACGATTTTTATTGACGCGTCGAATGCGGATTTTCTGGGGAATGAGAAGCATTTGAAGGTGGTTTTGGATGCGCTGGATAAGGATTATGAGGAAGGGCCGCATTACTTCAATTTGCCATAGTAGCACGGATTATTCTGATATGGATTTATTATTTAGCAGGGTTTTTTATAGCACAGATTTGATATGGATTTGGGGGATTGCACGGATTGGTCAAATTGAAAAGGGAAAAAATAATTGACTGTATGTTCAAATTCGCAGTTAAAAAAATAGAATGCATTGAAGGATGCCAGAGATTGATGTGAGAGAATACTGAATTTTGATCGGATCCTTAATATCAAAAACTATATGCAGCAGACAACATTATCTATATAAAATCACAATCCGTGAAATCCCCCAAATCCATATCAAATCCGTTCTATAAAAAATCAAAATCCATATCAAATCTGTGCTATAAAAATCCGTGTTCTTAAAAATCAGTGATCCTTAAATCTGCAATGAACCCACCCAATAAAAAAGATCCCTTTCAAACCCTCCGCTATCCTGAATTCAGGAATTACATCCTTGGAAGGTTCTTTTTCATTTTGGTACTGAACATGCAGGCCACGCTTATCAGCTGGAAAGTTTATGATCTTACCAAAGATCCATTCAGCATTGGCATGATCGGGCTGGTTGAATTTGTTCCTGCATTCCTGATGGCATTTTATTCGGGTCATGTTATAGATAAAAGCGATAAAAGAAACCTGCTCTTCAGAAGCGTTGTTGGCAATTTCCTGCTCACCGGTTGTCTGTGCTTTTTTACAACCGATCTTGCAATTGGAATGCTCTCTCCCACCTGGTTGTTATTCATCATTTACTTTGTTGTATTCGGCACCGGCATACTCCGGTCATTCAGCGGACCTACCTCCTTTGCATTGGTAAGCCAACTGGTACCAAGACATCTTCTTGCAAATGCAACACTCTGGCATAGCGGGTCGTGGCAGGTAGGCGCCGTAACCGGTCCTGCGCTCGCAGGTTTGTTATATGCGTCAATTGGCATCACCTACACCTTTTACCTGATGCTGTTGCTGATGACGATTGCTATTGCAAGTCTCATCTTCATCAAACCAAAACCTTTCACCGGCGTACTACGACAGGAAAAATTAATCGAAAGCATCCGGCAGGGATTCAGATTTGTATGGCGTACTAAAGAAGTTCTCGGCGCGCTTAGCCTTGACCTTTTTGCAGTTTTGTTTGGAGGCGCAACCGCGCTTTTACCCGTTTTCGCCGATAAGATATTAAAAGTGGGACCCGAAGGTCTGGGAATGCTGCGATCAGCGCCTGCTCTCGGTTCTGTTGTAATACTGATGCTGCTTACTTTCCGCCCATTGAAGCAGCATCAGGGAAGAGTAATGCTGTTGTGTGTTGCCGGGTTTGGCATATGCATCATTACGTTCGGACTATCCGAAGTATTCTGGCTTTCATTGCTTGCTTTGTTCATATCGGGAGTTCTGGATGGAGTCAGTGTCATTGTACGATCGACAATTCTGCAACTCAAAACCCCCGATGAAATGCGTGGCAGGGTTGCTGCGCTTAACAGCATATTCATAATGTCGTCGAATGAACTGGGTGCTTTCGAAAGCGGGGTGGCCGCAAGATTTCTGGGAACCGTTACCGCAGTAGTTTTTGGAGGAGGAATGACGATGGCCGTAGTTATTTTTACCTGGCTGAAAGCGCCAACTTTGCGAAAACTTCAATATTAACTATAACGAACCGGACGACCTGATCTCTGTAAGTTTCTCCAGTACATAATATACAGCCGGACAAACAGTGGAATTTTTCAAAGTTAGTTGCGGCCGTTTCAATAACACGTCTTCATCGGTATAAGGATATCTTGCGCAATCTGAAGGTCTCACGTCATAAATACCACAGAAATTATCGCTTCCCAGGAATGGGCAGGGTGTTGATTTCACTACGTAATCACCATCTTCATCCAGTCTCAGATAGGTTTCAATAAAAACACCCTCTTTCATGCCGAGATGCCTGCTGATGCGTTTGATATCCGGCGTTTTAAATCGTGGCGAATAGTTCCTGCAACAGTTGGCACACTCAAGACAATTGATGTTTGAGAAGGCTTCTTCGTGCAGTTCGGGTAAAATTTTCAACAGTTTCTGTTGATTACCGCTATTAAGTAACTGCTTATAAGCCTTTTGCTTACCGGCTGATTTTTTGTTCCAGTTATGTAACAAATGTTGAGACACTGAAAGGATTTAACCCTGCAAAGGTAATGTCTGGGTCCGCAGGAAACTATTGGCGATATGTTAACGATGATCTTTAGCGAAACACTGAAAGAGAACCTTGAAGTACTGAAAAGCACGCCTTTTTTTGTAATGGTGATTGCGGTTGAGATTTTTTTAAGCAATTACCACCACCGCAAACTGTATAGCTGGAGGGAAACCGCTACCAATTTTTTTCTATCGTTGCTGAACGGAGGGCTCGACCTGCTGATAAGAAGTGGGTACCTGCTGCTGCTTGCTTATACCTGGCAGTATAAGACGATGATGATAGAAAACCCCTGGATCTACTGGATCGCATTGCTGCTGAGCATAGATTTTCTTATGTACTGGCTTCACAGGCTGGAACATTACTGCAGGTTATTCTGGGCAGTACACGTGACCCATCATTCGGCCGAGCACCTGAATTTTACAGTTGAATTCCGTTCTTCGGTCTTTCAACCCCTTTACCGGTTCGTTTTTTTTATTCCTCTTGCATATATTGGTTTCAGGCCTATTGACATCTTCTTTATTTATTCACTGATGCAAACCTGGGGTCTGTTCGTACATACAGAACTCATAAAAAAGCTTGGCTGGCTTGAATATATAATGGTCACTCCGTCTCACCATCGCGTGCACCACGCATCAAATGTGAAATACCTTGACAAGAACATGGGTTTTGTTTTTATTTTCTGGGATAAGCTGTTCGGCACCTTCCAGTCTGAACTGCCGGAAACTGAATATGAACCTATCCGCTATGGCTTAACGAAGCCCCTGCACGATTCAAGTCCGGTAAATATTATTTTTCACGAATGGATCGGCATCTGGGAAGATCTGACCAGAAAAGATATCGGATGGAGAACAAAGCTTGGTTATTTGTTTAAAGCTCCGGGCTGGAGTCATGACGGCAGCAGGCAAACAAGTGAAGAGCTCAGGAAATCACAATCAGAAACCATAGCGGATGTAGTACATTCCGACACCCATTGAGAGTGCCGCCCATGCAAGGATTGCCAACAAACCTCCTCCAATCGTTTTCCAATAGTCCCTGCCGTGGGTATATCCAAGAAATCCATGATACAGGTATCCTACATAAAAAACATGGCTTAGCATCATCATCGCGTAAATACCTGTGAAAACATAGGTTCCCCTGGAGAAGTACAGCAACGGTCCGTAAATGAAGCTGGTAAGAAGATTAAGAAATCCATTCACATAAGCCATTGCCGCCAGGTGTTCGGCATAGTTCAATCCCCGTCTTCTGAAAATCAGCCAAAGTACGGCCGCAATGAATGGAGTGCTAACAAAAAGTACCAGGTTGGTTCTTTTATTCATGAATTCTCCAAAATTGCGGCTCCTTTCAAGTATCTCAGCATACTTTTTCCTTCCCTGTTCAGATCTCATGGTAGAAGGCGGAGTTTTGGAAACTGATTCTCCCGGTCTTGAGTATGGCTTGAATATGCTGTTTGCAATCAAAAGAATCCCGATAATGATGATGAGAAAGCTGAAAGGATTAAAATACTTTTTTCTTTTTCCCTGAACATATTCCCTTGCAACTCGTCCCGGATTTATCACAAGTTCCTTGATGGTGAACAGAAACCCTCTGTCAGCATGCGTTACCGCGTGTATAACGTCATGCTTTATATGCGACATCGTTAACCTATGGGTATCGGTTTTCTGACCGCAGGTGGGACAAAAACGATCATCTGCTGTGAGCAGGGTTGCACAGTTCAGGCAGTTGGTTGGATGCATGTGACAGCCTAAAAATATTGATTATTTGGTATTAACAAAGGGAACCCGTGAGGTTCGTGTAAAAAGGGTAGATAACGAATGGTCGATATTAAGTTGCCATCCTTGCACCATACCCCTCCTTCCCTTAACTTTGCGGCTCCTTCAATAAAATAAGCATGAATTTATTCGAATCCCGTCAAAATGAATTCCCTGGCCGCCATAACGGTCCCAATGAAAACGATACAAATGAAATGCTCCGTACTATTGGCATGGCCAGTCTGGATGAGTTGATCGACCGGACGGTACCCGCCGCTATCAGGATGAAAAAGCCCCTGAACCTGCCGGCAGCGATGAGTGAAAGTGACTACCTGTACCATATCAAGGAAGTATCGCTAAAAAATAAACTGTACAAAAGTTATATAGGACAGGGTTATTATGATACCCATACTCCCGCAGTAATACTTCGTAATGTTTTTGAAAATCCGGGCTGGTATACTCAATACACTCCTTACCAGGCCGAAATTTCCCAGGGGCGACTTGAAAGTCTCCTGAATTTTCAGACAATGGTAAGCGATCTTACCGCATTGCCCATTGCCAATGCCTCCCTGCTTGATGAAGCAACCGGCGCCGCGGAAGCAATGACAATGTTCTTTAACACGCTTAACAGGGATCATGATCATATAACCCGGCCGAAGTTTTTTGTTGACGATGAGATCTTCCCTCAAACAAAGGATGTTCTGGCTACGAGGGCGATTCCGGTTGGGATAGAAATTGTAACCGGCGATTACAGGACTGCTGTGATCGACGAATCTTATTTCGGAGCGATTGTTCAATATCCCAATGATAAGGGTTCCGTTGAGGATTACCGCGAATTCATCAACAAGCTTCACAATGTGAACGCGTATGTTGTGATGGCAACAGACCTGCTTGCGTTAACCTTATTAACGCCTCCCGGTGAACTTGGAGCAGATGCCGCCATTGGTTCTGCGCAGCGACTTGGAGTGCCGCTCGGTTATGGCGGTCCGCACGCTGGTTTCTTTGCAGCCCGTGACGATTTCAAGCGTAATATTCCGGGAAGGATCATAGGAGTAAGTATAGACGCAAATGGCAAGCGCGCATTACGCATGGCGTTGCAAACACGCGAGCAGCATATTAAAAGAGAAAAGGCTACTTCAAACATCTGCACCGCACAGGCATTGCTTGCAAACATTGCAGCCATGTTTGCGGTGTTTCATGGTCCCGATGGATTGAAAAACATCGCAGCCCGAACCGTGGTGCTCACGCAGGCGCTTTCAGCGGAGCTCACTGCTTCAGGATTTGAAGTGGTTAATAAGTCGCATTTTGACACGATCACCATCCGGGTCAAAGATGCGGCAGCTATACGCCGGATTGCAGAAGAGAAGCAGATCAATTTCCGTTATCATGCAAACAATTTAATCGGGATATCGCTGGATGAAACCAGTACCCAACAGGATGTGTTTAATATAATGCATGTATTTTCTTCTGCCGGTAATAACAACAACACTGCGATAACATTCAGCGAAGAACAAATAACAAAAGCCATCCCTTCTTTTGCAAGAAGAAAGTCGGCTTTTCTCCAGCACGAGGTATTCAACAAGCATCACAGTGAGACCCAAATGATGCGTTATATTAAGATGCTTGAGAACAAGGACATTTCACTGAATACAAGTATGATACCTCTTGGGTCATGCACAATGAAGCTGAATGCGGCTGCGGAAATGATGCCACTCAGCTGGGCGCATTGGAGCAAGATCCATCCTTTTGTGCCGGCAGATCAGGCGGCAGGATATAAACAGGTGATTGATGAGCTGTCAGACTACCTGTGCGAGATCACCGCGTTTGACGCATGCAGTCTGCAGCCCAATAGCGGCGCTCAGGGAGAATACGCAGGATTACTCGTGATCAGGGCATATCATGAAAGTCGCGGCGATCATCACCGGAAAGTAATGCTGATCCCTATCTCCGCTCACGGCACTAATCCGGCCTCTGCAGTAATGGCGGGCATGAAGGTAGTTGTGGTAAAGGCTTTGGAGAATGGTTATATTGATGTGGAGGACCTGAAGGCGAAGGCCGCGCTTCACGCAGCCAACCTGGCTGGAATCATGATCACTTATCCGAGCACGTATGGTGTTTATGAAGAAACCGTAAAAGAGATCACCGCCATCGTTCACCAGCATGGCGGACAGGTTTATATGGATGGCGCTAATATGAATGCTCAGGTAGGCCTCACAGCCCCGGGTCTGATTGGTGCAGATGTCTGCCACCTCAATCTTCATAAAACCTTTGCCATTCCGCATGGTGGTGGCGGTCCGGGAATGGGCCCAATCTGTGTAAAGCAACACCTCGCACCATATTTACCGGGTCATGTTGAAACCGGCAGCGATGGAGCTGTTTCCGCAGCGCCCTATGGCTCAGCTTCTATTTTGCTTATAAGCTATGGATATATCAGAATGCTTGGAGCGATTGGCGTTCGCGCGGCAACCGAGATTGCGATCCTCAATGCAAACTATATGCGCGCAAGACTTACCGGTTCATATGATGTGTTATATCTCGGGACCAATGGAACCTGCGCCCATGAATTCATTGTTGATCTCAGGCCCTTCAAGAGATCGGCAGAGGTTGAGGCGGAAGATGTTGCCAAGCGGCTGATGGATTATGGTTTTCACGCTCCTACTATGAGTTTTCCGGTACCAGGTACTATAATGATCGAGCCTACTGAGAGTGAAGATAAAGGTGAACTGGATCGTTTTTGCGAGGCAATGCTGAGCATACGGCGTGAAATAACCTTGATTGAAGAAGGAGCGCTGGATAAAAAAGAAAATATGCTCAAGAATGCCCCTCATACGCAGTTTTCGGTTTGCAGTGACAACTGGGACAAGGCATATTCACGCGAAACAGCCGCTTTCCCGCTTTACTACGTAACGCAT
>DASWTK010000120.1:0-48759 GCA_036402175.1 Chitinophagaceae bacterium | reverse complement strand
TCTTTGTAAAGCATTCACCCGGGGCAGCATTATTATCATTTTTCATCACTAAAACTTATTACAATGAAAACAGCAATCATTCTTTCGATAATTTGTGTTGCGGTATTAATTACAGCATATGGTCCGCGACACGGCCGGAACACAGCTGGGGAAAAAGCTGAAGTAGGTAATTTCAGCAAACCCGATGAGGTTCGCGAGTTCCCTAAAGGTCGACTTGAGCTTATCAAGATCGGAGGCGCTACGATAGGAAGAGCAATTTTTCAGCCTGGCTGGAAATGGTCAACCTCACTTCAGCCTCTGGTAAAAACCCAAAGCTGTGAAGCGCCACATTTCCAATACCATGTTTCTGGTGTGTTAGCAGTAAAAATGGACGACGGTACTGTCTTTGAATGCAAACCGGGTGATGTATCGCTTCTTCCTCATGGTCATGACGGATGGGTGGTTGGAAACGAACCGGCTGTGGTCGTGGATTTCCAGGGCATGATAGATTACGCAAAGGCTAAATGAACCGGTTTTAAACTTCATCAGTCTATTCCGGGTCCATAAAGCGGTTTTCCTGCGCGCAGGCCGGTATGTTTGCCTTCTTCAACAGTTACCTGGCCATTGACCAGCACATAACGGAAACCGGTAGCATACTGATGCGGTTTATCAAAAGTTGAAGCGTCGCGAACGCTATTCTCATCAAAGATCACAATGTCGGCGGCCATTCCTCTTCGGAGGAGGCCACGGTCATTAAGCTGAAATTTTTGTGCGGGAAGTGAAGTCATTCGACGAACTGCCTCTTCCAATGAGAGCACTTTCTCTTCCCGCACATATTTTGACAAAACGCGTGCATTGGTGCCATATCCCCGCGGGTGCGGCGCACCCTGTCCAAAAATGCGAATGCTTGCGTCGGATGCAAACATGTTGAAAGGATATTTCATGATGTACCTGATATCGTCTTCACTCATTCCATGGAATACCATTCCCGCACCGCCATTCAGCATCATGTCAATAACAGTTTCGGCTTCTTCCTTTGCGCGGTGTTTACGTCCCCACAGCTTGTTGATCTCCTCGATGCTTTTACCATTCAAAGTTGTATCTGCACGATAAAATGCAACGACGGCATAACTGAAGTGATTCAGTTTGCGTTGCTTTAATTTTTTAAGCATGTATTCGATGGCGTAAGCTTTTACATCCGGCCTGCTTAATCTGGCCCTGACCGAATCCGAACCATCTGCCAGTATTTCATCAGGTATGAGGGTGCTTAATCCCGTACTGCTTGCGGTATAGGGATACTGGTCAATGGTGACTTCAATTCCTTCCTTTCTTGCTTTTTCTATCATCGCTACCGTTTCCCTGCTGCGTCCCCAGTTCTGCTGTCCACTTACCTTGAAGTGTGATATCTCTACTGGCAATCCTGCTGTTCTTCCAATATGTATAGCTTCTTCAATAGCGTAGGTTACACTATCGCCTTCGTTCCGCATATGCGAGGCGTAAACACCATTGTGTTTTGAAACTACGCGCGCAAGTCTCACAATTTCATCCGTGCGGGAGTAAGTTCCCGGAATATAAATCAGACCGGTTGAAAGTCCCACAGCGCCCTGACGCATTGCCTCTTCAACCAGCGTTTCCATTTGCTGCAATTCATTTTCCTGTGGCAAGCGGTTTGCGTTACCCATGACAGCCCTGCGCACATCGTTATGCCCGATAAGCGTAGCTACATTAATAGAAGTGCGAAGGCTGTCGATCATTTTAAGGTATGCGCCTATCCCAACTCTCGAAGCGCCGCAATTACCGGTGACAACCGTCGTAACTCCATCATAAATAAAATTATCAGCTGTTGGATTCTTTGCCTCGTCGCCTTCAATATGCGTATGAACATCAATAAACCCTGGCGCCACAATCAGGCCCGTTGCATCTATTACACGCGTTGCCGGGGCATTCCCAAGCTTGCCCGTTTTTACAATGCGTCCGCCCTGGATAGCAATGTCTCCATAAAACCATGAATTTCCGGTTCCATCAATGATCTTACCGTTTCGTATGATGATGTCATATGATTGCTGAGCAAAACCAGCTGTGCAAAACAGCATCAATCCTACAAGAGAGTGTTTCAGGTTCAAGATATTTTTATTTAAAATGAATTGCAATGTAGTATGATTTTTCATTTAGCGTTTGCTTCGAATACCCTTATAAAGTTTCCACCCAGGATCTTCCTGACATCTTTTTTTGAGTATCCTCTTTTCAGCAGTTCGTCGGTGATCAACGGAAAAGCGGTAACATCATCCAATTGTTGAGGAGAAGAATTTATTCCATCGAAGTCTGACCCCAACCCTACATGATCTGTTCCTGCAATTTTTACAATATGATCAAGGTGATCCAGCAGGGCAGATAAAGGAGGCCTGAGGCTTTTCACCTCATCGGCATATTTCTCAAACAATTTACTATCGGCGAAATAAGGCTCAGGGTTAAGTTTCAGCAACGAATCCCGTTCCGCCTTATGCCTTTCAATGAAATCTGTATTACGCTTATTGAAATTACTGTCAACAAACCCCGAAAAGAAATTAAGGTGTATCACTCCGCCATTTTTTGCAATAGCGCGGATCTGGTCGTCTTTCAGGTTTCTGAAAACGGGGCAAAGCTTATGCGCGCAACTATGAGAGGCGATCACGGGTTTGCTTGTTAGCCTGATGGCATCCCGGAAAGTTTGTTCACCAACGTGACTAACGTCAACGATCATCCCTAGTTCATTCATTCTTTTGATCACCTGCTGTCCGAAAGGTGAAAGACCTTTTTGACGGGATGCATTTGTGTTCGCGCTATCGCTCTGTGCAGCCGATTCATCCATTGCCGAAGTTGCCCACGATGTTGAATTGTTCCAGGTGAGCGTCAGATAACGCGTTCCGCGTTTGTACAGGCTATCCAGATAATCAAGCCTGTCCTCAATCATATGCCCGCCTTCCACGCCGATCATAGCTCCCAGTTTCTTTTTCCGCACAGCTTCCCGCAGGTCCGCGGGCTTAAATACCATCATCATCCTAGATTGATTCCTGGCTGCAACCGCGTACAATGTGTCTATCTCTCTGTTGGCACGCTCAAACGCCCTTCCATTGCCGTACGTTCCATCACACCAGACAGAAAATATCTGGATGTCCACGCCGCCTTCAAGAAAGCGCTGAATATCTGAATGTGTTTTACCCTTCAGATTGCTGTCAATGGGTAAACCGTCTTCAACTGCGGTGGTGAGTACATCATTATGGGTATCTACCAGTATCGACTTGTTGTGGAACTTCCTCGACGGCTGTGAAAATGCCGTTAGCATACCACAGGCAAGCAGGCAGATAAGCCACGCTCCTTTCATCATAAGTGTGAATATTTTTTTTGAAAAGCTCGCTAAATTTAGTCATTGAATCAATAGGACCCATTGGATTTTGAAAAGGTGTCCGCACATCTTGTAATTGTTATGACAACATTTAAATTAATTGATGAGGAAGGCGAAGACCTTGAAATCGTTCGTTTACTTTTCCGCGAGTATGCGGCAGAGCTGCAGGAAGATCTTTGTTTTCAAAGCTTCGATGCGGAAGTGAAGGACCCATTGAAGAAATATGTACAACCGGGTGGATGCATTATCCTGGCACATATTGACGGGGAGCCTGCCGGCTGCATTGCACTGATGCCAATGGAATCCGCGGCCTGTGAAATGAAAAGACTTTATGTACGGCCGGCGTACAGGAAGACGGGCCTGGGAAAGGTGCTGGTAGCAAAGCTTATCAATTTCGCGGAGGACAACGGTTTCCATAAGATGAAGCTCGATACACTGGGGCGGCTGCAACCAGCCATTCGCCTATATGAGCGGTTTGGGTTCACCCATACAAACCCTTACTATTCCAACCCGATCTCCGATGCAGTTTATATGGAAAAGCAGTTGCGCTGATTTTACTCTGAAGATCATACCTGATGCTGACAAATGACATTGAAGCACCCACCGGGCTTCATTAGCTTGCCTTTCATAAAATAATCTTGTATGAAAAAGAACATGGGAGCACCAGACAGGCTAATCAGGCTGGTAATTGCCGCGATCATTGGCGTTTTATATTTTATGAATGTGATTACAGGCGTGTGGGCAATTGTTCTGCTGATTCTTGCAGGTGTTTTTGTTTTGACAAGTTTAATTGGATTTTGTCCGCTCTATTCATTGTTCGGAATCAGCACATGTCAGCGGAAGGTTGAAGTTAAATGATCAATTGAACCAAAGGGCAATGAGCTGTGCCGCCGCGCCTATCAGTAAACCGGAATAAACGTCCCATCTTGTGTGTCCGCCAAGTGCCAGACGTGCCGTACACACAAGACCGGTAATAAGAAGGGCAATTGAAACGTATGTGCCTCCAACAGTGGGATCGGTGAATGATTGAATCAATATGAACATGAGCATTCCGCCGACGGCAGTGCTATGCATACTCACTTTATACGCGATGTTTGCCATCCAGGCAAAACACACTGCCAGGAACACGCCCAGCAGAAATTCCTTTGCAACCGGAGGCGAGTCGGACAGATTTTTAAACACATACCAAACCCAGAAATAAAAGATCAGCGCGATAGCATACGGGATGATCCGTTCACGCTGTGTACGAAGGAAAATTGTTTGTATGAACTCCAGGCGCCACAGCAGAAAAACTGAAAATGCGGGTAATAGCGCCGTGCTTACAACTACAGAGAGGAACCGCAGCACCTTAAGCCTGTACTCAAATCCTGCAAACGCGTATGGATGCACAAACAGCAGGAAGGCCATTACGTAAGCAGGAATGAATAAGGGGTGAAAAACATAAGACACGAAACTTGAAAGTGCACGTACAAACGGGGGTTGGTCACTTCTTAAGGGATACCCGTTATTTTCGGGCGAAGTACCTGATGAGGAACCGGGGTTCCTGAAACCATCCTGTGCAATCTGCAAACGATCCATTATAATTCCTTTCTGAGCCTTGCTACCGGTATGTTCAATTGTTCCCGGTATTTGGCTACTGTCCGGCGTGCAATGTTATATCCTTTTTCCTGTAACAACTCGGTTAATCTTTCGTCGCTGAGCGGTTTTTTCTTGTTCTCATATTCTATGAGATCCTGCAGGATCTTCTTCACCTCCCGGGTTGATACTTCTTCTCCGCTATCGGTACTCAGCGATTCACTGAAAAAGAATTTCAGCCGGTAAGTGCCGAATTCTGTCTGAACAAATTTGCTGTTGGCAACACGGCTGATGGTTGAAATGTCGAGTCCGGTCCTTTCCGCTATGTCTTTCAGGATCATCGGCCGAAGCGTTGTTTCATCGCCGGTAAGAAAAAACTCCTGCTGGTATTCCATGATCGTGTTCATGGTGCTCAGCAGCGTATGTTGTCTTTGTTTAATGGCGTCTATGAACCATTTGGCCGCATCGATCTTTTGCTTGATGAACAATACGGCTTCCTTCTGGCGTTTGTCTTTTTTGCTTCCGCGCTCATAATCCTTCAGCATTTCGCGGTAACCCTCGCTGATGCGCAGGTCCGGGGCATTTTTCGAATTGAGCGTGAGTTCCAGCTTGCCGCCGCTATTGGTAATAAAAAAGTCGGGCACCACATAACTTTCAGCCTTGTTCACCTCCCCTACGTTCCCGCCTGGTTTTGGATTCAGCTTGATGATCTGGTTGATTACTTCTTTTAACTGCTCATCGTCGAGGTCAAGCCCGCGCTGGATCTTTTCATAGTGTTTTTTAGTGAACTCATCAAAGTAGTCGGCTATGACAGCGATTGCCTTTTCAACATTTTTGCCTTCTTTTTTCTTACGCCTTAGCTGAAGCAGCAGGCACTCCTGCAGGTTACGCGCGGCTACGCCGGGAGGATCAAATTGCTGAATTTTCTGGATCAGGGCCTCAATTTCTTCTTCCGAGGTGTCTATATTCTGGCGGAATGCAAGGTCATCTACGATAGCTGTAGTATCTCTTCTCAGGTAACCATCGTCATCAATACTGCCAACTACCTGCTCGGCAATTTTCAGGGTTCGCTCATCCAGTTTCAGCATGCCCAGCTGATCGGCAAGGAGGTCGTGAAAGGAAGTTTCAATTTTAATCGGGACGGTCTTGTTATCATCGGCCTCGGGATAATTATCGTCACGAAGTTTGTAGTCTGCTATTTCGTCGTCGCCCTCATGAACATAATCGCTCAGGTCTATGTTGTCGTAATCAGTCTCACTGCCGTCTGCTTCATAATCATCTTCGGCAGAGTCGAATTCATCCTTAATGTCCTCGGAAAAACTATCTTCGTGGTCGTCCTCGGTTTGCTCAAGGGCGGGGTTTTCTTCCAGTTCTTCTTTTATTCGTTCTTCAAGGTTGGCAGTAGGCACCTGAAGCAACTTCATTAACTGAATCTGCTGGGGGGAGAGCTTCTGTAGTAATTTCTGCTGTAAACTTTGTCCTAACGCCATGCTTCAGGGGTTTGCACGCCGCCAAGATCAAATTTTTAAAAAAGGCGACGTATGCACAAAAATCAGGCCGTAAATTTAAAGATAAAAGATCATAGGATGGTGCAACGTTTCTTTAAAATATTTCTTGTGGCTGGTATTGCATTGACAACTAATGCATTTGCGCAGAAACGGGCACAACAGCCGATAGATTATCTACAGCCGGTTAATAAAATGTTATTGACCGCAAGAGATAGTTCGGCAAGTAAGGGTTCAATATTACCGCTTTTCGCACCAAAAATACTATCCCCGCAATTTTATTCCCGGAACCTGGGTGTCATCTGCCGGAAGGAATGGCAAATCGAGAAAGCAACGCGGGTGCCATTACGGATCAGGCTGGGTTCTTTGGATTACGTTGACAGGATGGAGGGCAAGAGGTAAAGCTCTTCGATCCGATAAGTCAATAAGGTTAACAGAGTGGATTGAAGCGATGGTATCTTTCTTTGGTCATGACCTGTTACGAACAAAATCTAATCCGCCATTAATCTTCTTTAGAGCCTTTTTCGCCAACAAACCACTGCTCCTTATTTTTAAATAACACATTGAAAGTAGTAAGCGATCCGTAAATGCGGGTTATGTACTGCTGAAGGTTTACCTTATCGGTATCGCTGAGTTGCTTGTGCGCATTGATCTGCTGTTCAAGTACCCTTAACCTGTCGCGCAGCATCACTATTTTATGAAAGAAATCCTCAATCGGAATTTCTTTTGGTTTGAGTGATTTATCTGCTGGCTGGAGCAGCATTGTGCCTTTTTGCCATCTGTCACCAAGCTGCACGTGTTCGGTGATACCACCCCACAGCCGCAGGATCTTCAGTAATGACCTTTCCGTTTCCGAAGTGGTTTCAACTTCAGCGCTCACATTTTCAGGAATGATCTCTTCGAGGTGGGTATCATTTTTATCGATCTCTTTCACTCCGTGATGAATGAAGGAGATAAGATATGTAGCATACTTAACGCCCGCGATCACTCCTGGTCCGTATTGTGAATGCTGTAATCTTGTTCCGATGCCAAGCTTTAACTGGTCCATAAAAATGCTGAATATTGATGATTTATTTTTTTACAAATTCGTAAGTCGTGAACTCAACAAAATCCGCTACACTGAGCGTCATACTTTTTACTTTTCCATTTTCTGTTTTGAAAGGAATTATTTTTCTTCCGAAAACCGGGTCGTTGTAGGTGCAAATAAATCTGTCGCCTCCCAGCGGTTCCAGTTTACCCAGAAGGGCGGGGTGGTGTTCAAAGCTTAAGTCGAGATGATCTGTTTTCGATGTTATTTTTATCGCGCCGTAAACATCATGGGTATAATCGCCTGCATAAGCCGAAAGGGGTAACGTGGTATTTTTATGCATTGCAACCGTATCAAATTTTTTCTTCCAGTTATTTGCAGACTGGAGCCTCTGCTGTTTGGTAGAAGTAAGATAAATGTTGCTGTAATTCCGATAAGGCAAATTAAGATAGGCATCCATGATCTCAGACTTTACAGCTTCATACAAACCATTATGGTCGCTATTGGTAAGCACAATGATGCCAAGTTTTTCTTCCGGTATAAGCGTTACGCTTGTTACGAATCCATTTACTCCACCTGTATGCGATATAACGCGTTTTCCATTATAGTCGTTAAGCATCCAACCCAGTCCGTAAAGAAGGTAATTTACTTTATTGAACATGTGTCCTCCGCTGCTGAGAACGGAATTCGGAAACCAGGTTTGAGAAATTCCATTTGATGAAACGACCTGTTTATCGTTGAACTTTCCATTTTTTAAAAGCATCGTCACCCACTTGCTCATGTCGCTCACCGATGAACTTACGCTTCCTGCTGGTCCCAGGTTGTCAATATTGCAATAAGGTATCACAACCAGCTGCTGGTCCTGATTCAAAGTATGAGCCGATGCTTTATTCGATGCGTCCGGAAGATTTTTTGATAACGCGATTGTTCTGTTCATTCCGAGTGGCCTGAATATGGAATCGGTGAGAAAATCAGCCCAGCTTTTTCCCGATGCAGCACATATAACTGCACCTGCTACAACAAAAGAAGCATTGGTATACCCCCATTTGCTGCGGAAACTGTATGCCGGTGTAAGCCTGCCGAATTTTTCCATCACCTGTTTTTCATCAAGGTTCGAAGTCCAGTACATAAAATCACCCTGGAAAGTTTCCATTCCGATCCGGTGACAAAGCAGGTCGCGCAGGTTTAATTCTTTTGTGACCCAGGGGTCTTTCATGGTGAATGAGGGAAGCCACTTTACTACTTTATCATCCAGCGAAAGCTTTTTCCGATCCTGCAGCATGGCAAGGGCGGTAGCGGTCATCGCTTTGGTATTGGAGCCGATCATGAACAATGTGTTCTCATCTATTCTCACATTTTTTCCTGATTCCTGCACACCATATCCCTTGAGTATAATTTCATCGCCCTTCACTATGCAGATGGCAAGGCCCGGCAATTGCCAGTCGCGAAGCGCTCTTTCAACATAACTGTCAAGACTGTCCCTGATAAATGAAGGCGCTGAAGATTGCTGAGCATTAGAAATGGTGGAAGTAAAAACTAACAGGGCTGTGATAATGATGAGCAGTTTTTTCATGTAGTAGCTTTTGTTGTAAAACACATGTGCAGACCGTGACAGACCTTCGTTTTGTACCGGAAGCAGTGTCTAATCGTTGATTGCCTGGTAAACCAGCACTTTGTATTTATTTCCCAACGCCCGGTGGCGCGTAGGATATATGTTGCGGTAGAAAAGTCCGATCAGTTTTTCTTTCGGATCTACCCAGTAAGTGGTGGCGTACATGCCACCCCATTCATACGATCCCTCATTAAGCGGAATAACGCCGCTGCCCCTTTCGGTAACAATACCAAATCCCAATCCGAACTTGTCTGTGGCGTTCCGTTGATGGTCCCCAATCTGATTCATGGTCATCATTCGGACGGAGTTCCGGCTTAAAAGGCGTTTGCCATTATATGTTCCACCGTTCAGCAGCATCTGCAGGAAAATCGCATAATCATAGATGGTTGATGAAAGGCCGGCCCCTCCGGAGAAATAAGTTCCGTTTGTAATTGGAAAATCACGATTGAATTCACCATTGATCTGGATAGTTGGAGCCATTCTCATTGCCATGCCGGTTGAATCTTCTGTATAAAGATTTACAAGCCTAGAATGCTTTTCCTTTGGCAGATAAAAATATGTGTCCTTCATACCAAGAGGCCCGAAGATGCGCTTGCGAAAGAATTCATCCAGTGATATGCCCGACACAACTTCAACAAGATATCCGAGAACATCTGTATTCAATCCGTACGTCCATTTTTCTCCGGGTTGATGAAAGAGAGGAAGTTTCCCAAGCACTTTCATCTTATCGGCTAGTTTAACTTTGTCAACCGCAATTCCACCAACCACTCCTGCTTTATAATAAATGGCATTTTGCTGAGCGGTTCCGATCTGCGCATAACCAATACCGGAAGAATGGGTCAGCAGATCCCGGATGGTTACCTCCCGCTTTGCCGGCACTGTTGTATAGGTTGTATCTGCTGCATTATACTTATCGAGCACCGTCGGGTTTTTGAATTCAGGTATGAAATTGGAAACGGGATCATCCAGCAGAAACCTGCCTTCTTCAAACAGCATCATTACCGCTACACTGGTGATTGCTTTAGTTTGCGATGCGATGCGGAATATCGCGTCCTTTTGCAAGGGCTGTTTCACAGCTACGTCATTATATCCAAACGATTTGTAATAGGCGATTTTTCCATCGCGGATGATCATGGCAACGCCTCCGTTCATCTGGCCTTTTTCGACGGCCTCATTCATTACCTTATCGATCCGCGTTAATCGTTCGGCAGAAAAACCTGCCGATTCCGGATTGGATTCTTTGAGCACTTGCGGATTTACATTGGGCGGTTGTGCAATGGTAAACTGGATAAAGCACAACAGTGTAGTTGAGAGCAAACGCAGCTGTTTCATATGAGTTGATTAGGAAGGGGAAGTTAATGATTTAATGTTCATCCTCCTTTCGGACAGCGGCATTGGCGCGGTACTGAACAGATGCAAGTTTTATGTATTCCAGGAATTCATAATCACTGCTTAGCTGAGTGAATTCGTATGAAGGTCGGTATAGCTTCATGAAATGGATCAGCGTATCTCCGGTCAGTCCGGTGATGCGTCGTGTCAATGCACGGTTGAACCGCTGATCAATGAACTTGTCTTCTTCTTCCTGTATGAGGCGCCTCTGAAATCCAAGCATTCTCTTATTATACCTGAAGCGGAACATTCCAATGAATTCCTGCAGGTCAAGTCCTACCCCTCCGGAAGGACTGGTACTTATGCCTATTCCCGGTTTCTGAAAATCGAACGCCTTTGCATAATCTTTCCGGTTCTGAATGGAATCGATGCGGTAATTTCTTGGCCTTACACTCACTGCCGGCAATTCACTTGCAGGAACGTGAAGGGAGATGTCAAACTGAAAAACATTCTGAATTGCCCGTACAGGAAATTTCATGGTTGGGCGATTCAGGTAAGAAAAAATTATTGAATCCGTTTCCTGTACAATCAGGGTATAACGCCCCATTGAATCAGTTGCAGTTCCGTAGCCCGAGGTACTTATCACGCTTACTGAAGGAAGTGGCAGCGCGCGGGATGCGTCGTAGACAGTGCCGCTGATCTTCACCTGCGCAGCGGCTGCCTGGGCCAGCGCCAGGAGGCAGATCGTTATCAGGAAATGTGAACGCAGCGTCCGCCTCATGATTTCAATATTAAAACAAGTAAACTAAACTCCGGACCTGCGATGCATTTTTAACGGCGGTTTTGCTTTTTGATGAGCGACTCAATCACTTTCGGAAAGTGTTCATGTTCCAGCGAATGGATCTTACGGGCCAGGCTGTCAGGTGTATCGTTTTCTTCAACAGGGATCCTTGCCTGGAAGATATGATCGCCATGATCGTATTCCTCATCTACAAAATGAATGGTAATGCCGCTTTCTTTTTCTCCGGCCTTCAGCACTGCCTCGTGAACATAACTTCCATAAAGTCCCTTGCCGCCATATTTAGGCAGCAGGGCAGGGTGAATATTGATTATACGATGACGGTAAACATCAATTAAAGCCTGGGGGATCTTCCAAAGAAAACCTGCAAGGACAATAAGGTCAACCCCGGCCTCAGATAAAATTTCAGTATAGGCGTCGCCCCTGAAAAATCTTTCTTTTTCGATCATCAGAACCGGAATTCCTTCATGTGACGCGATGCTGAGCACGCCTGCCCCCGGTTTATTGCATGCGATCAGGTTCACGCGTATATCCGGATCATGCCTGAAATGATCGATGATCTTCTGAGCGTTGCTGCCAGCGCCGGAGGCAAAGATCGCGATATGAAAGAACCGGCCATTTTGCGGGATCAATGCTTCATTTTTGTTTTTCCCGCGACTGAACCGTTGCCCAAGCTTCGTTATATAAGACTTGAAAAAGGTGAACTGGCCAAAAGGAATGCTAACCAGCATTACCATTAGTGGCCAGATGATGGTTACTACAATAATATATACAGGTGCATATAGCCAGGGTGTTTCAATATTTGTGATCGCCATCAACTTTTTCCCGGCATAGCCTGTTGCACTACCTCCGAGCGCAAAAACGATCAGGATCAGCAGCAATCTTCCGGCACCAACCTTCCATTTTTTTTGAAGACGCTCTAACATAATAAATCGCAGAAGTTGCTAAGTACTAGTTGAAATGAGTCACAAAAGTGCAGTAAAATATCGAAGAAAACCTGACGTATGCAGTGTATGCCGCGTTTTGGTGTTTGGGCTGACAAGCACGTGACACCTGTTAAGAGTAAACACATACAATCGGCTGAAACCCACGCCAGACGCGGGAAAAATTTTTTTTCAACCCCTATGTTTTTGTTAAAATCCTGACTTATTTTTGCACCCGGCTTAGGAAATTTTTCCACATCTAGCACAACTGTTTGTGAATATGATTGACCATCGACCGATCGTAAAAAAAATAGCCCTTGCTTTCTCTCTCTACTTATCGCTGAGTTTTGTTTCTGACGTAAATGCACAGGATGCTGCTGCGGGAAAAGCTATTTTTAATAGTAAATGCGCCACCTGTCATGGTGTGCACCGCGCAATCTCCGGCCCTGCATTATTCGGCGTGGAGGAAAGGGTGCCTGACAAAAAGAAGCTTTATGCTTGGATCAAGAACAACCAGGCCGTGCTGAAGTCGGGCGATTCTTATTTCACCGCCCTTTACAATCAATTCAATAAAAGTCCGATGAACCTCTTCCCTGAGCTGGAAGACGCGGACATTGATAATATACTTGCTTACATCAAGTCTGTGCCGGTGCCAGGCGCAACCACAGGTCAACCTGCTGGTGACACAGCGGCAACTGCTGCAAAGGATGGCGACAATGCCCTTGTTTTTGGTATCATTTCCCTGATTCTGGCTGTAATTGCGCTGATCCTTCTACAGGTGAACGCAAATCTGCGCAAACTGGCCGATGACCGTGAAGGTATTCCCACATCGGAGCCAATTCCATTCTACCGCAATAAAACTTATATAGCGCTTCTCACTATATTATTATTTGTAATCGGCGGTTATTATACAATTCAGGGCGCCATAGGCCTTGGCCGGTCAAAGGATTATCAACCCGAACAACCCATTTACTTCTCTCACAGGGTTCACGCGGGCGTTAACCAGATCAACTGTATGTTTTGCCACGGAAGTGCGTGGGACAGCAAGCATGCGGGCATTCCTTCTATTAATATTTGTATGAACTGCCATCAGTCAATAAACACTTATGAAAAAGGCCCTGAGCTTTTTCATGAAGATGGCACCAAGATCGATGGGACAGCAGAAATTGAAAAACTGCTGAAGTATGCAGGTTTTACACCGGGGCAATTACCCTGGGACCCTTCCAAGGGCAAGCCGGTCGAGTGGATCCGTATCCACAACCTGCCTGACCATGTTTATTTTAATCACTCACAGCACACCCGGGCAGGTAAGGTGCAATGCCAGACCTGTCATGGAGAGATCACCGCAATGGATGAAGTGAAACAATTCTCCGACCTGAGCATGGGTTGGTGCATCAACTGTCACCGTACTTCCCGTGTAGATTTCCCTGATTCCACAGGCCAGAATGGCAACAGGTTTTACAGCATTTACGAGAAGTTTCACAACGATTTAAAATCGGGTAAAATGGATAGCGTGACTGTGAATGATATCGGAGGAACAGAATGTCAGAAATGTCACTATTAATTGTACAAACCATCGGGTAAAGGAAAGTTGACCGGACAAATTTTGAAATTTTCAAATTGAAATAATGGATCAAAAAAAGTACTGGCAAAGTTTTGCAGAGCGTACTGGAAGCGAAGAGCTCAAAAAGGCTTCGCAGGATGAGTTTAAGGAAGAATTGACGATTGAAGACGCTAGCGGCAAAGGTTTACTGGACGCCACAGCCCCGCGCAGGGACTTTTTGAAATACCTCGGTTTCAGCACCGCGGCTGCAGCGCTTGCCGCCAGCTGTGAAGTGCCCGTAAGGAAAGCAATCCCTTACGTCAACAAGCCAGAGAATACGATCCCCGGAGTTGCGGATTATTATGCTACAACCTATGTTTCAGGCGGCGATGCGGAACCTGTTATTGCGAAGGTTCGCGACGGACGTCCTATTAAAATAGAACCCAACGATCTCTCTACAATTTTTAAAGGAGGAACCTCTGCCCAGGCACAGGCATCCGTTCTTGATCTTTACGATACAGCACGCATTCGGTTCCCTATGCAGAAATCAGGGGACACATTCAAGGAAGTGAGCAAATTCGAAGCAGCCGACAAGATGATCATGGATGGATTTGCTTCCTTAGGCGGCGCGCCTGTGGTGCTGCTGACTGCTACGGTTAACTCCCCTACAATGCTGCAGGCCATAACGGAATTCCTGGGGAAGTTCCCGAACAGCAGGCACGTTCAGTATGATGGAGTTTCTTATGGTGGAATGCTTACTGCCAACGAAGCCTCTTATGGAAAACGCGCGATCCCTTCCTATGCTTTTCAAAACGCAAAAGTAATTGTGAGCCTCGGAGCGGATTTTCTTGGAACCTGGTTATCTCCGGTTGAATTCAGGGATGGATACAGCCGTAACAGGAAAATAGACGAGAACAATCCCCAGATGAGCAAGCATTATCATTTCGAAGGAATGATGAGCATGACCGGTGCCAATGCGGATGAGCGATTCACACATCTTCCATCTCAAACAGGATCCATTGCGCTTGCTTTGCTTGCCGCGGTTGGCGGATCTGCTCCGGCAGCAACAACACTTGACACCCGCCTGCAGGCAGCTGTGAGTAAAGTGGCGAAGGACCTTACAGCAAACCGTGGCGCCAGCCTTGTGGTTTGCGGAAGCAACAATCCAAACATTCAGATCATTGTAAATGCCATCAATGAAGCGATAGGCGCTAACGGAACTACCATCAACTGGAATGTAACCAACAATACCCGTAAGGGAATGGATACTGAGTTCTCACAGCTGTTGGCTGAAATGGAAGGCGGCAGCATCGGTGGTTTGATTGTATACGATGCAAACCCGGCCTATAATTATTATGATGCCGACAGGTTTAAGAAGGCACTGGCAAGGGTTCGTATGAGTGTTTCGTGCAATCAGACGATGGATGAGACCACCGAATTGTGCAAGTTCATTATTCCATCTCACCACTATCTTGAAAGCTGGGGCGACGCGGAGCCCAGAACAGGTTACTTCTACCTGCAGCAACCAGCGATAGCGCCACTTTTCAAAACAAGACATTTCACTGATTCATTATTAAAATGGTCAGGCAATCCGTTAACATACGATGCTTATTTTAAACAATACTGGACTGGTAAGGCAGGAAGTGAAGATGCGTTTTTCCAGGTACTTCAGAATGGTGTATTAGAACCCGCAACAGCTCCCGCTCCCGGCGGCGGTGGATTTAATGGAGCAGGCGTGGCCGCTGCCGCGTCGAAACTATCTGCAATGCCTGTGGGTAAAGCCGATCTGGCGGTAGAAGGAAAAACCGCCCGTGCAGAGCTGGTGCTTTATCAGAATGTGGCAATGACAGACGGAAGGCAGCCAAACAATCCATGGTTGCTGGAACTACCCGATCCAATTTCACGCGCATGCTGGGATAACTATGCTATGATATCGCCTGCAATGGGTAAAGCTCTTTTGGACATTGATATTACAAGCGAGCGTTCCGCTAATCAGTATGAGTTCTTTCCAAAGAAACCTGTAGTGCGCATAAAGGCGGGCAACAAACAGGTCGACCTTCCAGTGCTCATTATACCGGGAATGCAAACCAATGCCGTTGCAGTAGCAGTTGGTTATGGCCGCAGCGAAAAGCTTGGACGGGCAGTAAAGAATGCGGGCAAAAATGTATTCTCTTTCGCGGCCTTTGCTGAAAATCACGTTGACTGGACAGTACAGAACGTTACTGTTGAGGCTACAGGCGAAACTTATGATGTTGCGCAAACACAGATCCACGGATCATATGAAGGCAGGCATGAGGTAGTAAGAGAGCTTACACTTAATAATCTTAAACAATCACCTGATCAGATATTAAAGGACAGGGCAAGAGAGCTGGAGCCATGGGGCGGTTTGGAAGCGTATGAAAAAGAAGGAACACTCTATCCGGTTTTCGACAAGCCTGGCATCAAATGGGGAATGTCAATTGACATGAACGCCTGTTTTGGATGCGGTGCGTGTGTTGTTGCCTGTCATGTTGAGAACAACGTGCCGGTTGTAGGAAAAACTGAGGTATTGAGATCGCACGATATGCACTGGCTGCGGATCGACAGATATTTCACCGGTGATCCGAATAATGCCGACAGCATTCAGACGCTGTTCCAGCCAATGCTTTGCCAGCATTGCGATAATGCTCCGTGCGAGAACGTTTGTCCTGTTGCTGCAACTCCGCACAGCTCAGAAGGATTGAACCAGATGACTTACAATCGTTGCATCGGAACAAGATATTGCGCTAACAACTGTCCTTATAAAGTTCGCCGTTTCAACTGGGCCGATTATATGGGTTCTGACAGTTTTGAGGACAATCAGAATTCCGCGGCTTATCTCGATCCGGTAGTGAATATGATGAATGACGATCTCTCACGCATGGTACTGAATCCTGACGTTACTGTCCGGAGCCGTGGTGTAATGGAGAAATGTTCATTCTGCGTGCAGCGTTTGCAGGACGGAAAATTAAGAGCGAAGAAAGAGAACCGTACGCTTAATACAGGTAACCTCGACGCCGCAGGAAATGAACAATGGGATCTAAAGACCGCCTGTCAGCAGGCGTGTTCGGCAGGTGCTATTGTATTTGGAAATGTGAACGATTCACAGAGCGCTGTAACAAAACACAGGGCTTCCAATATGAAACGCTTATTCTATGTACTGGAGCCGCTGCATACCTTACCGAATGTAAGCTACCTGCCTAAGGTCAGGAATACCGACAGGCTGAGTGGCGCGCATGAAGTGACGCCTCAGTCGGGCAAGTTGCCGGCATCAACAACGCATGATGCAAGCCAGCATTAATCGTTGTCAGTTCTTATAATAAAAAGAGTAGTGAATTGAAAATTCGCTCCGGGGCTTAGCTCCGGACATATTAAAATAAGATATGGCTTTATTAAGATACGAATCGCAGGTACGTCCGCCGCTGGTTGAAGGTAACAAGGACTATCACCAGGTGACCGAGGATATTGTAAAGGTCATCGAGAACCGCCCTACAAAGTTGTGGTGGATAGGATTTCTTATCTCGGTTGCCCTGTTATTATTCGGCATCTATTCGGTAGGTAGGGAAGTCTACTACGGTACGGGTCAGTGGAACCTGCATAAGACGGTTGGTTGGGGCTGGGACATCACCAACTTCGTTTGGTGGGTTGGTATCGGTCACGCAGGAACGCTTATCTCAGCGATCCTCCTGCTGTTCCGCCAGGGATGGAGAACAGGTGTGAACCGTGCGGCAGAAGCTATGACCATTTTTGCGGTAATGTGCGCAGGACAGTTCCCTATCTGGCACATGGGTCGTGTATGGATGGCGTTCTTCGTATTGCCTTATCCGAATACCCGCGGTCCTTTGTGGGTGAATTTCAACTCGCCGCTTTTGTGGGACGTATTCGCGATCTCAACTTATTTCACCGTTTCATTATTATTCTGGTACAGTGGTTTGCTGCCCGACCTGGCAACTGTGCGTGACCGTGCAAGGCTGAAGTGGAGAAAATGGATGTACGGGGTTTTATCTTTCGGATGGACCGGATCAACAAAACACTGGCAACGTCACGAAGCGCTTGCGCTGGTGCTTGCGGGATTGAGTACGCCGCTTGTATTATCGGTGCACACGATTGTATCCTTCGACTTCGCCACTTCGGTTGTACCCGGCTGGCACACCACCATCTTCCCACCTTATTTCGTTGCGGGCGCCATCTTCTCTGGATTCGCCATGGTGCAAACCCTGCTGGTGATCACCCGCAAGGTGATGAAGCTGGAAGAATACATCACACTGGAGCACATCGATGTGATGAATAAAGTAATTGTGCTTACCGGTTCAATAGTAGGCTGCGCCTACCTGACTGAATTGTTCATTGCATGGTACGGACAAAATAAATATGAGGCTTTCGCCTTCATGAAGAACAGGGCGGACATATTCAGTCCTTACGGATGGAGCTACTGGCTTATGATGGGATGTAACGTACTGAGCCCGCAGATCTTCTGGTTCCGTAACCTGAGAAGGAATATCACCATCACTTTCTTCATGAGTATAATTGTGAACGTGGGGATGTGGTTCGAGCGGTTTGTGATCATCGTTACATCATTGTACCGCGATTACCTGCCGAGCAGCTGGGGTTTCTATTATTCTCCTACCATCTGGGAGGTTGGATTTTACCTGGGAACCTTCGGTCTGTTCTTTACCTGTTACTTCCTGTTCTCGAAGTTCTTCCCTGTAATTGCAATTGCGGAGATCAAGCATATTCTGAAAAAGAATGGCGACGTATATAAACAGCGAATGGGTGTACTGGAAAAACAGACGGTGGAAGAATTTAACAGGGAACACGCGCATGACCATGGCGCATAATAAATGGTGTGAGTAGTTTGAAAAAGATGTAACCAGGAATTCAAAATTGAGAACTTATCAATATGGCAGTAAAAAAATTTGTTGTTGGTTCTTTTGATGATGAAGCGGTGCTGTTTCCCGCGGTAAAAAATGTGCGGAAGGCAGGATACAAGCTTCACGACGTGTACACTCCTTTTCCCATTCACGGTCTCGACAAAGAGATGGGACTGAGGGACACCAGCCTGCATACAGCAGGGTTTGTGTATGCGATAACAGGAACCAGCATAGCCGTAGGATTTATCAGCTGGGTTTTTACGAACGACTGGCCGCTGAATATCGGTGGTAAGCCGCAATTCGCTTTACCCGCCTGGATACCGATCATTTTCGAGCTTACCGTGCTGTTGTCTGCAGTGGGAATGGTACTTACATTTTGTTACCTCTGTCAGATGGCGCCATTTGTGAAGAAGCACCATTTTCATTCGCGCGCAACCGACGACACTTTTGTTATGGTGATTGAGCTGACGCCTAAGAGCAATGAAGCAGAGATACAGGCTTTCCTTCAGAATGCCGGCGCTAAAGAGATAAATATTCAGAATGCTGAAACAGGATGGTGGCTGGGTACATACGATAAGGAACAAAAACTTTTTGAATCAAGAAGGGGCGAAATACCTGCATAAACTGTTCAAACGAATAGATCAATGAAGAAATTAATCATCATATCCATTTTAGCTGCATCTGTTACGGGAGTTGTTTCCTGTAGTGATGTAAAGCGCAGCCCGGGTAAGGTTTATATGCCCGACATGAATTACAGTCGCGCATACGAAACCTATTCAATGACCGAGGAGGAAAAAGCGGAATTGCTGAAGCAGGGAATTCATTTCAGTAATACGCCTGTAGCGGGAACTGTAAAAAGAGGAGCGAATTATACATTCAGGCTTACCCAGGATAAAGCAGGGGATTCTACTAATTATGTTGCCTCAAAGCAAATTCCGAATCCGATAATATCAATGGATTCCGCAACAATGAAGGAAAGTGAAAGATTGTACCTGATCAATTGCGGTATATGTCATGGTGCGGCATTGGATGGAAATGGTCCGCTCTGGAAGAATGGAGATGGCCCTTTTCCTGCTGCTCCCCGTAATCTTCTTACGGATCCTGTTACCAAAAACATGCCTGACGGACAGATGTTCTATTCGGTAACATATGGAAAGGGTGCAATGGGAAGTTATGCATCGCAGCTGAATGCAACGCAGCGGTGGATGGTTATTAAGTATATAAAATCGAAACAGGGCGGATCAGCCGGAACACAAAGCGGAACCAATGTAGCAGTAGATACCACTACAAAAGTTCCTGCCGCGGGTGCAGCCGGTAATTAATAATTTGAATCGAGAATAATAAATAAGCAAGGATGGCATCATCATCATCTATCAAGCTTCAGTTCAACATACCAGGCCGGTACAGAATGTGGTCATTAGCGCTGCTGGGCATTGGTGTTCTTTCGCTGATCATCGGATATTTCGTGTACGGAACCGGCGACGAGCATCATGAGGCGCGTTTCTGGGCAACGCTCTTACATAACAGCACTTATTTCCTTTTGATAACAAATGCTGCCATGTTTTTCATTTGCGCCACCACACTTGCGTTTGGTGGATGGCAGATGTCGTTCCGCAGGGTGGCCGAAGCCATCTCTACCGCGGTACCGGTTCTTGGTGCGATAACACTGTTGGTGCTGCTTATACTGGTACTCGGTCACAAACATCATATTTACCACTGGGTTGATAAAGCCGCTGTTGAAGCTGATCCGATATTGAAAGGCAAATCGTCTTTCCTCAGTCCGGGTTTTTTCATTGTTTGGACAGTGCTCTCAATTGGTTTCTGGATAATACTGGGATGGAAAATGCGCCAGCTGTCGCGTCATCTCGATAATAATCCGCTTATGACTGTTGAAGAAGGCCGCAGATATATTTACAAGAACACAGTTTGGGCCGCGCTCTTCATGGTTTGGTTTGTACTTACAGTGATGTCGACTGTTCCATGGCTTTGGCTGATGAGCATAGACGCGCACTGGTATTCTACCATGTACAGCTGGTATACATTCGCCAGTTCATTTGTGGCAGGTATTGCGTTGATCACTTTGTTTGTGATTTACCTCAAGAACCAGGGATACCTTGAGCTTACAAATAATGAACACCTGCACGATCTGGGCAAATTCATGTTTGCATTTTCTGTATTCTGGACATACCTCTGGTTCAGCCAGTACATGCTGATATGGTATGCAAATATGCCTGAAGAAACGGTTTACTTTAAACCACGGGTACAGGGACCATACAAAGCGATTTTCTTCCTGAACCTTATCATCAACTTCCTTGCGCCTTTATTAATACTGATGCGCAGAAGTTCAAAAAGAAATTATACCACAGTTACCTTCATGGCGATACTGATCATATTCGGGCACTGGCTGGATTTTTACCAGATGGTATTCCCCGGACCATTCAGCGAGCATGTTGAGCTGGGACTGTTTGATTTTGGTATTGCATTAGGATTTGTAGGACTGATCATGTTTATTACCGGCAGGTCATTGGCAAAATATCCGCTGGTAGCAGTAAACCATCCGTTCCTGAAAGAGAGCATCATTCACCATACGTAATGGAAATGAAGCAGCGGATCTAAAAATTATTTGAACGAAATATTTATCAGATAATCATGGGTACACTTTTTTTGATAGCAATCCTGGCGTTTGGTTTCCTGATAGTCTTTCAGATAGCGAAAGCCAGTGAATATGTAGCAGTGCTGAAAGGAGAAAAGAAAACCTTTGAGCAGAACAACCGCATCAATGGTTTCCTGATGATCGTTTTCCTGATTGCGGGATTGATTGGCGTGTATTTCTGCAATGAGGCGCTGAAAGGGAGGATCCTGGGCGAGGCTGCATCCGATCACGGCAAGAAGATCGATGACATGCTGTACATCACCATCGTTATCACAGGTGCTGTATTCTTCATTACCCAGATATTGTTGTTCTGGTTCTCTTATAAATACCAGTACTCAGAAAAACGCAAGGCATATTACTACCCCCATAACAATAAACTGGAACTTATCTGGACAGTAGTACCCGCGATCTTCCTTACAGTGCTTGTGGGTTTTGGTTTGTATTACTGGTTTAAGATCACCGGCGACGCGCCGAAGAATTCACTTCAGGTTGAAGTTACAGGACGACAGTTCGCGTGGATTGGCCGGTACCCTGGAAAGGATAATACGTTCGGTAAAAAATATTACAAAAACATCAGCGATCCTGCCAATAACCAGCTGGGATTGTTGTGGGAGGACAAAGCCACGCACGACGATATTGTTGTCAGTGGTAACGATATTCATGTTGTTGTAAACAGACCGGTTAAGCTGATCATTAATTCAAGAGATGTGGTGCACGACGTTGGACTGGTTCATTTCAGGATGAAAATGGATGCGGTGCCAGGTACGCCAACCACAATGTGGTTTACTCCACTTTTTACAACAGAGGAAATGAAACAGAAGACAGGAAATCCCGAATTCGAATACGAGATTTCGTGCGACCAGATGTGCGGTGAACAGCACTATGCGATGAAGGGAATCATCAAGGTTGTGACGCAGCAGGAATTCGATCTGTGGATCGCAAGGCAGAAGTCGAACTATGTACAGATCAATCAATCTGCGCCGGCTCCTGCACCAACTGGTACAACCACCGACAGCGCTGCAAAGGTTACAACCGCTGCGGTTACACCGGTAAAAGCAACGACCAACTGATCCAAAACTCATTAGTGAAAACTAATCCACTTTAAAATTACTTTGATGAGCAACGATTTGAATTTACATGCCGGACATCCTGAAGTGGTTACCACGCATGAAGTTCATCATGATGAACACCATGTGCACCACCATAAAGAAACATTCATAACTAAATATGTATTCAGCCAGGACCATAAGATGATTGCAAAGCAGTTCATCATTACGGGAATTTTCTGGGCTATACTGGGTGCGTTCATGTCTGTACTCTTCCGTCTTCAGCTGGGATATCCTGGTACTGCATTTCCTATCCTGGAAGACATACTCGGGAAATGGGCAAAGGGTGGAATTATTCAGGCCGATGCCTATTATGCGCTGGTGACCATGCACGGAACAGTGCTGGTGTTCTTTGTATTAACCGCAGGGCTGAGCGGAACATTCGCGAACTTTCTTATTCCGCTTCAGTGTGGTGCAAGGGATATGGCTTCGCCATTTCTGAATATGTTGTCCTATTGGTTCTTTTTCCTGGCGAGTGTGGTAATGCTTTCTTCTTTATTTGTTGAGACAGGTCCCGCAAGCGGAGGGTGGACGATGTATCCGCCTTTGAGTGGAGTCAAGGAGGCTTCAAAGGGATCGCAGGTGGGGGTTGACTTATGGCTGATCAGCATGGCGCTCTTTGTTGTATCGTCACTTCTTGGAGGTTTGAACTATATCTCAACCATTCTTAACATGCGCACCAAGGGCATGAGCATGACCAGGCTTCCGCTTACGATCTGGGCATTGTTCTTCACCGCGATACTTGGTGTATTGTCGTTCCCGGTGTTGCTGAGCGGTTTCATTCTGTTATTGTTCGACCGTCATGCCGGAACCAGCTTTTATCTTTCCGACATATTTATTTACAGCACCCAGCAGGCGATGCCTAATGAAGGCGGAAGCGCCATTCTTTATCAGCACCTCTTCTGGTTCCTGGGGCATCCCGAAGTATATATCATCATTTTACCTGCGATGGGACTTGTGTCGGAGGTTATGAGTATCAATGCCCGGAAACCCATCTTCGGATATATGGCCATGCTTGGATCGCTGTTCGCGATCGCGATACTTTCATTCCTGGTATGGGCGCACCATATGTTTGTTACAGGATTGAATCCATTCCTTGGATCGGTATTCGTATTGCTAACGCTGCTCATAGCAGTTCCTTCAGCCATTAAAGTATTCAACTGGCTTACCACATTATGGAGAGGAAACATCCGGTTTACGCCGGGCATGCTGTTCTCCATTGGTTTTGTGAGTTTGTTCATTTCGGGCGGACTTACAGGTATCTGGCTGGGCAACTCAACACTTGATATCCATTTGCACGATACGATGTTCGTGGTAGCGCACTTCCATATTGTGATGGGCGTATCCGCTTTCTTCGGAATGTTCGCGGGTGTTTATCACTGGTTCCCTAAGATGTATGGGCGATACCTGAACAATACGATGGCCTACATCCATTTCTGGGTAACGCTGGCCGGGGCGTATCTTATCTTCTGGCCAATGCACTACCAGGGACTTGCGGGTATGCCAAGACGTTATCTTGACTACAGCAACTGGGCGAGCTTCAACCAGTTTGGAGATCTGAGCAGGTTCATCACCATCGTTGCAATGATCGTATTCGCGATACAGTTGTTATTTGTATTCAATTTCTTCTATTCAATATTTAAAGGAAGAAGAGTTGTATCTCAGAATCCGTGGGGTGCAAACACCCTTGAGTGGACAACTCCGATCAGACCTGGTCATGGAAACTGGCCTGGCGAGATCCCTGAAGTTCACCGCTGGCCATATGATTATGGAAAGGACGGAAAGGATCATATTTTACAAACCGAGCCTGTAGGTGCGGACGAATCGAAGCACTAGGATTTCAATACCGCAAGATGCAGACAGAAATTGTGAGTCGGTCAAGTTCTTTTACAATTGGAAGCAAGCTGAGGGATTACATGCAGCTGATCAAGTTCTCGCTGAGCTTCATGGTTGCGTTTTCTGCCGTGGTCTGTTATCTGCTGGCGCCGGGTGTGCCATTTGACTGGGGCAGGATAATGCTGATGTTTGCAGGAGGTCTGTTGGTAACAGGCAGCGCGAATTCAGTTAACCAGCTTGCGGAAAAGGATAGTGATGCAAAGATGTCGCGTACTTCCAGGAGGCCGGTAGCTTCGGGAAGAATGGGCATGACAGAAGGATGGACGTTTGCGATCATAACACTTGCTGTTGGTTTGTTCATCCTGTGGAAATATTTCAATCTGGCTTCGGCCATCATATCATTGGTTAGCTGGTTCATGTATGCTTACATGTACACGCCGATGAAAAAAGTAAGCTCTTTCTCAGTATTGTTTGGCGCTATTCCCGGAGCATTGCCTTGCCTGATAGGATGGACCGCCGGTTTTTTACCGGAAGAACCCATTCAATGGGGCGGCGGCTGGGCGTTGTTTGCAATCCAGTTTTTCTGGCAGTTCCCGCACTTCTGGGCAATAGCCTGGATTGCGCATAAGGATTACAGCAAGGCTGGTTTCAAATTGCTGCCCTCGGAGGAAGGAACAACAAGGTATTCAGCTATTCAGGCGATAATATATTCCCTGTTGCTGATTCCGGCCGGCGTGATCCCTTATTTCATTGGCATGAGTGGTATAGTGAGTTTTGGAATTGTGCTGGTAGCAAATCTCTTCATGGTTTGGCAATGTGTAAGATTGTACAGGGAGATGACAAGCCAGGCGGCAAGAAGGGTAATGTTCAGTAGTTATGTTTATTTGCCGGTGGTGTTGTTGGGGTTGTTGCTGGATAAAGTGAATTAAAAATTCAAAATGAAAAATGAAAAATGAAAAATGGGTTTGCTTTTTTGGGAGAACGAAACAATTAAAAATGCAAAATGAAAAATGCAAAATAGGATATCCTTAGTAGCAGGTCAGACGCAACTGGTTCTCATTTTTACTTTTACATTTTACATTTTGTACATTTTACATTTTACATTTTGACTTTTACCATTTGACTTTAAAACATGGTCGCATCAGAAATACAACGTAAAAAAATTCATCCCCATAAATTCACTTTATGGGTGGCGATCGGTAGCATCATAATGATGTTCGCCGGTTTGACCAGTGCATATATTGTGAAGCGTGAGCAGCCTAACTGGACAAGCTTTGAAATGCCGCGTCTGTTCTGGTTCTCAACTGCGGTAATGCTGATAAGCAGTTTAACCATTCAATGGTCATTGAAGTCGTTCAAAGACCGGGAACTGGGAAAATACAGGACGCTGACAGCCGTTACGCTGGGTTTGGGAATAGTGTTCATTGTTATGCAATGGATAGGCTTCAGGCAGATCTGGGATTCAGGTTTCGGATTGAAGGGAGGAGCCGGAGCGGTTCAGTTCCTTTACATTATTTTCGGACTGCATGCATTGCACGTTGCAGGTGGAATTGTGGCATTGGGGTTGATGTTTGTAAGAGGATTCAACAGGCGTTACCGTACATACAGTCCGGTGCCGGTTGAAATTGCGGCTACTTACTGGCATTTTGTAGATCTATTGTGGGTCTACCTGTTTGTTTTCTTTTTGTGGATACAATAATTGTTATAGATACTCTATTAATTTTGCGAACAGTTTAAAACAATCACATGGCTCAAGCAGTACCTGCAGACAGGAAATGGTGGAGTGGAGGTAAAAGTCCCTTCAATGTGGAATATGGAAAACTGATGATGTGGTATTTTTTAATGAGTGACACTTTTACATTCGGAGCTTTCCTGATCTCTTATGGCACTATTCGTTTTTCCAGCAACAGCTGGCCCGATGCCAACCATGTATTTAATTCATTTCCTTTTGCCGGACATGCTAACCTGCCGCTTGCATTTGTAAGCTTGATGACCTTTATCCTTATCATGAGCTCTGTAACAATGGTGCTTGCAGTTCACGAAGGTCACCATATGAACAGAAAGGGTGTGATCAAATGGCTGGCATGGACGATAGTAGGCGGACTTGCTTTCCTCGGCTGCCAGGCATGGGAATGGACGCACCTTTATCATCAGGGTGCATGGTGGGGTAGCAATCCTTTTCCAAATGCTAATGGAAGCGTAGCCTCCAGCAATTTTGCGAATTTCTTTTTTACGATAACGGGTTTCCATGGATTCCACGTGTTTTCGGGGGTGATCATTAACGTGATCGTATTGATCATGACCATTAAGGGAGCATTCGACAAACGCGGACATTACCTGATGGTAGAGAAAGCAGGATTATACTGGCACTTTGTAGACCTGGTATGGGTATTTGTATTCCTTTGCTTCTACCTGATCTAAATTATTAATAACGTTATTCAGCAATATGGAACATCAACATCATACAACCTCGCCGGAAGTAACCGTACATCACCATCCGGCTGAAGGAACGAAGCGGATCTGGAAGACATTCTGGGTGCTGCTGATCATTACCATCATAGAACTTGGACTGGGATTGCTGATGTATGCAACTTCTTTTCCGCCTTTCATTAACATAGTCATTAAAGGAGTAATCATCATCCTTTCTCTTGCAAAAGCATTTTACATTGTTTCGATATTCATGCACCTGGGCGATGAGTTGAGGAATATGATCATGACCATTGTCGTACCGCTTCTGCTGTTCGTATGGTTTATAGGAGCATTCCTGTGGGATGGAGATTCTTACAAAAACCTCCGCAATACTTACGATCCTCATCATAAAGAGCAAACAACCAAACCCGCGGCCAAACCCGCAGCGGCGCCGCATGACGCGCAAAAGCCAGGTGAACATAATTAAAGGCCTGGAAACAAGATTTATAAAGGGTATTCTGCAAAGAGTACCCTTTTTCATTTCTGTGATTTAACAAGCGGCTGAAGCGGCAGAAGCATTCCTTCAATACCTTTGTGCCCGCAAATTCAACTACGTGAGTCAAAAAGCATGGTTAGCCTTAAGCCTGGCAATTCTTCTGCCTGTTGCCGGATACCTGATTGCGGACAGTTTCCGGGAAGGCGCCGTGAACATGCCGAGGAGGTATTATTTTGATACTGTGATCACCAAAGTAAAGAACGGAAAAGAAATTGATGACACAGTCTGGCACAAGGTGGCTGATCTTACGCTCACCAATCAATTGGGTAAACAGGTCTCGTTAAGCGAATTAGAAGGCAAGGTCATTGTAGCCGATTTCTTTTTCACACACTGTCCTTCCATTTGCCCTACGCTTACACGCAACATGAAGAGACTGCAGGATGTGATGAAGCTTAAGGATAACCGAAGAAGAATTGATACAACTTTTGTTCATTTCATTTCTTTCACGGTAGATCCCGAAAGAGATTCATTTCCGGTACTCAGAAAATATGCCGACAGATATGGCGTAAACCCCGATATCTGGTGGATGTTGACAGGCCCCAAAAAAGCTATCTATGATCATTCGATCAATGAACTGAAACTTGGGTTGCAGGATGGAGGAGGAGTTGATACTGCCTTTATTCATACCGAAAAATTCGTTCTGCTCGATAAGGACCGTGTGGTAAGAGGATATTACAATGGACTTGATAGCAACGACATTGGCAGGCTGGCTGAAGACATTGTTTTCCTGATGCTCGAAAAAGACAAAAAGAAGAAGAGGAAATTATTTTAAATCATATCATGTTACCTGCATCGCTTCAGAAGAATGATAAGGCTGCCCGCTGGTTGATAATTACGCTATCTGTTGTTGTATTCGCGGCAGTGGTGATGTTATCACGCGTTGAGCTGGATGTTCAGCTCGGGTTCGACAAACACCTGTTCGCCAAAGCGAATGCGATCATCAATTCAGTTGTCAGCCTGTTGCTGATTCTTGGCCTGATAGCAGTCAGAACACGAAGGTATCTGCTGCACAGGAACCTGATGATCTCCGCTATCGTATTATCATGCCTGTTCCTGGTTTCTTACATCTGTCATCATTTGTTTACCGGAGATACAAAGTTCGGAGGCGAAGGAAGCATCCGTTATTTCTATTTTTTCATTCTCATCACTCACATAATTCTTGCAGCGGTTATTCTTCCTTTTATTCTTTATACCGCTTACCGCGGATTAACGGGTGAATGGAAATCTCATCGCAGGCTTGCAAAGATCACCTGGCCTGTGTGGCTGTACGTTAGCATTACCGGCGTTCTTGTTTATTTAATGATCAGCCCTTATTATTAGCATAGTTTCATAAGCGACCGTATACGAACAGAATGTTTCTGATCTGCACGGCACTTCGTAACATTTTATAATTTATCATTCTCCCGCCCCACTCATACAAATTCCTGATTAATTAGGATAACTAATAGTTACATTCCTTATTCATTCAGATAATTGAATCAAAACATTTTTATGAAACTCCCCGGTATTATAACATTCATGCTGATCAGCATTAGCTGCCTTGGCCAGTCGGACAGAGATGGTGTAGCAGGTGCAGTAACAGATTATATCGACGCATTCTACTATGGCGACTCACTAAAGCTTCACAGAAGTATTTCGCCGGAAGTATCGAAGTATGGTTATTCGAGGCCAAAGGACAGCTCATCCTATAAAGGAATGGCCATGAGCTTTCAGCAAATGAAGGAGTATATAGCGCGGGTTAAGGCACGCAATAATCCTTCGGCCGCCGACAAGTTTGTGAAAAAAGTTGAAGTGCTTGATGTGCAGGATCAGACTGCCGCCGCGAAATGTACGGCCTGGTGGGGAACTGATTATTTGCTACTGGCAAAGCACAATGGGAAGTGGGTGATAACACATGTGCTGTGGCAATCGCCTCCTCCTCAGGCTAAGAATTAAATTCGTTCTGACTCAACAAAGTTATTCAGCAAGGATATCTTAACTAATAACTCAGATCTCCAATTCTTTGGAAGGATCCCAGAAGTGTTTTTTAAAATCAACCACTACATCGTTTTTAACCCTGATTCCTTCCTTTTCCAATAGTTCCTGCATGCGTTCGGGATTTGCGAAATGATTTTTCCCGGTGAGCATGCCATTGCGGTTAACCACGCGGTGCGCGGGTACTTTGGGTTTTGAGTGATGCGAACCATTCATAGCCCATCCAACCATGCGTGCGGAGAGCTTTGTTCCAAGCACTGCAGCAATAGCTCCATACGAAGTGACGCGCCCTTTGGGAATCATTCGTACAACCTGGTAAACCGATTCAAAAAAACTGCTGTCTTCTTTTCCTGAGGGAGTAACCCTTTTTAATGGCTTGATATTTTTCTTAGACCGCTCCATCAGATGAATCATTTTTAGGTGCATTCTTTCTTTCTTCCAAAAGCCTGCTCCGCCTTGGCTCCGGTACGTTTTTATAATCGTACGGGCAGTGTTTGCAACCATTACCACAGCAATAGCCCCTTTCAAGATGATATTGTTCAGTTAATACAATGTATCCTTCGGGGTTGTAATAATAATCCTCGTCTTCGTTAAACTGTTTCTTCATGGTTTTGCTTTAGAAGCTGCTTCAGTTCCTGATCCTTTTCTTCTCCGGGCAAATTTACCGGTAAAGAAAAGCACAGATAATGAATGCGATTGCTCTGAGCTATATCTAGCGCCTCGTAATGTGTTTTAATGGCAAGTTCCTGCTTTAAATCGTTGCTGGCGTAAACATCATCAATATCATCATGCAGCACAAGCTCATACATGTCAATAACCAGTTTGGTAAATGCGTACAGGTTTGGGCTATCTGTTTTAAGGTGGATTTTGCCTCCCGGCCGGAGGATCTGTTGGTATACCCTGAGAAATTTGGGATGTGTCAGTCTTTTCTTCGCCCGTGAAATTCTGAGTTGCGGATCGGGGAAAGTGAGCCATATTTCCGAAACCTCAGAGGGTTCAAAATAATCTGTCAGCTTATCGATATGTGTTCTGATGAATGCAACATTTTTCAGATTTTCGGCCAGCGCTTTCTTCGCTCCTACCCAAATGCGGTTTCCTTTCAGGTCGATGCCAAGAAAATTTCCTGAAGGGTTCAGTCTGCCCAGGCCAACAGCGTATTCACCCTTGCCACAGGCCAGCTCAAGTGTAATGGGATTCCGGTTCCCGAAGTACTCATTCCATTTCCCCTGCATTCCCGCCGGGTATTGAAGCACATTTGGGAATGTCTCTATCTCTGCAAACCTTTTTAATTTCTTCTGCCCCATATAACAAAAATAGCAGCTTCATCTTAGCCCACCAACGCCAGCCTTTCCAATTGCAGGGCACATTTTTTATGCAAATACTATAAAATATAAGTTATGCAAAGGGATGGAGCACTAACAAGTCTCTGGCAGGCCGGCATGCCAGATTTTGAAACCCAACACAAATCTATTCCGTCAGAAATATTTGATGTGTTGATAGTTGGTGGGGGAATGACGGGGATCGCTACTGGCCTGCTGTTGCAGCAATCGGGAAAATCCTGTATGGTAGCGGAAGCGCAAACCCTTGGATTCGGAACCTCGGGAGGTACCACTGCACATCTGAATACATTTATGGATAACACCTACGATCAGGTGATCAGTGATTTCGGGGAAAATAATGCGCAATTGCTTGCTGAGGCTGCAAGAAAGGCGCTGGACCTTATTGCCACTAACATTCGTGAAAACCAAATTGAATGCGGACATACACATCTTCCCGGATTTGTGTTTTCGCAGGATAAGGACCAGTCGGAAAAACTGGAAAAAATTTACCAGGCGTCAAAAAAAGCAGGGATCGATATCGATTATGTAAATGAAATACCGGTTCCGATCCCATTCGAAAAAGCGTTGGTGATCCAGAACCAGGGTCAGTTTCATCCTTCAAAATATCTGTTCGGCATCGCCAGGGCGTTTGAAGCTGCAGGAGGCGTGATTGTACAGCATTGCCGTGTTGAGGATGTAACCGAGGAAGACATTTTAACGGTGAAAACAAGCATGGGCGATATCAGGGCAAGGCACCTGATTTATGCAACGCATATTCCTCCCGGCGTAAACCTTCTTCATTTCCGGTGTGCGCCTTACAGAAGTTATGCGATGTCTGTTAAACTGAAAGGCGATAATTATCCTGAAGGACTTGCTTATGATATGTACGATCCATATCACTATTATCGCACGCAGGAAGTTGATGGTGAGCTATACCTGATTGCAGGCGGAGAAGATCATAAAACCGCCCACAATGAAAATACGGAACACTGCTTTACTCAACTGGAAAGTTATATCCGCAGATTTTATGATGTGGAAAGCATCGTTCACCGGTGGTCGTCACAATACTTTGAACCTGCCGACGGATTGCCATATATCGGACACCTTCCGGGTGCTGCACAAAATGTATGGGTTGCAACAGGGTTTGGAGGAAATGGAATGACGTACAGCCATATATCTGCCTTGCTGTTCCATGAGATCTTTGTAACACGGGAAAGCCGTTATGCCGACCTGTTCAATCCCAACCGCATTAAACCTGTTGCGGGATTTACATCGTTCGTAAAAGAAAATGCAGATGTTGTTGTTCATATGATCGGAGGTTATTTCAGTCATGAAAAACTGGAATCTCTTGCTGAGCTTGCGCATGGAGAAGCAAGAGTGGTGAAATATGAAGGACATCGCATTGCGGTTTATAAGGATGATGCCGGCAACCTGCATGCGGTTAATCCTGTTTGCCCGCATGCCAAATGCAGCGTGGGATGGAACAGCGCTGAAAAGAGCTGGGATTGTCCATGCCATGGATCACGGTTCTCATTCGACGGTGAATTATTGACTGGCCCTGCCAGAAGTGATCTTGAGAAAATACAGCTTCGGAAACTGGTTGAAGAAGGCGGCTAAAAATTCGTAGTCGGGGTTAAACATCGGAAATGCGGTGGCTGTAGATGTTCACCGATGATGGATGACATCCTGGTTAATAAAAATTCAAAAAGAATAGCCCTTCTCAAAAAGAGAGGGGCTATTTCTATTTTACGCACTATCCACATTGCCTGTGCGTTTATAAATGCGCTAATTGCATTGGGAGAAGAATGGTGCTTTGGTGGTAAATTGCCCTTTAATATCCATTATTTTATTAAACCTGGAACAGGATGAATACTTTATCAGCAGGTAAGAAATGCACAACCGTCATGACTTACATCCGTTATAATTTAGTACGAAAGTTTTTTTTTGTTTTACTATACACCTTTATTGCTTCGCAGGTTTATTCAGGTCAGCATAACGGCAAAGGCTCGCTGGGGATTTTTCAGGTAAGAAATGCTGATACAACCCGGCCTGGAAATATGAGCGCGGCTGATAAGAAAAAGCTCGACAGGATGGAGGTAATTTCCAATGAAACCGATCTTCGGTCCGTTGGCAATCCCAGGCCCGATGTTATTTACAGATTTATAAAAAATGGAATGATCGGTGATTTTTACTGGTCGCCTGCTTCTACCGCCGATGAAGACAGTATCATGGTTGTGAAAAAAGCAGGCGCTAAATCGGGCAGGTTCCTGCGTTATTTTGAAAACTATATTCTAGTTGACTGGTTTGGCGCTACCGCTGGCGATGCTACCGATGACAGCTATGCGGTTCAGAAGGCGATCAATTTTGCCGTGACTTCCTCCAAGTCTCCGGAGATTCGTTTTTCAGGTGGCAATTACATCGTGAATAATGTTGTGATTTACAACCCGGCCAAAGCGGGGGAATTCACTTTTGTAACGGCAACGCTTAAGGGAAGTAATTTTCTTGTTTCTCCCGGTACAAGTTTAACGTGCAATGATGTGAATGGATTCTCAGTTGCCGTACAATCCGGAAGGAACGTGAAGATCGAGAACATCACCTTTGTTGGCCAGGCGCCCCAGCCCGGTAATTATAAAAATGTTATTACATGGACCGACGCGCAATGGACAAAAGGAGTAAGAAATCATCCTAACTCTCCATATGCTGCTATTGCAATTGATCCTTTTTCTTCTTCGGTTCCGGGAGATGCGCGGTATCCGAGATCGGCTTCTTTTTATGCAAATAAAAGAACAGGAGGAAGTTCAATGATTTTAATACGCGATTGTTCGTTCAAATATTTTGTGGCGGCAATTGCGGTCAATACCAGCATTGACATTTATAATGGCGACAACATTGTTGCAACAGGCTGTTACTTTGAGATGAATAAAAATGTTTGGGTAACAGGGCAAACGCAATCGCGGGCAAACCTGCTGGAGAAGTCGTACATGTTATTTAACCAGTATATCATTAATGGAAAGGATTACGGCAAAGCAATTGGAACAGCTCCCATGGTGAGTGAATGCAACATTGCAGGCGGTACAAAATATCTTTATCATATTAATTCTGACTTTGCCGGCATTTCCTTTACAAGATGCAGAACAGAATCGTTGTGGTCATTGGGTAAAAGTGTAAGTATCTCGGTAAATTTCACCGACTGCGAGATTACAATGTCGATACCCGGAAACGATGAAGCATTTGCGGCGAGATTGCTTGCCGAAGGAACACATATAAATTTCAGGGGCGGAACGCTTGAATGGTTCGACAACAATAATGTTGCCGCGTTTCCTTTTTCGGTACAGAATTTAAGCTTCGATGGAGTGACCTTGAGAGGGCTTCCTTTGAATTTCCAGGATGCAGGAATAGGACAAATATTACTTAATAAAACTGTATATCAGAATTGCCAGTTCTTTTCACCCCAGTCGAACACCGTTTGGGCGGCTAACACCTGGCATAACATTGAATATAGCAATTTCAATAATACAGCTGTGATGCCGGGGACCCAGTTTATTGAGCAGAATCCACATGATGCTTCTTTTTATAATATTGGAAGATCGGTTTCTCCGAAGATCGAAGTAACAGGTCTCGACAGAAAGAAAATTATGATCAATCCAGAAACCTGCACGGGTTATTTCATAGCATCGGATGCGGGAGCATTCCAGGTAAGAGATGTTCTGGTCACACTTAATAACGTATCGTATTCCGGAGATATATACAAATCACTTCCGACAACGCTTGGATGGGTATACGCAATTAACAAAGACACGGTGAAACTGAACTATGTTCCGTATGGAATAGTTAGTAACAGGGAATACGACATCAACCTGGTGCGCGTACCCAGGTTCATCTGCAGAACATTTGGGAAGGCTACAGCCGGAAGTAATACGATAACCGCAAGGCAGGACAACGGCACCACGTTTGTTGTTGGGTCGCTCATTAAAGGCCCTGGTATTCCAGCTGGCACACGCGTTACTGCTGTGGGTGCTTCTACGCTCACATTAAGTCGCAAGGCAACCCAAACCGGAACTTTTGAATTTCATGATGCGGTTATGAAATGGGAGGGCTATAGCAGTCAGCCCGAGCGTGCCATAGGCAAATTTGGATTTGGATTAGGTGATGTGATTCACAATACTTTATCTGACGCAACTACCAACAGCATTGCTTATTGGGTATGTACAGCCGCAGGTTTTACCGATGGCAGGCAGCCGGTTGCAAAGTTTTCTCCGGTCATGTTTGGCAGGTAAAATAGTACAAGTTGTTTTATTAAGATAATATCAGACGCCTCCGTATAAGAGAGCGCTTGACCATCGCAGCAGGAAACTACCGGCGTTTCTGCGAACGCTTGGCCAATCTTTGTTAACTTGTGGTATATCCCATTTTGTTATGGCCGAAACTAACGCAACCATTCTGATACCCGATATCAGTGGGTTCACCGAGTTCATGACATCCACCGAATTGTCGCACAGCTCCCGCGCTATTCACATGCTCATTGATGCAATGCTCACTGCAATTGGAGATGAGTATGAAGTGTCGGAGATAGAAGGGGATGCTGTTCTTCTGATAAAGAAAGGTCCTGCTCCCCCAAAACAGGAAATACTGAATATATGCCTGAAGATTTTTAATGCATTTCATTTCCAGCGCAAGTGGATGGAGCAATATACAGTTTGTCCATGCGGAGCATGCCAGGCAATAACCGGCCTTTCTTTAAAATTTGTAGTACATCACGGACCGTTGGCAGAGATCAGGGTAGGCCGTTTTACCAAGCAGTCCGGCACTGAAATGATCGTTGCGCATCGTTTATTGAAAAACAGCATCAATAACAATGAGTATTTGCTGATGACCGAGAAGTTGTTGCAACAAGCGCCTGATGTTTCGGAAGCGATGGAACTGGAGTGGACCGCCTCATCGGAAGAATATCCTTCAATTGGAAAAGTGGCATACCGGTTTGCGTTGCTCGATGAAGCTAAAAGGAATGTTCCCGACCCTCCGAAGCCACTAAGTGATTATGAGGTGGATGATACCAGTTACCATGAGGTGCCAATAGATGCCAACTTCATGGATGTGTATATGCAGATCATGGATATTCCTAACCGGGCGGATTGGATGCCTGAATTGGAAAAAGTGGAACAGCACTTCCCTGGCGTATTTAAAGGAAGTTTACATTACTGTACTTTCAACGACTATCTGGCCGTATTATCTCCAATGCGGATGACCTTATCGGAAGATGGAATTTGTTATGCCGAAAGGTGCAGTATAAAAGAAATGAATCTTTCAATTGTTCATGAATATGTTTTCAGAAAAACGGGTGAAGACAGCTGCATATTTGCAACCCGCTTTTTAAATGCAAGTGAATCACCGGTGCCGGATGATGTTCGTATTAAACTTCAGGAAAGAATGCAACGTATGGGCGAAAGCCTGAAAGCCCGTTGCGAAGCAATGAAAGTTGTATAGGCTTTTGCGCAAGCGTATTAATCACCAAAAACACAAAGCCCGCAACCGATTACTCAGTTACGGGCTTTCAAAGCTGTAGGGGGAGGGGTCGAACCTCCACGGGGACGTTAGCCATAGCACAATGCTCAATTTTGGTCAACACGAATGCTGACCAAAACCATTTATAGTGGTCAACCCTGGTCGGCCTTACACAAGGTAGAGTCGGCTCTATGCTGCGTTTATCCGTTATTCCCCACCCTCGAGACAAGAGGGCATGTCTGCCGAAATTTCATCACCCCACAGTGTTATAAAGAACTTGATGGAACAAAAGTAAAGGATCGACCCCATTCATTCCAAAATTTTCAATAAAAATTTCAAAACTTTCGAGATTATTTAAATATATTCGTGATTCATTCAAAATCTTATAAAATAGAAAGCAACAATGACAGGGAAATTGAATCTTGACAAATTAGACCTTCAGATCATCCATGCCATGATGGAGGATGCTGGAATTTCCTATGCAGATCTTGGCAAAAACCTTTTCGTTTCCGGCGGTACAATTCATGTACGCATAAAAAAACTGCAGGAAGCGGGCATCGTGAAAGGTACAAAACTAAACGTTGACCTGAAGCAGCTGGGCTATGATGTAATTGCATTTATTGGTATCTATCTCGAAAAAAGTTCCATGTACGATGCGGTTGCGAAAGAACTCAGGAAAATTCCGCAGATAACGCGACTCAACTACACCACGGGTAACTACAGCATGTTTGCTGAAATAGTTTGCAAGGATATTAATCAGCTCCGATTTGTTTTGCACGATGAACTTCAGAAGATAAGAGGAATTGAACGCACCGAAACTTTTATATCGCTGGAAGAAAGTTTCAACAGGAATGTGCAGGTGTACAAAGAGGCTGAACGCGCGGCGAAAGTATCATGATCTTACTTCCAGCGCGTCTCTTAACCCGTTTCCCAATAAATTAAAAGCAAGAACGAGCAGCATGATTGCGATGCCCGGTGCAATAGCCAGCATTGGGTTATGTGTGATGATGAAATTGTAGTTTTCCTTGATCATCAATCCCCAGCTTGGTTGTGGGGGCTGAACGCCTACTCCTAAAAAACTGAGGCCGGCCTCTATCACAATGGCGGTAGCGAAATTTGATGCAGCTACCACCAGCACCGGTCCCATCACGTTCGGTAAAATGTGCCTTACAATAATGCGCGGTCCCGAATAACCAAGTGCCCTGGCGGCTTCCACATACTCGAGCTCTCTGATGCTGAGAATCTGTCCGCGGATGATACGCGCAACGCTGACCCATAAGGTGAGGCCGATAGCAATAAATACCTGCCAGAAACCTTTTCCAAGCACCAGCGTGATCGCGAACACCAGCAGTAAAGTAGGAATGCTCCAGATGACATTGATGAACCACATAATGAGATCATCGACCCGCCCCCGGTAATAGCCCGCGAGCGCCCCGAATAAAACCCCGATGCTAAGGGAAATGAGTAGTGTTACCAACCCAACGGCCAGGCTTACACGAACACCCACCAGCAGACGACTTAGAATATCACGACCATATTTATCGGTTCCAAGCCTGAAGCTGATCGTTTCAACCGGTTCTTTGTTTTCACCCTGCATGTTAAGTTGTGCCGGAGTATAACCAATTCTTTCAGTTACTCCTTCATCAATATATTTCTGGATGATGATGCTGTCTGCACGCTTTTCAAAACCGGAGATGGGAACATATTGATACCTGTCTTCCTTTCCGGAGATCAGCTGTTCAATAAAGGACGTTTCCGCAAATTTTCTTTCTTTAGGGATCTTCAGGAACTGTTGCGTGAATCCAGGCTTTTGTCCGTTGATTTCAATGATCATACGGTTGGCGTTCGGACTCTTGTCGGGTGCAATGAAATAACAGGTTATGGCTACCAGCAATGAAGCGGCTATCACTATCAGTCCTGCTAAAGCCCCCTTGTTCCTGCGCAGCCTGCGCCACGCGTTACGATCAGGGTTCATTGCGGTTTGTGCTGGCATGGGGCAAAATACAAATTTCTATCGCACGGTTCTTCCTTTCCATTGGTACCTGCCGAATTTGCCAAGCCAGCCGGCGATAATTGTATAAACAATATGCAGCGGTTGCAGGAGCGGAAAAAACTTCATCAGCCTTTTTTCCCTGAAGAAGGATGCCACCATGTTTACAAATGGAAATTCCAGAAGTGTCTTCGAGAATAAAAACAGTATCAGTACAATCAGTACATCGGGGTTAAAGAACGACAGGATGAACAACGTCAGCATCAGGAAATTCAGAAGGTAAACCAGTAACAGAACCCAGAATACTTTTTTATCCTGGTACTTGTCGGCCTTGCTCGCCCAGCGAACTCTTTGCTGCCAGAAGGATCTCCAGTTCAATGCAGGCAAAGCTGTTACAACAGCATCCTGGCTTTTCAGATAGGCAATTTTATCGGGATGCCGCCTGGCTATTTTGTGCATCAGCAGCATATCGTCGCCCGACGCCAGTTGGTCAATTCCGCTAAAGCCATTCACTTCTTCAAATACCTGTTTCGAATAGCAGAGGTTTGCGCCATTGGCCATGGAATGAAATCTGCGCGCAAGAGACGCGCCGGTAATACCCTGAAGTCCCATAAAGTCCAGCGACTGAAATATATTAAGCAAACTGTTTCCGGTTTGTAATTTCACAGGAGCAGCAATCAGCACAGCTCCTGTTTCTTCCTGGAAAGCCATCAATGTGGTTATCCAGTCGCGGCCCGCTATGCAATCCGCGTCTGTTGTTACGATCCAGTCTCCGGTTGCATAAGCAATGCCTGTTTCAATCGCTTTCTTTTTGTATGAATTGATGGGTTCATGCACATGATCTTTCAAAGCGATCAGCTGAATGGTCTCGTTTCTGAAACCGGTTACTATTTCCGGAGTCGAGTCCGTTGAATGATCATCGATCACAATCACCTGAAGCAACTCTGCAGGGTAAAATTGATTCACTAGCGATTGAAGACATGAGCCAATATTTTTTTCTTCATTTCTTGCGGGAATGATCACACTAACTTTTGCTGATGGCACAAAGTCTTCAGGTTTGGCATAATCACGCAAACGCCTCCACCCCTTACGGTAATACTCAATGAGCATTGCATAGCAAATGAACAAAACAACAGCCAACACTACCAGCCAGAACGAAAGATCATCCATACGCTAAAAATAATGGTCAGTCTGACAATGCATTTATGATCGCATCAGCATTTTTTTCATGCAACACCTGGTGTCCGCAATTAAGCACTTCAATGCGACAGCTATCAATCCCTTCTGCAAATTTTCTTCCACGTTCAGTTCCAATAATACGATCGTATTTTCCATAAAGCAATTCAACAGCGATCTTATGTTTCCTAATGAGCTTCCTTATGGTTGATATATCAGGCCTGCATCTGCTCAACCCGGTCCATCGTTCATACAATTCTTTTCTCACCTCCTCATCGTGAATATAGTATTCAACGAACTTGTAAATGCTTTGATTTATAATACCCAGCCTGTTACCGGTTCGCAGCATTCCAAGAAACCATCCGGGTTTTGCCATTGTAAGCCTGAAAGCTTTATTGCCTAAATAAGTCTGGGTAGATAACCAGTACCAGAAATTAACGGTGAGTCCGTCAGGCGCCATCAATACCAGCTTCGAAATTTTTTCAGGCATCTGTTCCAATAAACATAAGGCAATTCGCCCTCCCAGGCTGAATCCAAGCAACTGGATATTGGTTTCATCGGCTTCCAGTTTTTTTATTACCTGAAGTGTAATTGCAGAAAGATCCTTTGGATAAACGTGTTTGCTATTCCATTCGGTTTCTCCATGAAATGGCAGGTCAACCGCAATGATCCTGTATGAATCACCTATCCTTTTTTCAAGAAACCGGAATTTTTCAGCAGTCTCGCCATAACCATGAAAACATATCAGCGGTTTGCTGCCATGCCCGCCATAACTGTAGTGAATAACCGAGCCGTTATAGTCTAATACCCCCGGCTGCATTAAAACCTGCTGAACCCTTTTGTGAAAACCTGTTTATCATCAGCAATGCACTGCGTCCAGTACGTTCCTGCCGGAAAATCATGCAGCGGAAAAATCAATCTGTTTGTTCCCGGATGCAGCACGAGCGTACTGCTGCTCAATCGCATACCAATATTATTGATGAAGTTAATATTCACTCTTGAATTTTCAGCGGCGGTAAGTTTCATCACCAACTGATTGCTTAAAGGATCTACTGTAAGGCTGTTGAAGGACAATGTCCCTTTCCCTGATACGACCTTTACAATCGCTGAATAAAAAACTTTTCCATTTTCAGTTACTTTCAGGCGGTAATAAGTTATACCAGCAGGGGATTTATCAAATGATTCATACTTACGGCTTGCGGCGTTAGCGCCTGCAGTGATTGTTTTCACTGTTTCAAAATTGATCGCATCGCCGCTACGCTGGATTTCATAACTGGTGCCGGCAGTTTCATCGGCCACCGACCAGCTGATGCTGATCATATCCTGCTGTGTCGCCGCGTTAAATGACACCAGCTTTACAGGAAGTACAACGCCAAAAATATTCTTATCCCTTACACGGGTGAACAGAATGTCATGTCCTGCGTCGTTCAGGTGAATATTGTCACCCGAATTGTAAGCAGGGAGAATTTCATAAGTCGTGGGGTCGGCAATCCCGGTCCAGAAATCAATGGCGAAATAACCAAATTGAAGCATGATGCTATCCCGCAGTTCTTTAAGCTTTTGCCGTACAGTCAGGTTGTTGAAGGGAAACGCGTGGCGGGGCTGGGTCGTAGTGATGAAGCATGGTTTACCCAGCGCGTTTGCTGAATCCCGTATTGTCCTGTAGCAACGCATGATGCTGTCTACTCTCAGCGTATCATATCCATTGCTTGGATAATTTACCAGTACAACATTCGGGTTGAATGAAAGCGCTTTGGTGATGTTGTTATTAATATCGGGTTGCAGGTTAGGCCAGGGACCTGTAAATGACGAAGGCATTCCCTTATAAACTGTATAGCCGCCAACCGCCAGCTGGAATATATCGATCGGCTGACCGATTCCATCATAATAAGCATCAAGCCTGCCCAGGTAGCAGGTTGCAAAGCTGCTCGGACCCGTACAAGCCGATGTAGAGGAACCAATGACTGACAATTTCTTGTTCTGGCCACTGACATCAATAAATATCAATAAAAACAGAAGTGCGTAAATACATTTCATACAACACAATTTAGTTAAATGTGGCTCTGAGGGGTTCTGATGAAGAGGGATAATAAAATTAGGGATTTCTCACGGGGTTTTGGGTTTTGGGTTTCCGGTTTCGTGTTTCCGGTTTCGTGTTTCCGGTTTTGGGTTTGGGGTTTCGGGTTTTCCAGGGTCGGGGATGGTTTAGTACTTTTTTTATTCAGGGTTCTTGTTTGAGCGGGGGAAATTGCTTAAGTTTGGATAGTTGTTTAACTAACTATATGCCAAACAACCAATTCAGGAAAGGGGAACTTTACAGCTTTATCACGGGGAAGGCTTCTACGGCAATAGCGAGGAGGTTACAGAAAAAGTTCAACCAGGCCGGACTAAACCTGACCATTGAGCAATGGAGTGTATTATATCATCTCTGGAAGGAAGACGGAAAAAGCCAGCAGGAATTGTGCAACGCCACTTTTCGCGACAAGCCAAGCATTACAAGACTGGTCGACAACCTTGAAAAGCTGCAATTGGTCAAGAGAGTGTCTTCGGAAAGCGACCGCAGAATGAATATGATCTATCTCACCAAACAGGCACAAAAACTACAGGAACAGGCAATGGAACTTGCAGAGGAAACATTGAACGAAGCGCTTGAAGGAGTTCCCGCGGAACGTGTAGAAGTGTGTAAAGAAGTTTTACAAATAGTGTACGACAACCTCAGATAATCACAAGCATTAAATCATTTAATACTATTCTTATGAGCGCAACAACCACGGATAAGAAAACCATACTAAAAGGGGGCGAATGGCTTATTAAAGAAAGCACTCCTTTCGAAACCTTCACGCCGGAAGACTTCAACGAAGAACAACGCATGGTGCTGGAAATGTGTAACACATTTCTGGATAATGAAGTGTTGCCAACTCCGGTGCTGGAACGGATAGACAATATGGAAAAAGGCCTGATGTCATCACTTATGGACAAAGCCGGCGAGCAGGGATTGCTTGGTACTTCCATTCCTGAAGAATACGGTGGCCTCGGAAAAGATTTTATAACCGCAACCCTGGTGAATGAAGGTTTGGGTGCGGGTCACTCATTTTCGGTTGCTATCGCAGCACATACCGGTATAGGCACGCTGCCAATACTTTATTTCGGCACTCCGGAACAAAAAGAAAAATACATTCCAAAACTGGCAAGCGGAGAATGGAAAGGCGCATATGGATTAACGGAACCCAACAGTGGAAGTGATGCGCTTGGAGCAAAAACCAGCGCACGCCTCAGCGCCGATGGAAAATTCTGGCTGTTGAACGGACAGAAATGCTGGATCACCAACGGTGGCTTTGCAGATGTGTACACAGTTTTTGCCAAGATCGAGGGCGACAATGCTCCGGGTGGTAAAACAGGATTCACTGCATTTATTGTTGAAAGAGGGTTTGAAGGCTTCACACAGGGACCCGAAGAGCATAAAATGGGCATCAAAGGTTCGTCAACCGTTCAGTTATATTTCCAGGATTGCAAGGTTCCGGTTGATAATCTTCTTGGTGAGGCAGGAAAAGGACACGTTATCGCATTCAACATTCTGAATATTGGCCGGCTTAAATTATGTGCAGCCGCATTAGGCGGTTCCAAGAGAGCGCTTTCCAATTCTATCATGTACGCAACAACCCGCGAACAGTTTAAACAGCCGATATCAAATTTCGGCGCCATTAAACGCAAGCTTGCGGAAATGGCAATACAGATCTGGGTGGGGGAAACTGCGCTTTACCGCACTTCCAAATGGGTTGATGACAGGGAACATGAGTTGATCGATTCGGGCAAACCTTTTAATGAAGCATTATTAGGCGCAGCGGAAGAATATGCCATTGAATGCGCGATACTGAAAGTTTATGGAAGTGAAGTGCTGGATTTTGTGGTGGACGAAGGCGTGCAGATCCATGGTGGCAACGGCTTCAGCGCTGAATACAACATTTCAAGAGCATACCGCGATAGCCGCATCAACAGGATTTATGAAGGCACCAATGAGATCAACAGGCTGCTTATACTTGACATGACCCTCAAGCGCGCCATGAAGGGACGACTTGATGTGATGGGCCCTGCGATGAAGGTAGCGCAGGAATTGATGAGCATACCTGATTTCGGTAATGATGATGATGTGCCTTTCGCAAAAGAAAAAAAGCTCATCGTTAATTTAAAGAAGGCAATACTGATGACTGCAGGCGCAGCCGTTCAGAAACTGATGATGAAGATAGAACAGGAGCAGGAAGTGCTGATGAGCATTGCTGATATGGCAATTGATACGTTCAATGCGGAAAGCGCTTTGCTTCGCGCGATGAAGATCAGCGACCAGCGGGGAGAAGCTGCAGCCCAGGTTTATATTGATATGATGAAAGTGTACCTGACAGATGCGGCTGACAGGGTAAATAAAAATGGTAAGGACGCAGTGAACGCATTTGCAGAGGGCGATGAGCAACGCATGATGTTACTGGGCCTGAAACGGTTCACAAAGGCGGAGCCATTCAATACAAAAGAAGCAAGACGCAGGATTGCCGACAGGTTGATCTCTGAAAACAAATACGCTTTGTAAAATCGAATTTGTTCCCGTAATAAACGACGTTGTTTAGTCCGGAAACAGCTTGATGATTTTATAAAAGCCCAACCACCGATGTGGCTGGGCTTTTTATGATGGCAGGTGTACCTATTCGACTGCACATTACAGAAACTTCCTTAATCGAAATCAAAAAAATCGGAGAAGTAGGATTTCTTCTTTTTGTAAGGATAGGGTCGCTGATTATTATGATACTTATGATCTTCTGTCTTATAATAATCTTCTTTGAAATTCTCGCGATGCGAATAATGTTCTGCTGACCGTTCCAGTATTTTATCAAGTTCACCACGATCAAGCCAGACACCCCTGCAGTTTGGACAATAATCAATTTCAATACCGCTCCTGTCGGCCATTACAAGCGTTTCATTACAATTAGGGCATTTCATATCTTCTTTTTTGAAAATTAAAACACAAAAATTAAGCCTTTGTTTAACGGCCTGGCCTGGTATCTGATCAATCAGATACCTTTGAAATACAAAAAATATTTATGGCTGAACTTGTAAAAGAATTCAACGATTACAGAACAAGAATGAATGAAGTCATTCTTGGAAAAAATAACCTGGTGATGAAGCGTCTTTGGAACCTTGATACAAATACTTATGATGAGGGCGCTCTCGACACCAAAACAAAGGAAATGCTGGGCCTTGTTGCAAGCATGGTGCTTCGTTGTGATGATTGCATTAAGTATCACCTTGGTAAATGCCATGAGCTGGGTATTACCACCGAGCAGGTTTATGAAATTTTCGCCGTTGCCAATATCGTTGGAGGAACAATTGTGATCCCGCATACGAGAAGAGCGGCGGAGTATTGGGAGGAGTTGTTGAAGTGAGGGAGTCGTTAAAAATTCAAAATTCAAAATGTAAAATGCAAAAGGGTTCCTATTTTACATTTTACATTTTGAATTTTACATTTCTTAAATTTGTAGCATGAGTGAACAAATTACGATACCCCAACCTCTGACGGCTAAAGATTTTGCAACCGACCAGGAAGTACGCTGGTGCCCCGGCTGCGGTGATTATTCGATACTGGCCCAGGTTCAGAAAGTGATGCCTGGTTTGGGGATACCCAGGGAAAACGTGGTTATCATTTCAGGTATCGGCTGCAGCAGCAGGTTCCCTTACTATATGAATACCTATGGAATGCATTCCATTCATGGGCGGGCAACTGCGGTTGCAAGCGGGTTAAAAGCCACAAGGCCCGAACTGAGTGTGTGGATCGTGACGGGTGATGGCGACAGCCTGAGCATTGGCGGAAACCATACTATTCACCTGCTTCGCAGGAATTTTGATGTGAACATCCTGCTTTTTAATAACCAGATATACGGTCTTACCAAAGGACAATATTCCCCCACATCGGAAATAAACAAGGTTACCAAGTCAACTCCCTACGGCAGTATTGACCATCCGTTCAATCCGCTGGCCCTGGCGATGGGTGCCGACGCAACTTTTGTTGCACGCAGTATGGATAGGGATCCTAAGCATTTACAAGCTATGCTGCTCAGGGCAAATCAGCATAAGGGGGCGTCTTTTCTTGAAATATACCAGAACTGCAACATCTTCAACGATGGAGCATTTGAGATTTTCACCGAAAAAAGCACAAAAGCTTCGGAAGCTTTGTTCCTTGAACAAGGCAAACCCCTTGTGTTTGGCGCAAATCAGAACAAAGGCATCAAACTCGATGGCTTTACGCCGGTGATCGTAAACCTGGATGAAGGTCATAGTGCCAATGACCTCTGGATCCATGATGAACACGATATTTACAAGGCTCAGATCCTGGTTCGCATATTTAACGACCCAACCGTAGAAGGCCACCTTCCAAGACCATTTGGAGTGTTTTACCAGACAGATCGTCCATGTTATGAAGAGATAATGGGATTGCAGCTCGAAGAGGTAATAGCTTCAAAAGGGCCTGGTAACCTGGACAAACTGTTACGTGGAAACGAAACCTGGACCATTTCTTAACCCAAACAGGATTACCTGCAATTAAAATCAGGGCGCGCAGCATAAAAATTTGAAAGCTGTCTCTTTAAAGGAGACGGCTTTTTTTAATGGGTTATTGCTGAGCCCGATCAGATTTTCTATAAAATTCGCTGATTGAATGAGCCTGTAAAAAAAATGCCGACGATGGAAATCGCCGGCCTGTGCTTACCTCTGAAACCACAAAAAGAAAGAATTTTAACTAGATAAGCTTAGTTACTTGTCTGAAAAAGAAGCAGTTAGTTTAGTTACGGCAAATGGTCTATTTAAAATTTACTGGTATAAAAAAATCGGGTGGGTTACGGTCTGAACTCCTGATCACCGGAGTAATGAATTAACTGAACAATTGTCAAAGGACGTGGAAATTGGAAAAAGTAGTTTTTGGAAATTGGATGGTTGGAGACCGGAAATTGGAGCAATGCACAAAATGAAGATAAGTGTTTCAGTGCATAAGCAGGGCTAAAATTAAAGACTGTTTTCTGAAAAAGCAATTTATTCTCAAATAATTTTTTTCATTACTATATCGTCCTAAGCCGTGGGCATTATTCAATGAATCTCCTGCAATTCTCTTTCTGCCGCCTTGAAAGTTTTTTCCTTTTTATAGTTGAACCACCATTCGGGGGCGGTCTTTTTCATAAGGGTATCAATATTCCGCATGCCGAACAGGTTCCATACTCCTTTCAGCTTTCCGGTGATTGAATTTTGCATTGCACGAAGGCTCATGGCAAATCCGCTATCGAGATATTCCATATGATGCCAGTAGCCTGCAGGCATGAACAGGGTATCGCCATGATCCAGGATCACCTCATACCCTTTCGCAAACTGGAGCGCCGGGTGTTTATTAAAGTCGAGTTTGTTGTTGGAATGATCGAAGTACTTTTCGAAGTTCACGAAGCTCAGCACCTCCCAGGGCTTGCGATACAGCTTGCGTTGTTCTTCAAATGGAAAGAGCAACACTCTTTTCCGCCCGGCAAATTGAGTGTGAAAGATGTGCGACATGTCGATGTCGAAGTGCATGTGTGTAATGGATCCGGCGCCACCAACAAATAACATCGGATATCGTTTCACAAAGCCTGTAGCAAGATGATCGGGCCAGTTGAAATCCGAGATAAGTTGCGGAGCATGATCGAATATGTTGAACAGGAAGATGCGCCATTGGGCAGGACCCTTTCTGACCATCTCTATGTAGTCGCCGAATTTCATATAATCATCGGCCTTGTTAATTGGCGTATAAGCATCACTTTTGACGTTGTTATAAACGCCAACATTTACATCTCCAACAACCTTGTTAAACAGGTCCCAGTTCCATTTTGAATATGCAGGCCATTCCCTGGCCATGTCTTTGATCACAACCGGTATCATTGGGTTGTAGTACTTTTCTTTGAACTCATCCGGATGGATGTTGTCAATGGTATCTACAGATCTCAACTGCATGGCAAGGTTGGTTTTGGCGGTAAAAATATATATTAAAAAATTGTTACCGAAAACGTTAGAATTTATTTGACATCTGTTTAACCCCCGCCATACCCAACGCCCGCCTGACCAGCCTTCCCGATAAACCTATAACTTGCCGGATGTTGTTGCACATGCATACCGATAACCCACAGCCGAGGAACATTCAGACGGTGAAAGAATGCCTCGAGCAAGGCGGCGTTATCGTTTATCCAACCGATACGATCTACGGTCTGGGCTGCGATATTTTCCAGCACAAAGCAGTGGAGCGTATCTGCCGCATCAAACAGGTGCTTCCTTCAAAGGCCCGGCTGTCGTTCGTCTGCCATGACCTAAGCAGCCTGAGTGCCTATGCCAAGCAGCTTCCTACCTCTACTTACAGGATGCTGCGGGAACACCTGCCCGGGCCCTATACCTTCATTCTTCCTGCCAGTAAACAGGTACCTAAGATACTTCAGAGTAAAAAACATACGATCGGACTGCGTATTCCCGATAACTTAATTGCGAGGACAATCGTAAAGGAGTTAGGACGGCCGGTTCTAAGCGCCTCACTCCCCGGAGAGATCGTTGAACATTATACCGATCCCGAGATCATTCATGAGCAGTTTGGCAAACTGGTTGACCTGGTTGTTGACGGAGGACCCGGTGGAATTGTACCTTCAACTATTATTGATTGTACGGGCGCCGAACCCCTGGTTTTGCGTCAGGGCGCAGGCCTTTGGGATCAATAGCCCTTAAAAATTCACGCTAACTTTAAATAGTATGATTTTCAGACATCTTACCCCCATGCTGGGGTCCTCTCAAATGAATTCAACCCTCGAATTCTATACTACGGTATTAGGTTTCAGTGTATTTGAAAAATGGGAGGATGACGGAATACTGCGCTGGTTCAGCCTTAACAAGGATAATACCTGGATCATGTTTTCGTGGCGTGAGCAGGTGAATGAGTCGTCGACCCATTGCGTAGATCTCTATTTCTACCCTTCCGATGTTGAATCACTCTGGCAGCAGTTGAAGGACAGACCAGAGATCGTTGACCCGATCTGCGATACGGATTACAGCATGCGCGAGTTTTCGATCAGGGATAACAATGGTTATGTTCTCAGGTTTGGCAAAAGCCTTCAACCTGTAAACGAATTTGACAGATGGTTCCCTTCCAATCTGGTGCTGGAAAGCAGTCGGGTTCAATTACGTATTCTCAGGCAGGCCGACCTTAAGACATTGCAGCCGCTGGCAGATTCTGAAACAACCTGGAAATTTTTCACCAAAGACCTGAAGTCAGAGGAGTCGTTCAACAACTGGATAAATGAATCCCTTCAGGAATTCGGACTTCAGAAAAGAGTGCCCTTTGTCATCGTCGACAAATTGAATGGCAAACCTGCTGGCAGCAGCAGTTATGGTAATATTTCATTTTTCGATAAGCGGCTGGAAGTGGGATGGAGCTGGCTGGGAGACGAGTTCAAGGGATCAGGGGTTAACACGCACGCCAAATATCTGCTGCTAAAATACGCGCTGGAAACATTGCAGTTCGAGCGGGTAGAGATCAACACCGATAATCTGAATGAAAGGGCAAAGGCTGCACTGGTAAAGGTTGGCGCTACACCCGAAGGTGTGCTCAGGAACCATATGCAAATGCATAGCAACAGG
>DASWTK010000119.1:0-34331 GCA_036402175.1 Chitinophagaceae bacterium | reverse complement strand
AACATATCCTGCCCCGGTATTGGAAGGCAACTGTCCGTCGGCTATCGTAAATGAAATTGCACGGATATGATCGGCCAGTACGCGGAACGCGATATCCTGTTTGGTATCGCCGCCTTCATATTTTTTTCCGGTGATCTTTTCTGTTGCTGCTATCGTGCCAGTGAAAATATCAGTATCATAATTGGAGCTTTTGTTTTGAAGCACACGAACCAATCGTTCCAAACCCATACCGGTGTCAACGTGAGTAGCCGGTAGCGGCTCCAGGTTGCCATCTTTAAGCCGGTTGAACTGAATGAATACATTGTTCCAGATCTCAATCACCTGCGGATGATCTTTATTGACCAGCCGGTGGCCCGGGATCTTCGCGCGTTCCTCATCCGATCTCATATCCACATGTATTTCACTGCATGGACCGCAAGGACCGGTATCACCCATCTCCCAGAAATTATCTTTCTTGTTCCCGAATACAATATGGTCAGCCGGAAGCAGCTCTTTCCATTTAGCCAGCGCTATGGAAGACGCGGGCAGCTTTTCTTTAACGTCGCCCTCAAATACCGTTGCATACAGCCGGTCCTTTGGAATTTTATAGATATCCGTCAGCAATTCCCAGCTCCATGCAATTGCTTCGTTCTTAAAATAATCGCCAAAGCTCCAGTTACCGAGCATTTCGAACATGGTATGATGATAGGTATCCACCCCAACTTCTTCAAGATCGTTGTGCTTGCCGCTTACCCGAAGGCATTTTTGAGTGTCGGCCACTCTCGGATAAGGGGCAGGCCTGTTACCCAGGAAATAGTCCTTGAACTGGTTCATACCGGCATTGGTGAACATCAGCGTTGGATCGTCTTTTACTACAATTGGGGCCGAAGGGACAATGACATGACCCTTTGATTTAAAAAAATCCAAAAATTTCTGGCGTATCTCAGCACTTGTCATACAAAAACTTCGTTTTTAGTATTCTTATCGGGTTCGGACTATATTTGCAAGTCTGGTTCAGAACGGTTGCAAAGGTACTGATTACAATTGCTCTAAGTCCAGTTCAGCAGGGCTTTCAGTTAAAGACGCGTTCTGGCCGGGAGGTTAGGTACACAAGTATCGCCTGGCTAATAAATCCATAAGACACTGTCCCGGGGGTATCCAAAGCCAATGAAAAAGATCAAATATTTTTATAATCCCAATTCACTGCGCTATGAAAAGCTTGAAACGCCGCTGCGCGTAAAGCTGCTCAGGGTATTGGGATTTTTATCGGCTTCAATAGTTACCGCCCTTATCATCGTTTCCATCGCTTACCGCTTCTTTCCTTCTGCCAATGAAAAAAGGCTGATGCAGGAAAATGAGGCCCTGTCAGATAATTATACAGTGCTGGATGAAAAAGTGCGAAAGCTGCAAAAACAGCTGGCGGAACTTGAGAAAAGAGACAACGAAGTGTATCGAACCATTTTTGAAGCCAACCCCCTGCCCGATAGCGCCCGCGCGAAAGAACAACAGCAACTCCAGGAACTTCAACTGGTACTTCAGATGAGCAAGACTGAACTCACCAGCTCCATCGTTTCCAATATCACGAACCTGAGTTCAAGAATGAACAGGCAGGATAAATCATACAATGAAATTGCAGGCTTCATTAAAAACAAAGAAGTACTCCTTGCAAGCACACCGGCAATTCAACCGGTGAGCAATAAAGACCTTAACAGGGTAGCATCGGGTTTCGGTTACAGGATCGATCCTGTATACAAGACTGTGAAATTTCATGGCGGACTGGACTTTGCTGCTCCTCAGGGAACACCAATTTATGCAACGGCTAATGGAAATATAAAGGTTGCAGGCAACCTTGGAAATGGGTACGGCAATCACGTCATCATCAATCATGGTTATGGTTATGAAACGCTCTATGGCCATATGTTCCGCATCAATGTTCGCAATGGTCAGCGCGTAAAACGCGGAGAGATCCTCGGCTATGTGGGCAGTACCGGAAAGTCAACAGGGCCGCACGTGCATTATGAAGTTCATAAAAATGGCCGACCGATAGATCCTGTTTATTTCTTCTACAATGATCTGACTCCTGAACAATTCGACCGCATCTTAAAAATGGCCGCGGCAAGCAATCAAAGTTTGGATTAATGTTTGTTAAGGTAATTCATGAACTCCTCTTCATGGGTAAGTTGTGTTTATAACTATCCGATGAATGAGCAACGGAACTTAAAAGAACTTTGTATTTTTATAAAGTCAACGTTTGCTGATGGAAAGCTTCTCACAGATCACATTCGATTTTGCGCAGACTGCAGCAGCGGTACCTGAAGACAATGGTATCAAGGTTCGACTAAAATCGGTCAGGCGGCAGGAACCTGAAGTTCAGGTCCCCGATCCCTCACTCAACAAATCAAAACGCGGCCGCCGCCCGTTAAAAGAACTCGAACTTGAAGCAGAGAATATCTGCATCCCTGAAGATGAGATCCTGTTTCAAAAGCAATACTATTCAATCGGCGAAGTAGCAGAAATGTTCCGCGTAAATACGTCTCTCATCAGAACATGGGAAAACGAGTTCGATATTATTGAACCAAGAAAAAACCGTAAGGGCGACAGACATTTTCGTCCTGTAGATATCAAAAATCTCGTGCTGATCCATCACCTCATCCGTCAACGGAAATACACCCTGGAAGGCGCCAAGGATTATATCAGGAAAAACAAATCAGCCGCCGAACGCTTCGCGATGATTCAATCACTCCAGAAAATAAAAGGTTTTCTGCTCGAGATCAGGGCCAGTCTTTAACAATCTACTCTTTCATTCCGTCAAAATGCCAAGGGAAGGTTAATAATCCCCCTTTATTCCATTTTTAAATTCCGGGGGCTTAATTTGCGCATTCAATGTTCTAACTATGAAACGCATTTTATTCCTTGTATCCTTTGTCAGCTTAAGTCTTATCTCTTTTAGCCAGGGACAATACGAAGTAACAGTGGAAGGTCCTGATAAGATACTGAAGGGTGTTATATCACGCGATCTGGTTCAGAAAGATTCAGCTTTCAAATGGTTTGGAAGGAATCAGAACGGATACTCACCCAACGCTGAGGCCCTGGCGGCGCTCAAAGCAAAATCTGCCGATGTTCATTTTATCGTATTCGGAGGAACCTGGTGTGTGGATACTCAATTCCTGCTTCCCCGGTTTTATGCTCTTACCGATGCGGCCTCAATTCCGGCAAACCATATTTCGCTGATTGGAGTGGACAGAAATAAAAAGACACTTGGCAATCTTACAGAGACACTGAATATTATAAACGTTCCGACTGTTATTGTATTGAAGAATGGAAAGGAAGTAGGACGGGTAGTGGAGTATGGAAAAACAGGACAGTGGGATAAAGAAATAGGCGAGATAGTGAAAGAATCAGCTAATTAATGTTCTTCCCTCGGTATTATGATCTCTGTTTCCTTTGAAGAAAGCCTGATCTTCATTTGCTCCAGCAATTGAATTATCTGTAACGTTATTTCCTGCCTGATGCGATTGAATTCTTCGGCGGTAACTGAAGCAATAAAGTATTCGATCTGTATTACAAACGAATCCTTCGAAATATCGGAAAGAAATACGTTGAAGCTGTCAACCTGATCACCACGATCCTGAAGCAGGGCCTCTACTCTTTTCAGAAACCCATCTACATTGTCATGCGCAGTCTGGGTTTTCAGTTCCAGATTCAGTATTGCCCGCCTGTGTGTCCGCAGTGTAAGGTTGTCAAGAATGCTGTCAACCATCTGCTTGTTCGGCACGGTCACCCAGGTTTTATCGGTGGTCCGAAGCCGGGTACTCCTAAGTCCTATTTTTTCTACCGTTCCGGTGATCTGTTGCACCTTAACCTGGTCGCCCACACTGAAAGGCTTGTCAAAAAATATAATAAATGACGCGATGAGATTTTCAAGGCTTTCACGTGTTGCGAGGGCAATAGCGGCTGTGGCAATGCTCAGGCCTGTAAGCAGGCTGCCGATCTGCAGGTAAAATCCAAATTTCAGAATCAGCAGTACGCCCAGGATCACCAGCACCACTTTGAAAAAATCCTTGAAGAATACGATGAGCTGATTATCTGACTGCTCAGGGGTCAGATTCGCTTTCTGTTCCAGTATCAATGCAATAAAATCAATGATGCGAAGCAACAGCCAGATAAAAGCAATTACCAGAATGATGATCGAAAGCGACTCGATGATCTGGTGAAATGGTATCCTGTAAATTGTAAAATCCAGTACCGATGGATATTTCAGCTTCTCGAGCGCAATCATGGTCACGAGAATCAGCAGAAATGTTTCCATTGGCTGAATAACGAGATCAAGGAAGGGGCGCTTGTCAACACCGGTTGTAATCCTTTTGACAAGCCTGAAAACGAGTCCCGCGAGATATCTTGATAAAAAACGCTTGAACAGCAGAGCAAAAAGTATAATGCCTGCAACGATCAGGTACACCCGCACCGGATTGTCGAAAAACATCTGTTGCAAAAAACTGTTCATTGTTTACTCAATAACTTGCGCAAATGTACATGAAGCTGCCTATTCATTGCATGGTGTACACTTCAAGAAGCCCATTGATGAGCACATAAATTTTCCGGGGAGTGAATTGAATACGTGAAGCGCCTCTCCAGGCTGCAGGCACAGGTATCTCCTGAAGGTTCAGCGTGCCTCCGTCGTATTTCAGTAAGCGATGATCGTTCCGGCCGAAGATTGATTTGCCTACTACTGCAACATCTCTCCAGTTCAGTAACCTGACCCGGTTCTTCAGCGCGCCATAATAATCGAACATATAAATACCCTTGGTGCTGTCGTACAGATACACCAGCCTGTCGTGATCAATCAGCTGATGAGGTGAAGGAAGTGAATCAAAAAAGAACCGGAGATCATTTGTCTCGTCTATGATCCTGCTTTCTTCGCTGATCCTTTTCAGCTTGCCATCCTGCTCATCAAACACCCATACATTATTGTCATAGGCCAGTCCTACCGCCTTTGCCTGGAATATATTCAGCTTACGAAGATCGATTGTATGACGAACATTCAGGAACCTGTCCAAAGCAACCACCGTTCCGAAATCCTTGTAATAAAGGATAAGCTTCAGCGGATTGGAAGCATCGATGGAATAAAGCTGGCCATATTTTCTTACGGCGTTGAAGATGGCAACCGAGTCGCCGTTTGCATCCAGTTTCTTCAACAGGTCGGTCTTGTATAAAAGGTAAACATTACCAAGATTGTCAACAGTAAAATCAACAATGCCGCCTTCATATCTTTTTTCCAGCGGAAATGTTGCCTGCTGCGCGGAAGCAAATTCCGCGGATTGGAATATTATAAGCAATATGAAAAGCAATCTTACCATCAGGAGTGTACGATCTTAGATTCATTTTCGGGAAAAGCGGTTGTCAGCTTCAATTCGCGGCCATCAAAAACCGCGTAGGTAAAATACCTGATCCAGTCGCCCAGGTTAATATACCTGCATGTGGGACTCAGTCTGAAGTCAATGGGCAGATGCCGGTGACCAAAAATGAAAAAGTCAAAATGCTCTTCTTTAAGTAATTCCCTGCAATAGGTGATCAGCCATTCTTTATCCTCGCCAAGGAATACCTCTTCGTGTTTGCCGGTTGCTTCCCTGCTTCTTCTGCTCAGGTAATTTGCGAGTCCCATTCCAATATACGGAGGGAAAATGCCAAAAAGGAACTGGCTTACCGGGTTCCGAAAAACCTTTTTCAGCATTTTGTATCCATGATCGCCGGGCCCCAGGCCATCACCATGTCCAACCAGGAATTTTACGCCGTTGAAAGTAAACCGCTCCGGTTTGAAATAAACCGGCATGTTCAGTTCCTGCTGAAAATAGTTTTTCATCCACATATCGTGGTTTCCAACAAAGAAATAAAGTGGAATGCCCTTATCGCTCAGGTTTGCAAGTGTGCCAAGCAGGCGTACATAACCCTTTGGTACCACCTTCTTGTATTCGTACCAGAAGTCGAACATGTCGCCCACAATAAATATATGCGAAGCATCGTGCTGAATGGATTCCAGAAAACCGACAATTATTTTTTCCCGCTTAAGGCTGGATGCGGCATCTGGCGCGCCCAAATGAAAATCAGAAAGGAAATAAACTTTTTTGCCTTCGGGGATTTGCATCGGTTAAAAATACTGATTGTTCTTTTGATACCTGCAAAAGGACCAATTATTCATCAACAAGGAAACAATACACTTCTTTAGGACCGTGAACGCCTACTACCAGGGTTTTTTCAATATCGGCGGTACGACTTGGTCCTGTTGCGAATGAGATAAAGGAAGGCAGACTTGATCCGTATTTCTCTTTCAATGCGCTGATCGCATCTTTTACATCAAACACCAATTGATGCGTATAAGCGATGCAGATATGAATGGGGGCGTACACACTCACCGTGCGGCCACTTTCGTTTGCCGCCGTCAACACCATGCTGCCGGTTCTTGCAACAAGCAAATCGCAGGTAGTGATTGCTGCATCGCATTCACCTAAAGGTGAAGAGCAGAAATTATCAAAAAGGTTTTTCTGAAGTAAAGCTTTCAGTTCCGCTTCCCGGCAAAACACTTTGGTCCATTTCTGGTGAATGACCAGATTATTGAGATGAGACGCCAGTTCCTGGTGATTGATGCAATACACAAATTTTCCGCCCAGCCGGGTGAAGTTTTCAGCAAATTCAACTTCCGGTTCCTGCGTTGCCGGCGGAAATACAGAGCTGTTGCCCTCAGATTGAGGAAATGGCAAAGGCGTTGATTCACTCAACGCCTGCCTTATCTTCTTAAGAATATTTTCTTTCGAGGGAGAAATATTCATTTTCGTTACACTGGTTTAACCTGTTCGTCCGGAGCGGGATTCAATGCACCGGCTCCATTGTCCAGTGGATGACCCGGATGGAGAATCGGATTGTCGTGCACTACGTCAGCGGCTTTCTTTTCTTCGTATGGCCGCTTGCCGATCAGTCTTTCAACATCGCTCTGGAACAACACTTCCTTATCGAGCAACGCTTCGGCCAGCTTCTCCACTTTATCTCTCTTTTCAACCAGCAAACTTCTGGTGCGCTGGAAGGCGGAATCAATCAGTTTCCTCACTTCCTCGTCAATCATCTTCGATGTTTCCTCTGAATAAGGTTTCGTAAATGATTGTTCGGCAGATGGATCGTAAAAACTTACGTTTCCAACTTTATCATTCATTCCATAAACCGTAATCATGGCATAAGCCATCTTTGTGATCTGCTGGAGGTCGTTCTGTGCGCCGGTGGAAATTTTCTTGAAGAAAATATCTTCGCTGGCTCTTCCGCCAAGTGTCATGCACATCTGATCAAACAACTGATCGGTATTGTACAGGTATTGTTCTTTAGGAGTGTACTGAGCATATCCAAGTGCGGCAACTCCGCGCGGTACGATCGTCACTTTAAGCAGCGGGTACGCGTGCTCAAGATACCATCCGCAGATTGCGTGTCCTGCTTCATGATAGGCGATGATACGCTTCTCATCGGGTGAAATGATCTTGCTTTTCTTTTCAAGTCCGCCGATCACACGGTCGATCGCGTCCTGGAAGTCTTCCATTTCAACACCCGCCTTGCCTTTTCTGGCGGCGATCAGGGCTGCTTCATTACAAACGTTGGCTATGTCGGCGCCGGCAAAACCAGGCGTCTGCTCAGCGAGTTTATGAATATCCACTCTGTCAGATATCTTGATCGGCTTCAGATGCACTTTGAAAATTGCCTCACGCCCTTTCATGTCGGGCTTGTCGATAGAAATCTGCCTGTCGAAACGACCGGGACGCAACAACGCGGTGTCCAGTACGTCGGGGCGGTTTGTTGCAGCAAGTACGATGATTCCGCTTTCGCCGCTGAAACCATCCATTTCTACCAGCAACTGGTTGAGGGTGCTTTCACGTTCATCATTGCTCATGATCGCGTTCTTGCCTCTTGCACGTCCGATTGCATCAATCTCATCGATAAATATGATACAGGGCGCCTTTTCCCTTGCCTGTTTGAAAAGGTCGCGAACCCGGCTGGCACCTACACCAACAAACAGTTCCACAAAATCGGAACCGCTCATGCTGAAGAATGGCACCTGGGCTTCCCCGGCCATTGCTTTTGCAAGCAGGGTCTTACCCGTTCCCGGAGGACCTACCAGCAGCGCGCCTTTAGGGATCTTACCGCCGAGCGAAGTATATTTCTTTGGATTTTTCAGGAAGTCAACAATTTCCATCACCTCTACCTTGGCCTCGTCAAGCCCAGCAACATCATTAAAAGTAATGTTCACCTTTGTCCCTTTTTCGAACAGGGTAGCACGTGATTTACCGATATTGAATATTCCGCCCGGGCCTCCGCTGCCGCCTGCTCCGCCACCCATTTTCCGCATAAGCATGATCCATATCAGCACTATGATAAGTAATGGCAGCAGGAAATTAAGCACTGGCGCAAACCACTCTCCTTCGGTGTCAACAATCTTTTCAACTTCGGTAACCTGTGGATTCTTGGAATAAAATTCACGCAAATCGGCCGCAAAAACCTCGGGCTTTTCAATGGTGAACTGGAAGTGAGGGCCTTTTTCTGAGGAAGCCCAGCCCTTTGACATCTTCTCCCTGTATTCAGGCTTGTTAAGGGCCGCAGGTTTCAGGTTTACACGAACAAGGTTCTTATTATTGATAATTATGATCTTGTCAACGTCTTCTTTCACCAGCATTTCCTGGAAATCTTTATAAGATATCCTTTTGGCATCTGGTGAGAAGGGGCTGAAAATATTAATGCTCACCAAAATGGCAGCAATAATACCCCATACCCAATAGATATTGAATCTTGGTCGCCTCGGCGCATCCCCATCCTCCCTTTCTCTTTTGCGGTATCGGGAAAAATCATTCGGTTTCAAATCATCCTGTGGCATTTGTAATATTCTCCTTCTAAGGATTTATTTAATAATGAAATCTACGGTAAATTGTTCGTTATGAGGTTAGTTAAATGTCGTGTTCCTCACGGGGTGCATCACTCCACATCTCCTCCAGTTTATAAAATTTCCGTGGCTCGGGAAGCATGATATGTACCACAATATTCACGTAGTCGATCAAAACCCATTGTAACGCCTGCGTTCCTTCATGTTTATAAGGACGCTCATCACACACGTGTTTAACATGATCTTCCACATAATCAGCAATTGCTTTCACCTGGGTATTGCTTCCTGCTGTGCAGATTATGAAAAAATCTGCCACGGCTTCGGGTATCTTACGAAGGTCCAGCGACACTATTTCTGTACCTTTTTTTTCCTGTATGGCGTGGATAATGGCTTTGAGTATTTTTGAATTCTTCGTTAACCTTCCTGCTCCAGAGCGTTTACGGGTAGCTAACATGGTCAATTGTTCCAATAATCAATACTTTTTTTGATGAATAATTATTTGCGTGTAGCAGATAGGTTGTTTGGTGGGTTGTTGATTGTCATGTATTCTTAAAACTATATTTGTCAAAAATAATAATCTTTTGTCACATCCCTCCTATAAGGGAGACATAGGTCACCCCTTTATAGAATTATTCACTATTGACAGCACCAACAACTATGCCATGGCACAGTCACATGAAGGTTTGGCAAAACATGGGACTGTGTATATAACGAAGCACCAGACCGCTGGCAAGGGCCAGCGAAATAAGCGTTGGGACGCCGAACCCGGGGAAAACATCACCATGAGTTGCGTATTGGAGCCGGAAGGTCCAAATACCGCCTGGCCATTCCTCCTGAGCATTGCCGTAGCATTGGCCTGCCGCGACCTGTTCGAGCATTACAGTCAGGGGGAAACCACCATAAAATGGCCAAATGATATTTACTGGCGTGACAGAAAGGCAGGGGGCATACTCATCGAAAACATTTACAGGGCCGGCGATTGGCAATTCGCCATTGCAGGTACCGGGCTCAACATTAATCAGACCTCCTTTCCACCCGAGCTTCCGAACCCGGTTTCATTGAAGCAGGTAACCGGAAAAGAGCACGACAGGATACTGCTGGCTAAAGAACTATGTTCAAGGCTGGATGAAAGGTACCGGCAGTTTCTGAAGGCAGACACGCTGTTATTGGAGGAATACAATCAGCATCTTTACAAAAAAGACGAGGTGGTCCGTCTGAAAAAGGAAAATATGATCTTTCAGGCAAGGGTAACCGGCGTATCGCCGGCTGGTGAATTGATTGTACATGATTCCATCGAACGCAGGTTTGGGTTCGGAGAAGTTGAATGGATCATGTGATGTTTTGCTCCGCCTGCCTGGCCTCCACTTCAAATTTATTAAGGCGATAACCTTTTCGCATGCTTTCCCATAGATAAAGCATTATGAAACGCACAAAACCATACCGGCGAAACTGTTCAAGATGACATAACTCATGTCTTAACCATCGCTGGTTCTTCAAAAGATCCTCTTTGCTTGCGTTGTGAAGATGAATGGTCCGGCCAATTACAATGGCCACACGCGCAGATGAAAGTTTCCAGGCCGCAATCCTGGCAATGAGAGAGTTTTCTTTGATGCGGAAATCCATGAGAGGAAATTAGCCAATTTTGCCAATTAGCAAATAAGCAAATGGGAATTAGCCAATTTTGCCCATTAGCCAAAAAGCAAATTATTCCAAACCAGTTGGCCGTTATAAGTTCGATAATTAAAGAGAGCCCCTGTGTATTGCACTGGGGCTCTCTTCATTCAACAACCCAATTTGCTTATTTGCTAATTGGCAAAATTGGCTAATTATTTTTCTTTTTCTTCAGCACAAACATCCTCGACAGATTAAACCCAAACCTCACATCACCCCACTTATCCGTTGTATTGGTGATAAATGCCTTCTCATTCATGCCGGCGGCATTACTGAAATGAAGCTGGAATACGTGGCCACCTGTTTCTATGTCGATCCCGATTGATAGAGGATTCTCATAAATGTCCCTGTCAAGTCCAGAAAGTATCTGATGATAGTCTGCCACAAACGCGATCCTCCTGCTAAGTTTGAACCTGGTTCCTATCCCCAATGCGTATGCGTCATTCTTATCATTCGCCAACGGTACAAGGTTGCGATGAACCATGGTAGGACTTAACTGCAGGCTGAACGCTTCGCTGAATTTGCGGCCTATTATGACCGCATGATAATATCCAACGCGCGAAGAAAACTTATTATCCCTCACCGGATCCGTCCATGGCATTGTATTGATGGTAAGTCCTGTCACAAGAACAATTGAAACCGGTGAGGACCGTTCGCCGGTTGATTGCCTTATTGCCCTTAACTTAATGAAACCATCAAACTCTTTATCGAGTGTGCTGCGTCCAATGCCAACAGTAAGGTTATCGCTGATGCCATAGTCAAATCCCATCCGCATGCTTGCTTCATCGAGGCCGAAGAAATTTTTGGCTCCGTTGTTGATCACTCCAAACCGGTGAAGGATCCTGAAATCGAGGTTTCCCTTAGCGATCATTTCCATGGAATGACCATTGATAACCCTCGAGGATTTGAACGCATTCTCCACAAATTCCCTCTTCGAAGAATCCTTATCTACCAGTTTTAACAGGTCTTCATCCTGCGCAAGAAGTACAAAATTGCCGGTGAGCGCAAGAATGAAAAGCGTTATTTTTTTCATGCTGTTTTAGTTTAATGATTGAGCGGCTCCAGTGAACAATTCACCGATACGCTGATGGTATTGGAGATGTTGTTCATTTTATCATTCTTTATTTTATAGTCTGCCAGTCGAACTTTGAAATCCGATTCCGCCATCAGCTTTCCATTTTTTACGGTGAGTGTGCCATCCGTTTCAACCTCCTGCGTTTGACCATGAATCGTAAGCATTCCCTTAACCCTTGCTTTGTAAGTTCCTTCGGTTGTATAATTTACTTCACCATTGTTCAGAACCTGTCCTTTGAATTCCGCCTTCGGATATCTGGTAGTTTCCAGATAGTTTTCATTAAAATGCCGCTGCATCAACGCTTTTTCAAATTCAAATCCTTTCATCAGCACAGAAAACTGAATGTTCCCGGATTTTGAATCAAGCACACAGGTCATTGAACGGTTGTGCGCTTCTATATTTTCAAGAGGCGCCCTCGAATAAAATGAAACCTTACCTGTTTTTGTAAAAAACTTATCCTGGGCGGTAACGCTACTTACTATAGCAGTAAAACCAATTACAATCGCAAACACTTTCTTCATACAAATTTCTTTACGTACACAAACCCACGTTAGTTGTTACCTGTTATCTGCATTTACAATAACTCCCCTGTTCAGCTTAACATCCGATCCAAGCAATCCTGTATCGTCTTTCTCAAATCCGGTGAATGATCCTTTAACCTTTACATTTTCTCCCCTTTTCAGGGAAGATGCCTTCCCTGCCTGGGTGCTATCCATAGCACATCTTACAGATGACATATCCATTGTATCTCCCATCACAATTGTGTAATTCCCTTCTTCATCCTTTTCAACCTGCTTCACCATGCCATGCACTGCTACAACCTGTCCCAGATATTTTGAATCCGCTACAGTATCATTTGCATTGAACTCGCTTATTAAAAATGTTGCATCAACTTCATATGCTGGTTTAATTCCGGCCAGGCTCTCATTCTTCCGATTGAATTCTCTCCATGCATAAACAGCTATCGCAGCGGCGACCAGTAAGACAGCCACTATTATTGAAACTCTTCTGTTCATTGCCATGATTAATTTAATTATTGAGCGCCCCTGCGTCAACCCAGCAAACTATACTTTGAAGTTCCGCGGGTGTCAGTGATCCAAGTTGAGGCATAAGGCCTGTCTTTACCTGGTGCTTGATATTTGCAGCCTTGTTCTTTATCAGATCATAGCTTGTCAATGGCCCGCCGGCGTTGTTGCTGCCGGCTGCATGACAGCCGCTATTGATTGCGCACTTCGACTGAATAATGGGAAATACGTCGGTGAATTTATTGGCAGCTCCCTGGCAAACGGTTCCACCGGGATACAATAATTCTTCTTTGTCGTAAACACAGCCAGTTACCGTAAATGTAACTGCCACTAAGCCAGTCAGGATAATTTTTTTCAGCATATAAATGAATTGCCTTTAAAGTAATAAGGTAAGTTTTTCATTTGTCCATACGAAAAAAATGAATGAACAGTTGCTTAAAAAAATGCCCGGCTTGGAAAAGCCAGGCTACCGAAAACCCTAAACTATAAGAATACAAGATGTTACTTATTCAATCCTGGACGAGGTCAAACTGAAATCGGCATGCTTCCAGGCTTCCTCAAAACGCTTCTTCGCCTGCGCGGCTTCCTGTTCACGTTGCTGGCCCTTCAGGCTATTATAAAGGCCTTTCAGCGCCCAACCATTATCCGGAAAAGTGACCAGGTCCTCGAGGTAAATCTTTTCCGCTTCGGCAAATCTGCCCGCCTTTATCAATACATGACCTAAGCTATGCCGAACTGAAAAGAACCAATCCGGCGGTTCCTGGTAAGTAAGCCGGTCTTCTATTTCAACGGCTTCCTTCAGCGAAGTAATTGCTGCATCGTATTTCCTTTGCTTTGCCGCTATTTCTGCGTCCAGAACCTTCAGCGCTATCTGTGCAAGGTCCGATGCGCTGTTGTTTTCCCAGATAAGCAGGGTCTTTAATGAAGCATCTTCAGCGAACGACCTCAAAGCGCCAAGTTCTTTTTCAGCTTCCTGCATATTGCCCAATGCCGCCTGAGCCATCCCTCGTGCATAATGCCAAATGGCATTAGGGTATTTCAAAGATGCGCCAGGCCTTTGCAATTGAAGGATATCATTCCATTTTCCAAGTTGAACCATTACATAATATGGAATGATGTAATAATGTTGGATGGTAGTATTTTCATGCAGGTATTTTTTGTCGGCTATTCTTGATACCCGCCAGGCTGCTTCAATTGCTTTCTTACTGTTTCCTTCTAAAAAAGCACAGGCTGCAAGAAAGTGAACGTTGTGCGGGTAAAGCATCAACGCGTAGGATCCCTGTACTTTACATTGAGTAATATAATTGCTGTCTGCAGCACTTGCTTTTTCGTTCGCTATCACACCTTCGTGATAATGCCCGGTACGTATATAAATATGAGAAGGCATATGCACCAAATGTCCGGCAGCAGGCATCATATCGCGTAACCTGTCGGCCGAAGGCAATGCCTTGTCTGCCTGTCTGGAAGCTTCTACCGCATGAATGTACATATGGTTGGCTCCCGGATGCTGTGGCCATTTTTGCAACAGGTCTTCAAGCACCTTAACAATAGCCGGAGTCCATGGCTGCGCGCTTCCATCCTTCAGCCAAAGGTTCCATGGATGCTCATTCATAAGCGCATCTGCATACAACGCTGCGATATCGGAATCGCCCGGAAATTTCTCATATGCCTGTTTCATTGCCGCTGAGTAGGCCTCGTTAAATGGCGTCATGTCCTTTACAGCTTCTCTTGGAAACCTTTTGGAAAGCGCGTAGATCAGCGCTTTTTCTCTTTCTGTTACTTTTCCTGAATACCGAACTGCTTTATCCATCACCTCATTGATATCGGCCAGACTCGTTGGATTCAGCGCCGCATTATAATTTGGCCCAAGCACCATTCCCATGCCCCAGTATGCCATTGCGCAGGTTGAGTCGGCCTGGATCGCCGCTTTGAACGAACGACCTGCTTCGGTATGGTTGAATGCATATACAAGATTTAACCCCTGGTTAAAATATTGCTGCGCTTTTGAAGATGATGTAGTGATCCTGTACTGATGATTTCCGAGTCCGCTGAATAAAGGCGCTTTGCCGGCATCCAGTTTCGAAGGATCAAAAGACGGTGAACAAAAAACCGCGTTGCCTGCTTTACGCGGATCGTTTGATTCAACACCTGTTACTTCATCGCGGTTTGAAATAAACCCCGCAACAAATAAGGCAGATAAAATAAGATAGAGTCGCATAACTTAGGTTGAAAGAATTAAAAAATTGAACAGCAAAAATCACAAACCAGCGCGGCTGATACAATAACCATATCAGATGCGAGGGGTCACCGAAAGTGGGGAGGGAGTTATTTATCGGCTGAGATGTACAGCATGCCGTCTATGGTACGACCGTCGCGGACCCGGAATCCGCATTTCACCAGGAAGCCCGCGACCTGGTTCCTCGAGAGTCGAAGTTTTTTATATGTACTTACCGAAAAATTCCACTGGCCATTGAGGTTTTCATAAAGCAGATCATGAACCATTACGTGTTCGTGATGATATTCGAGAAAGCAGGTAAGTATCCTGTTCTCATCGCTCCTGACCGGAATGAACCGCTTTTCAGGCTCAGGCTCAACTGAAAGATCCCTGAATGAAATCAAAAGTCTGCCGCCGGGGACAAGCGAGTGATACCATTCGTTCAGCACGGTTTCGATCTGCGCGATGGATTCAAAATGCGTGATGGTATCTCCCATACAAACCATTAGCTCAGCTGTCTGTAGATACTGATTTGTATCTGAAAGGTCGGCCTCAACGATGGTTACTGCCTTGCCGGCTGCGTTGGTGCGCAGTTCATTTAGCAATTGTGTATTGAAATCAACGGCAATTACCTGATAGCCCAAATCTGCAAGCGCTACAGACTGAATTCCATTTCCGCATCCGAGGTCAAACGCAACTTTATTACGAGAAGGATCCAGTTGCAGGAGTCTGAAATAGCTGGCCTGCTGTTGCACCCTTTCTTCGAAGTTGCCCAGCATCCAGCTATAAAATTTGCCCAGATGAGCATCATAATGATCCTTGACCGAAGCCATATTAATTGTTCAGTAATTTCCAGAGAGATTCATTATCGCCAAAAAGCGCGCGAAACTCATCATAGTCGGCATCACGGGAAACCCGGAATTTTTTTGATTCCAGGAATTCGGTCCAACCCGCACAAAATTCGCGAAAAACTCCCGGCTTCTTTAAATGCACTTCCAGAAGCGCCTTTTCCAGTTTTTGAACATTACCTGCATCCAACGTTTTCCGGTATACAATCGGACCAAGTGGAATATTATTGAACGATGCAACGTTCACCACCTTCTCACTGAAACCTTCAACCGATTTTACATTCTTATCAAATTCATCACATCCACAACCTCCAATGTCGGCTTTGCCAGTAAGCAGGTCTTCTGCAACCTGCTTATGTGTGCCGGCATAATAAACATTAAAAGCCTCTTCTGCTTTCCTTACTCCCAGACTATTCAGTATCAGCCGTGGCACCAGGTTGCCGGAAGTAGAAGCATTTCCTACCAGCGCAAGCGAATGGCGTTTATCTTTATCGATATCTTTTAATGATGTGATCCCCGATCGTTTGGACGCAAGTATACAACCGCCGTAATTGGTTATTCCGCTCCCGCCCGGGTCTAAACTTACCAGCGGTGAAATTATGTTGGGGTAATTTCTTTGAAATGACAGGTAGCCCAGCGTATTGATCATCGCAAGGTCAACCTCACCTTTGCTGATAGCTTCCATCAATTGCTGAACTGTTGGGAAACTTCGCGCAACGACCTCCAGGCCGGTTTCCTGCTTCAGATATTCAGCCAGCGGCCTAAGACTACCCAGCCTGTCGTTGGTAGAATAGGTATAGGTTGCAAGCACCAGCCTGTAAGGTGACTGCTTACCCGCCTGCGAAATTGCAAGCAGCGAGAGCAGGAAATGAAAGATTAATAAAATGGTGGCTTTCAAAATATTCTTTAATGGAAACTGAAATTACCACAAAGAATCGTGGCCCGTATAAATTTAAGACCACATAAGAATGTGAAGATTACAAAACGTGGGTTAAACAAGTCGCTGATTAATCGCCTTTGCCACTACTTCTGTCAATGAAGCTACGTGCAGCTTCTCGTATATTTTCTTTACGTGCGATCGAACGGTTTCATAACTGATATGCAGGTCGGCTGCAATCATTTTATAGCTCTGGCCATTTACAAGACAGGTTAGCACTTCCTTCTCACGCGGTGTAAGCTGGTAATCGGGCGACTCCTCCGGTCTAACGTGCTGAGGTATCTGCTGCATTTTATTTAATACCTTCCTCGCAATTGAAGGCGACATGGGCGAGCCCCCGTACTGCAACTCCATAATGGATTCAATGAGCTTGGTATTGAGAAAATTTTTAAGAATATAACCTGATGCGCCTGCACAGATGGAATCAAAAACCCTGTCATCATCTTCAAACACTGTCTGCATCAGTACCTGTATGTGCGGAAATTCCTTTTTGATCGATTTTACCGCTTCTATGCCGGTCATGCCAGGCATCTCGATATCCATCAATACAATATCAGGCTTGCATTCCCTGGTGTCTTCCACACAATCCAGCACATGCGCGAATGATCCAACCACCTCCATTCCCGGAACGGTCTTCAGCAATAGTGTAATGCTTTCCCTGATGTTCTTGTTATCGTCGAATATTGCAATGCGTAGGCTCATAAAGTAATTCTTATAAAGTTCCGCCAATTTTATGATGAACGCAATCCCCGAATTAGGGGACTGGGAATTTAAGCCTGACCATGGTTCCGTTTCCGGGCTGGCTCACCACTTCACACTGACCATTCATCTCCTTTGCCCGCATCGCCATGTTATTGAGGCCATTGCCGGAGAGCGACTCCCGGCTTTTGGTATCAATGGTTGCACGGTCAAAGCCTTTACCATCGTCTTTCACCACAAGTTCAATCTGATGATGCCGGTAGTGCACAAAAACTTCCATATTCCTGCATTCGGAATACTTAAGGGCATTATTTACCGCTTCTTTGAAAATGAGGTAAAAATTTTTCCGCTTTTCCATCTCCAGGTTAACATTCATCACGGAAGGATCGTATTGAAAACGAAACTGGATGTTCTGCGTATGCAGCAAAGGCTTGGCGAAAGATTCCATCCGCTGAAGTATCTTCTGCATGCTATCGTTCCTTGGATTGATGGTCCAAACAATGTCATTCATCTCTGAGATCATTTCACTTGACGTTGCAGCTATTCTGCCAAGCACATTCTGCAGATCATTGCTGTTGCCCTGCGATTGATGAATTTTGGCCACCTGGCTGTATACCGAAATACTGCTCAGCGTAGACCCTACATTGTCGTGCAGGTCCTGCGCAATCTTATTCCGGATTGCCTGACGTTTCAGAATTTCGTTTATGCGGTAACGGTATACCGCATATGCGGCGGCGATTATCAAAAGCCCGCATAAAATGAAAAACCATGGCTGCTTCCAGAAAGGCGGTATGATCCGGATGCTGATAGTTGCAATATCATCACTCCATATCCCTGGCCTGGAGGTTGCCCTTACTTTAAAAGTATAATTACCTCCGCTGAGATTGGGATAGTTGGCCGAGTTGGATTGCGCGTCAACCCAGTCGGGGTCCACTCCTTCCAGCATCCAGGAATAATGTACCGGTCCGTTAAAGGAGGGAGCTGCAAATTCAAACGATAAGAAATTCTGTGTGTGCCTTAACTGTATGTTCCGCTGCTGAAGCAAATGATTGTACGACGTATTGAACACTTTAAAATCTGTCAGGTACACTTTAGGCTGGGTGCTTAGTTCGCGTATTGAATCCGGGTGAAATGCGATGAAATAGTTTGTGCCTGCAACGAACATCCTTCCATCACTGCTTTTGAATATATATCCGTGAATGCCGCCTGTCTTTTCAACATCCGGCAACTGAAAAGTGCTGTATGACCTTTTCTGAATATCATATTTATGAAGATTACCATTGGCGATCATCCATACATTGCCATGATCATCGGTTTGAATGCCTTCACCCAGGTTTTGCGAAGATGTTATGTGCGAGAACTGTTTTTTTGCCGTATTGAAATAATGCAAACCTCCGCCATATGTACTTACCCAAAGATTTCCCTTTGAATCTTCTGCCAGGTCGTACACATGATTATTACTGATGCTCTCCAGTTTGTTGGGCATGTTTGAATAATAACGGATCGCGGGAAATGAATTCCGAACCCATTCTCCAAGGCCTGACTTTGTATTTGCAAGCCAGATCTGGCCATCGCGTGTTTTGAAGAATCTTCGCACCATGTGATCGCGCATGCCAAGCCGCTGAATGATGTTCAGCGATGTGTCCTGCCTCGAAACCCATTGCTGTAATGTAAAATCGTAATAGGCAAGAAAATGACCGTAAGGCGAAACCAGGAGTACGGGATGCCCGTTTATTGTATCTTCCTCTATTGATACCACACGCGATTCAATTATCCTGCTCATCACTATATCCTTTTCGGTATTTGGCAAAAGTTGAAGTGAGAAGTCTGACGGGTTCATCCTGAACAATGAAAGGTTTGTACCGAGGTAGATTGCACCGTTGGACGACCGGTAGAATTTTGTTGCAGATAACCGCTGTCCATTGTATGATAGTGGCCGGAGCCTCCACTCTCCATTTACTTCCTCGTAAATTCCATTGCTGGTCCCGATCAGCAACCGCTTCCCTGGAATCTCCAGAAAATCATAAAGCGTTATTGCCTTTTTATTCTCGGAAGGTGCAAGGAAGGTCTGTTCAAATTGTTGCAGGCCCGGATTATGAATACTGATGCCTCTGTTTGTTCCCAGCCAGATGTTGCCTGACCGGTCGCGGTAAATGCTGTTTACCTGATTATCTGTCAACGATCCTTCCCTCGATGGATCATGATCGTAATGATAGAATTCATTGCTGGTTGGATCGTATATATATAAGCCTCCATATTTACCTCCTATCCAGATCCGCCTGCGCAGGTCTTCCGCAAAGCTGATCGGATCATCTTTTGCAAATGAATTTGGGTGATCGGTTTTGCTGAACACCTCTTCTTTTCCAAGCTGGCTGTTATACCTGTAAACAACTTTGTCCCATGATCCCAACCAGATGTGATTGCGGCTGTCGCGATAAAGTGAAGTAACAACCATGTGGGGCAGTTTCATATACAGGTTGTTGTACCGTTCGTCCGATTCAACCGCGAAAGTTGCGGGATTGATCTTGAGAAGTCCGCGTCCCTCCCGTCCAACCCATATCATTCCCTGGTGATCAAGGCAAAGCGCCAGCGCCGTGCGCGCCCAGTTCGGAAGCGTCATGAATGTCTCTTTACGCTTATCAAACCGTAAAACGCCGTTTCCACTTGTAGCAAGCCATAAAAATCCAAACTGATCTTCTATCAGCGCGTTGATGATGTTAACGGGGATGGATGTCGAATCGGCCAACGAATGTTTGAATTGCCGGAACTGCCTGTCGGGCGGCGCTGTATAATCATATTTTGTCAACCCCCCGTCTGCGGTAGCGATCCAGATGATACCTTCCTTGTCTTCCACCAGGCTGGTAACAATATTCCCCGACATGCTGGATGGATTTGAAGGCTCGTGCCGGAACGGAACAAACTTGTTTCCATCGTAACGGTTCAATCCATCATCAGTTCCGATCCACATGAATCCGCGACGGTCCTGTAAAATGCAATTGACCTTCCTGTGAGAAAGTCCATTGGCAGTGGTCAGATTTCTGAAATAAAGGGATGGTTGGTTTGCAACAGAAGGCAGTGAGATCGCCAACAGAACAAGGATTCCAAAAAACCGTATGGATCGGCTCATAGTCAAAGCTTCGGTGCGTAAAAATTACGAAATAGGTGCCGGGGTACATAAAAAATTCCGCCGGGCAAGTTATGCGCCGACGGATAAACCCCTACCTGAAAATATTTGTACGGTTATTTCTTAACCGGTTCATCGTATAAAAAATCATCCAGCACTACAAGGTCATTGCTTCCACCGTCGGATGCATCCTTTTCTCCCTTGTTCAGCGATCCATTGCCATGCTGCACCCTGATTCTTGTGATACGCTGGTCTTTGAAATACACACCCAGAAATGAAAGCTTACTACCGGGTTGCTGAACAGGCGCAAAGAATTTACCCAGTGACCTGCCTTCGTTAAAAAATTCAATCGATGTAAGGTTAGCAACATCTACATCGGAGAACACCATTCCAAAGCCCTGTATAGTGGCCGGAACATCTTCACCCGGAACTTCGAATCTACCATCCCACAAACTACTGCTGATATTGGTGAATGTATTGCTACCGCTGAATGAATTGAATTCGCCCGCAACCTCCGGATTCACATCGCTGAAGTTCGATTTGCTGACCTGGAAAGTTCCGCTGCCTGCTTCATACTCAAATCCGCGCTGGCTGCTTACAGGCGCGCCCGGTTCTGTGTTGTTCAGAAAACTCATCGGCAATGGCTTACCGATCATGTCGTCCGGAACAGCATCCCAGTTCACTTCCCGCCTTCCTCCAATTGCACCGGGTGCTGTATTCAGCTTGCTACCCAGTATTTTTCTGAATTCATCAACACTGGCGGATATATCGCCAGCTGTTGCAATTACAATTACTTTATCATCACGCTCTTTACTGCACGCTATAGTAAGCGATAAAAGAACAAAGGCAAGCACAGTGGTTTTCATGACTAATTTGTTGTAGGCTGTTCACTTTCGAATGCAAATATGGCTTGCCGGAAAGAGGTATTCAATAACCGAACTGGTGAAGCCGTATCCCCAAAAGAGGTGATATGCTGTGGCCTGGGGGATTGTTCTGTAGAGGCGGTAATGATCAGATTTGATCAGCAACTAAAGTGACTGGAAGCTCAACTGTACCGAACCAGTATTTCACAAATGAATCAATTTTATCCCGCGTCATCTGATGAGTGGAGGGCTTTTCAATCACAGAATTGGCGCCAAGGCGGTAGGCTTCATTAATAGAAAAAGTATGCGACATTTCGGTCAGGATGACCACAGGTATCTGCCTGAATTGATCATGTTTTTTTAAATCTGCCAGATGTTCAAGTCCGAACCTGCCCGACATCAGGATCAGGTGTGGCAGGCTGTTGCTGTCGAGATTGGACAGGTAACTGGTAATACTTCCCGCTACAGAAGGATAGTAGTCCACCTTGACGTCAAATCCATTATTAATAAAATATGTATCGGTAATATACCTGTCGTCAACATCATTCTCGAGCATCAGGACATTTCGCATTTTCATAATACTAATTTAATGTAATAATTGCAAGCCTGAATAGTACAGGAATGAGCGTGATCATAATTAATGAATTTACCGCCTGAAGCGATAAACACGTTCTGTAACATTGCCGGCTTCGTCGCTGACCCTTACTTTCAGTTCATGATCACCTGCAGGGCATTTTTCATCAAAAGTGTAAATGAAAGTACGGCCCTTGTCATTGGTAAATCTCAGCCATTGTCCGTCCAGCTCGGCCCTGAAATTTTTGAAAGATGTATTGTTATCTTTTATCGTGAATGCAATGCGTGTGGCTTTGCTGAGATTGGCTCCGTCTGTTATGCCAACCGGGACGATCACCGGGGGTTCGTCATCAAATACCAGCTGATAAACTCCGAATTCCCTGAAGCGGGCCGAGGCCCAATCATTATTCCACTCAACCTTTTGTACTTCCTTCCGTGTTCCCGAAACCCGAAGCATTACAACGCGTTCCTTTTCTTCGGGGCTAAGCGAACGGAAGGGACGTAAACGAACCGTTACCGGACTCTGAAGGGGAATATAAGTGGCGCCGATTGTATGCGATTCTGAAACGGCACCCGCCGCAGTTGGTGCTGAAACGATATGACGAATATGGACTGAATCGTACAACGACGTCTCTCCTATGAAGAATTCAGCGTTTTCGGCTTCATACGCATCCAGCATCAAAGGATAAAAAAGCTTGCCTCCCGCATCAGCAGGCTGCTTTACCGGACTGCCATCGTAGCGGATGTTGGTAGTCAGTGTTGAAGCGTTTCCGTAAGCGTCACGAACGATCACATTCAACGCATGCGGCTCGCCGTCTGAAAGGTCAACCACTCCGTCGCCACTCACTTGTTTATAGATGGTAGGAATATAACCGGGTAATTCTGAAAGGTGTTGCAGGTACGGTCCTCCTGCACTCCGGGTGCGGTAATCAATATGAGCATTCAGGTATCTTGTATCATTATAACTGATATTGTCCATCCTGAAACCAACTACCGGTTGCCCGTCGAGCTGCAGAATGGATTCAAAAATTCCATTGGCATTGGTGGAACCCGAATGGGTGTCGAAAGCGCCGATCGAAAAACTGACTTTAGGAGTGCTCACAATGATGGTTGAAGGCGAAGTGGTGAAATTATTCCCCGTTTTTTTAACCGGAACAATACGGGGCGACTGCTCATAAAGACTTTTTGTACGGTCGTATACTGCTAACCGTAAGATGTTTGGGCTGGTATTGTCGGCCAATGGAAGGCCGAACAGCAATGGATTCACATTCACGTCGTCGCCGGTTCGCCTTATTTCAAAATGAAGATGCGGTGCCTGCGATCCGCCGGAATTACCGCTGTATGCGAGGAAATCGCCTTTTTTCACCGGAAACTGGCCAGGCGGCAGATCCAGCTGCACATTCCACGATTCGAGCTCGTATTGCTTTTGTTTTATGTATCGCTCCAATGCCGGGAAAAAATTATTCAGGTGGGCGTAAAGCGTTGTATATCCATTGGGGTGATCGATATAGATCGCTCTGCCAAATCCGCCAGGTTCTATCTTGATTCGGGAAATAAATCCTTCAGCTGCGGCGTAAACCGGAAGGTTCTCTACCCTGTTGGTACGCAGGTCCAGTCCCATGTGGTAATGATTGCTGCGGAGCTCTCCAAAATTTCCGCTGAGGCTTATCGGAATGCTCAGGGGATTACGGAAATAGCCCTTTGGATAGCTGGGTGTTTCAAAAATCTGGGAAAAAGCCGATGCAAATTTCAACACACAAATAAAGATCATTGCCGTTCGCATGAATTCCGGGCCGTTTAAAGATTTAAAAAATAATTCGCAAAGCTAATCGGTTACCTGCATTAATGAGATGGAATCAAATAAGAAAGCGCCGTTCTCATCTTCATAAAATAATCATAAAGCCCTCCGGATAGCTGGTGTTTGAACATTGAGGCAGGATTTTTGAAATTATTATGATGGCATACCCGCTTAATGGTATATTTTTTTAACAACCATGGAACAGCTTTTGCCGTATATAAACTGTCTATGGTTCAGGAACGACAATTTCAGACGATATGAATAGATTTCAACAAAAAATGGTGATCATGCTTGCAGTATTTGTAGGATCCATTGTAGGATTGTTCAAAGGAACTGAAGCCAGGCAAAAATGGGTTTATAAGATCAAGAGCCGTTATGAAGATAAACGTCAGATGGCAGCAAAGAAATCCATAATGCCAGGTGAAGTGATGCTGGACGATATCGAACTGGCAGCCTTTCATAATAATTAGTCATTGTATTACCTCGGAAGTTCATTAACCTCGGCCAGGGTGCTGAGGTTTTTTATTTACTATGAGATAAACACTTAATGAGATAAACACTTACTTTTGCGCAATTTTGAACTGCCGAAAACATGCCCAAAGATACTTCTATCAAATCTGTTCTAATTATCGGATCCGGACCAATCATTATCGGACAAGCCTGTGAATTCGACTATTCCGGCTCACAGGCCGCCCGCAGCATCCGGGAAGAAGGGATCAAGGTGATCCTGATCAATAGTAATCCCGCAACCATCATGACCGACCCGATGATGGCCGATAAGGTGTACCTGCTTCCATTAACGGTTGAGAGCATTCAGCAGATCCTGGACGAAAACCAGATCGACGCAGTGCTGCCAACTATGGGAGGGCAAACAGCGCTTAACCTGGCCAAGGAGGCACATGAACTTGGGATCTGGAATGAATACAACGTCAGGATGATAGGCGTTGACATCGCCGCAATCGAAACCGCTGAAGACCGGGAAAAATTCAGGCAACTGATGGTTGAGATCGGGGTACCCGTCGCTCCTTCGCGCACTGCCAACTCACTGCTGGAAGGAAAAGAGTTCGCCCAGCAAATAGGGATTCCACTTGTTATCCGCCCTTCATATACGCTGGGCGGCACTGGTGGCGGATTTGTTCATACAAAGGATGAACTGGAAGCTGCGCTGGAAAGAGGTTTGTCGGCTTCCCCCATCCACGAGGTACTGGTTGAGAAAGCCGTTGTTGGTTGGAAAGAATTTGAACTGGAACTCCTGAGAGACAAGAACGACAACGTAGCCATCATTTGTACTGTAGAGAACGTTGACCCAATGGGCGTTCATACGGGCGATTCAATCACGGTAGCTCCTGCAATGACGTTGAGCGATACGGCCTTCCAGGACATGCGGAATAAAGCCATCCTCATGATGCGCAGCCTTGGCAATTTCGCCGGAGGTTGTAACGTACAATTTGCCCTGAATCCCGATACCGAGGATATCATCGCGGTTGAGATCAATCCCCGTGTAAGCCGGTCATCGGCCCTGGCTTCAAAAGCAACAGGGTATCCTATCGCAAAGGTCGCGGCGAAACTCGCCATAGGCTACAACCTTGATGAGCTGAAGAACCAGATCACGCAAACAACATCGGCTTATTTTGAGCCCGCGCTCGACTATGTGATCGTGAAAATGCCGAGATGGAATTTTGACAAATTCCGTGGCGCGAACGATACGCTGGGCCTGCAAATGAAAAGTGTGGGTGAAGTGATGTCAATTGGCCGCTGCTTTACCGAAGCGTTGCAGAAAGCCACGCAGAGCCTCGAAAACAACGCGGTTGGACTGGGTAATTATACCAAAAGCCAGATGTCGGCCGAAGAACTGATCGAATACATCAAGATACCAAAATGGGATCGCATCTTCAGGATCAAGGACGCTTTGATGCTGGGTGTATCTGTCAATACCATTTCCAAAGCCACTGGTATCGACAGGTGGTTTGTAAATGAAGTGAATAAGATCGTTGACCTGGAGAAAGAGATTTCAAAATATAAACTGCAGACGCTGCCACTTGAATTACTGAAAGAAGCCAAACTGATGGGTTTCAGCGACCAGCAGATCTCGCTCATCATGCAGGATGGCAGCGATGAAGAAATTTATGAGATGCGCAAGGCCGCAGGCTTCACCCGCGTATTCAAAATGGTGGATACCTGCAGCGCAGAATTCGAAGCCAAAACTCCTTACTTCTATTCCAGCTTCGAGCATGGCGGTTCCAATGAAAGCATTGTTACAAATAAGAAAAAGATAATCGTACTGGGTTCAGGTCCGAACAGGATCGGACAGGGAATCGAATTCGACTATTGCTGTGTGCATGGTCTGCTGGCTATTAAAGAATGCGGTTACGAAGCCATCATGGTAAACTGTAATCCCGAGACCGTTTCTACGGATTTCGATATGGCCAACAAGTTATATTTTGAACCAGTGTTTTGGGAACACCTCTGGGAGATCGTGGAGCACGAAAAACCAGATGGGGTGATTGTACAGCTGGGCGGACAAACCGCGCTTAAGCTGGCCGAGCGCCTGCACAATAAAGGCATTCCGATCATCGGAACTTCTTATGATAATATGGATATAGCCGAAGACCGCGGGCGATTCAGCGACATGCTGAAGGAATTGAACATTCCTTATCCTGAATATGGAACCGCTTTCTCGGTTGACCAGGCTGTTGAAGTTGCGCACAAAGTTGGATATCCGGTGCTGGTGCGTCCAAGTTATGTACTTGGCGGACAAAGAATGCGGATCGTAATTAACGATGATGAACTGGAAAAAGCGGTAATAAGCCTGCTTAAACACATTCCCGGTAATAAGATCCTTATCGATCATTTCCTGGACCGGTGCCAGGAAGCTGAAATTGACGGGATCTGCGATGGAGAGGAATTTCATGTGATGGGAGTAATGGAACACATAGAACCCGCAGGTATACATAGTGGCGATAGCAATGCAGTACTACCTCAGTTCAACTTGTCGCCCCTGGTAGTTGAAACGATGGAAGAATACGCAAGACGCATTGCATTCCGCCTCAACATCAAAGGGCTGATCAATATTCAGTTCGCGATCAAAGATGGCAAGGTTTACGTGATTGAAGCCAACCCACGCGCTTCGCGCACAACACCATTCATTGCAAAAGCTTACCAGATTCCCTATCTGAACATTGCTACGAAAGTGATGATGGGCAAGAACAGACTGCGTGATTTCAAATTCGTGAAGCGACTGAAAGGATACGCCATCAAGGAACCAGTATTCAGTTTTGAAAAATTCCCGGGAGTCAGCCGTGAACTGGGACCGGAAATGAAATCTACCGGAGAAGCGATCCGTTTCATCAAAGACCTGCGCGATCCTTATTTCAGGCAACTGTATAAGGAAAGAAGCATGCACCTGAGTAAGTAAGGATGCAGGTTTACAAAACCAATCAGTATGAATACCCAGATCAGGCAATTCATAGTTGCATTGAACGACAATTATAATGGTAAACCATGGCATGGGAGATCCATCAGATCACTGCTTGGCGAGGTAACGCCGGAGATCGGATTGAAGAAACCCAATCCCGCTTCACACAGCATCGCGGAACTGATCTATCATATGGCCAACTGGCGCGACTTCACCATAACAAGAATAAAGCCCGAAGAAGGAAAGGACTCAAAGTATTTTGATGTGAATGACTGGAGAACCCTGGACCTGACCAGCTTTCAAACCTGGGAACTGGGATTGCAATTACTGGAGGAAAGTCAGCGGCGACTTATTTCTATACTGAATGAAACAGATGATTCAATTCTTTCACAACCGGTAGGCGAACGAAAGTATAACTTCCATTACCTGTTGAGCGGGTTGTTGCAGCATGATGTTTATCACACCGGTCAGATCGCGTATGCGATGAAATTGCTTTCGTAGATCATAGTTCCACGAGGTGGTGTTTGATAGCGTACATCACAAGGCCCACACGGCTTCGCACTTTTAATTTCTCAAACAGGGAATTGCGGTAATCATCCACGGTTCGATGACTCACGAACATTTTTTCCGCTATATCCTTATAGGTCATTTCAGAACAAACGAACCGAAGGAATTCTTTTTCTTTTGCGGTAAGTGACACAGCTTCTTCCTGTATGTCAACATTCTTGTGCAGGCCACTCAGAATTTTTTCAGAAATAAAATCAGACAAATAGAAATCCTTTTCCATAACTGAATCCAGCGCTTCCTTCAACTTCTCCGGATCCACGCTTTTCAAAATGAAACCCTTTGCTCCAAACCGCAGCATTTTGATGATCGTGTTTTCATCGCTGAACATGGAAAGCGCAAGGATCTTGACCTGCGGGTGATTCGAATAGATCCAGCGTGCGGTTTCAAACCCGTCCATATCCGGCATATTCACATCCAGTAAAACAATGTCCGGAATGATATGCTGGGTAAGTTTTGCTTTAACTTCCTTCCCGTTGTCTGCTTCAAATAAAACAGAATAGTTCTCAAATGAGCCGATGAGTTTTGCCAATGCTCTTCGAAGGAGAACGTGATCATCAGCTACGCCAACCTGAATTTTTCTAGATGTTAGTGCCATTCATGCAACAATTGTTCTTTTTGCAAAGGTAACTGTACCTCAACAGAAGTTCCTTTTCCCGGCTCACTTTCTATATTCACAACCGCGCCAATAAGTTTCGCCCTGTTTACCATACTTTTCAAACCCACACCGGCAACGCGTGAACCGCTATGCTGTTTTTCCTGCACGTCGAATCCCAGTCCGTCATCTTTGACAATGAAGCTGAACCTGTCGTCCTCCGAACATAACACAGATACGTCAACCCTTGAAGCTTTGGAGTGTTTAATGGTATTATTAAGGATCTCCTGGAAAATACGAAAGAGAAATATTTCTTTTTGCGCGTCAAAATGATAGGTGCCCTGCGATAATGTAAATGAAGTTTCAAAAAGTTTCATTTTAGCCAGCATTTCCATTTCAAAACGGATTGCTTCCACCAATCCTATTTGTGCTATTCTGTCGGTATGCATGCTTTTTGTAAGATCCGAAAGGTCATATATCGCTTTATTCAGCATTTGTTTTGATTCCTGTATGGTTTCAAAGTTCGGATCATGGGGAACCAGGCGTATTCCGGCGAGTGAGAATTTAACCACGGTTAACATCTGGCCTATGTTGTCGTGAAGCTCCTGTGCAATTGTTTTTAATGTAGCCTCTTTGATCTCGAGTTGGGACTGAAGCAATTCACGGTCGTACAGGTCCTTCATTTTTGTAAGTTCCTGCTCCTGCCTGTGTTGACGACGCTGGTACAAAAACAGGATGGTCAGGATGAACCCTACCAGCAACAATGCCAGGGTTATCCCAATCACAATTACAACATAGACCTCCTGAAACTTATCCGGCATAAAAAAGCGATGGTAAAAAGTGAATATAGTAAAATGTTCAGGATTGTTATTATCTGTTCCAGGCTCCTGGCAATTACCGACGGAAACGAAAATAAATAATTCGCCACACCCAATATTGGCAGGGTACAGATGTAAAAGAACAACAAACCGGCTACTATCCAGAAGGCCGGCTCGCGTTTCAGGTTAATTGAACGCGGCACCTGCAGCAGCTCGTAAAAATAATACATGGATATCACTACTATCAGGAAACAACCAATGGAATAGGTTAGTGTATGAAAAGTGTTGATCTTCTGAATAAAGAGAATATTAACAAGCGAAATAACAACATAGGCGGTCATGGTATACAATATAATTCTTCTAGCCCTGGCCGAATAAACAACCTGCATCAGCAGGTACATATAGAAAGTGAAAGCAGCCAAAGAAAAGAAATTATAAAGGTCAGCATTGTGAATATTCGCGTTGCTCATGTGAAGTCCGATCAATTCGATTATCAGCGTGAACACCAGGAAAAATGGGAATATCCATAACGACCTGTTTATTCCCTTTTGCATCAGCGCCAGGAATCCTGCCAGTGCACTGAGGGCGATGAAGTAATATTGGAGTGGTACCTGCATTTGCTGTTAAATTAACTCCATTCGGTATAATATTTAAAAATAAAAGCCTCCCAACGGGAGGCTTCCAGGATAAATGTGACGCTCGGTTTATTGGTTAAATAACGGTTAATCCTTTTTCTTTACGATCAACGATGGTAATGCCAAGGCCATCCCAGTCAGCATCATCATCCCGTGTTCCGCCGCAGAACGGAGGGCATAATTTACTCATGTTATATGCAAGGATCTGACTTCCCTTTTCTGTATTGGTATAAATATCCTTGTCTATCATTCCGCCATTGCCGGATTGCTTTCTTTTCGTAGCAACCAGTACAACCGTTTGCCTGCCTGCGTATTCGGGAACTTCAGTATAATTATCAGGATACGCCCCGAAATAGATCTTTATACCATCTGCACCGTGCTGTTTGATTGTTTCCATGAATTCTTCCAGTTCTTCAACACTATACCACGCGCTTAAAGAATCTTCCTTACCAATGCGATCAGAATTATGCACCCACCTTTCCTGTTTGTAAGTCCGGATCACTGTATCTACATGGGATGTATTTACATATTTTCCTACTTGTAAGGATTTTTTCTCAGTCGTAATCATCGCCTTTGAGTTTACGGTTATTAAAATTTGAATGTCTCCGTAAAACTATTCTGAAGCTCAGAAGATGGTTAGACGCAAGAAAATATGACTCAATTAATTATAAATTAATATTATTTATAAAATTTAGTGATTCAATCAGTCGTGATAAAAAATGGCAAAAAAAACCGGTAAAAAAACTTAAAAAAACGTGGTTAATACGGATATTCTATCCCCGTATAAATACGGGGTCATTTGCAGGTGAAAAGACGGGTTAAAAACCGTAATTAAAATGCAATTGAAAAATCGGGAAATAAAGAAGAATGATGCAAATTACTTTTCAAATCCGGTTCTGATCCCGTTTTTAAAATCCAGGTAAAGATCTTCCGGAACCACATTGAGATAACAACCTTCTCCAAAATACAAGCAAAAAAAATTTTCCATTAACCAGAAAACCTTATCCTGGTTATAAGTTACAGTCTAAAACGCTGTAACTTTTCTTTATGCCCTTATCCATCGTTTCAATCCGGTATGACCTTATCTATTGTCCCAATCTGGAAAGAAGCTCCTTTCCTGCGTCTTCTGCCTCCTTTCATCACCGGCATCCTGCTCCAATGGTATCTTGATTTTTCACTTCCGTTTATAATAATAGCGTTAATAGTTACTGCACTGTCATTGGTCGTCATTCAGAATGTATCCATTGCTACCCGCTTCAGATTACAATGGATAACCGGATTAACGCTCAACCTGGCATTGATGTGCACAGGTTCAATGATCACTTATCATAATCAGCCCGCCCATACATCAACCTGGCTTGGCAATCATTACAAAGAAGAAGGAAAAATAAAAGCCGTTCTGCAGGAACCACTGGCCTCAAAAAGTAAATCTTTCAAAGCCGTTGCTTCGGTACACCAGCTTTATATGAACGATTCGATCGTGTCTGTAAACGGGAATATCATACTCTATTTCAGCAGGCAGGTGAAATACACGGAATTAAGTTACGGTTCAACTATCATTATAAATAAACGATTGATCCCCGTAAAAAACTCGGGCAACCCGGGTTCGTTCAACTACCAGCGTTATTGCATCTTTAACCAAATCGCCTACCAGGTATATCTGAAACCCGGGGATTTCATTGTCGCAGGTACCGGAGAAACACGGGGTCTGAAATCGGTCATATTTTCGGTCAGACAGCAAGTCCTGAATATACTCACCACCTACATAAAAGGAAAACAGGAAAGGGGACTCGCAGAAGCCTTGCTAATAGGTTACAAAGATGACCTGGACAAAAATCTCGCTCAATCGTATGCTAATACAGGTGTGATCCACATCATTGCAGTTTCGGGTATGCACCTTGGTATTATTTATTGGTTGCTAAGCCTGGTGATGGGACCATTGAAAAAAAAACCGGGAATGAAATGGTTTGTTTTCCTGCTGATCCTTTCAGGCATCTGGATTTTTTCACTGATCGCCGGAGCAGGACCTTCGGTCCTCCGCTCTGCAGTTATGTTCAGTTTCATATCAACCGGTGAATTTTTCCATAAAAGAAATCACATCTACAATAACCTCGCCGCTTCAGCCTTTTTGCTTTTATGCTGGAACCCATTCTGGCTGTGGGATGCAGGGTTTCAATTATCCTATGCCGCCGTCCTGAGCATTGTGATCTTTTTCAGGCCCATTTATAACCTGGTTTATTTCCGGAATAAAATACTGGATGCTGTCTGGAAGCTGAATGCGGTAACATTATCCGCCCAATTGCTAACGCTTCCATTCAGTCTCTATCATTTTCACCAGTTTCCCAACCTTTTTTTACCGGCCAATATGATAGCTGTTCCCTTATCGGGCCTGTTGCTGATTGGTGAGATCCTTTTATGCATCATTTCCTTTGCGCCTGTCCTCGCCAGGTTAACAGGCAAGGCACTGAACTTTCTCATCGGTCTCATGAACGATTTTATAAAACATATCAATGCCCTGCCATTTGCCAGTTGGTCGCACCTTCAGCTCAATGTTTGCCAGGCAGCACTGCTTCTTATAATAATTACCGCAGTGGCATTGTGGCTGATGCAGAAAAGTAAACCCGCAATGATAGTTGCATTGGTCAGCGTGTCATTATTCATGTGTCTTCGTTCCGCTTCATTCATCGCGGCAAAACAGCAGCGCAAACTGATCGTTTACAATGTGCCGCAAAAGACAACGATAGATTTTATAAACGGCCGATACTTTTATTATGCAGGCGATCAGATGGTTCAGCACGACCAGTTCATTCGCAACTTTCATCTCGAACCATCCCGCACACTGCATCGCGTTTCCCAGGCCCGATCCCTGCCCCGTCTTACCGGCAGGTTGCCATTGTTCCGTTTTGGTAACATCCTTGTATTAATTGCAGACCCCGCCTTCGTGCAGTTTAAACCATTGCAGCTGCCGGACGTGATCATATTATCCAACAACCCATCATTCTCTTTTAAACACGCGATAAAACCCGCATCAACTATTCATGTAGTTGCAACTGGCAGCAACTCAAGGCATAAAATAACCAAATGGAAGCAGGAATGCGAAGCGCAGGGATTTGCATTTCACGATGTTTCGGAAAAGGGAGCATTTATTTTAAATATTCGCTGAACAGCTTTTCGAAATTAAAAAGTACAGATCAGCAAAAGCCCGATTTCCCAATTTATCGTAGGTTTGCGCCTTCTTTTTGCCTGCCTTTCAAGAATTTTTTATGAATAAAAAGATCAGATCTGCGCTCATTTCTGTTTTTTACAAAGACGGCCTGGAGAATATTGTCAGGCAATTACACAAGCTGGATATTGCAATCTACAGCACAGGCGGTACACAGCAATTCATCGAAAAACTTGAAGTGCCTGTAATTCCGGTCGAAAAGCTTACCACCTACCCTTCCATCCTTGGCGGAAGAGTAAAAACTTTACACCCTGCCGTTTTTGGCGGCATCCTGGGAAGGCGCGATAACCAGACCGATGTACAGGAAATGCAGCAGTATGATATCCCGGAACTGGACCTGGTAATTGTTGACCTTTATCCTTTCGAAGAAACTGTTGCCTCCACAACCGATGAAAAGGCGATCATTGAGAAGATAGATATTGGCGGCCCATCCATGATCCGGGGCGCTGCCAAGAATTTTAAAGACGTAGTTGTGATTGCTGCAAAAGCAGATTATGCCAGTCTCGAAAAGATACTTACAGAACAATCGGGAGAAACAACACTTGAACAACGAAAACATTTCGCGGCAAAAGCATTTGAGATCTGCGCGCATTACGACGTAGCGATAGCAAAATTCTTTAATCCCGATTCGCCTTCTTATTTCCTGGAATCGGTAACCAATCCCAAGTTTCTCCGGTACGGTGAGAATCCGCATCAGAAAGCGGTATTTTATGGAAAGGCCGATGAGCTGTTCGATCAATTAAACGGTAAAGAACTTTCTTATAACAACCTGGTGGACCTTGACGCGGCCATGCAACTGATAAGCGAGTTCTCTCAGCAACCTCCCGGAAATGAGATCACCTTCGCCATCATCAAACATACCAATGTTTGTGGCATTTCATCAAGGAACAGCACTATCGATGCATGGAAAGCCGCGCTTGCCGGAGATCCGGAAAGCGCTTTCGGAGGTGTACTGATCTGTAACGGCAATATTGACGTGGCTACCGCGAACGCCATCAATGAAATATTTTTCGAAGTACTGACCGCTCCTTCTTTCGATCCCGAGGCGCTGACAATACTGCAGCAGAAAAAGAACCGCATCCTGCTTCGTCAAAAAAAGCAGGTTGAAAAGCGCGATCAGTTTCGTTCACTGTTGAACGGCGTGCTTTCTCAGACTTCAGATACAGGTAATTATACCGACTGGAAAGAAACCGGCGGGCGTTCAACATCTGAGTCAGAAAAAGAAGACCTCATTTTTGCGAACATTGTTTGCAAGCATCTGAAAAGTAATGCCATCGCGATTGTAAAAAACAAACAACTGGGGGGGAAAGGATGCGGACAAACCAGCAGAATAGATGCATTGCGGCAGGCGATTGAAAAATCAAGA
>DASWTK010000118.1:0-3404 GCA_036402175.1 Chitinophagaceae bacterium | reverse complement strand
TGCTTCTTTGGTGGGAACGACTTCTATTTTTCCAGGTCTCCCTTTCGAATGGTACTCAAGGGCTTGTTCACGACGCAGTTTTTTTTGCATATTTCGGATAAGGACGCAAGGTACGAATTTCGAGTTACGGGTTTAGGGTTTTGAGTTTTGGGTTTCGGGTTTCGGGTTTCGGGTTTTGGGTTTCGGGTTTCAAGTTGCGAGTTTCGGGTTGGGTTTGTGGACTGTGAGAATGGTTGAATTAAGTGGCAGTCCCATTGAGTTTTGTTGGAAAAGCGTCAAATCGTATCGTTAAAATATTAGATCTGATAGTTAAGATATTCAATTGCTTAAGAGGAGTATGAAATCTCCACGCCTTAGCTTATTTTTAACCAGCAAACCCAAACATTACCAACTACGTAATTTAACTTGCACCTACGTATTTGGAAAACCCAAAACCGGAAACTCAAAACCCGAAACCCAAAACCGAAAACTCATTTACATTTCAACTAAAAAACCACTTAATAATCATGCGATCCGTGAACTACAAGTTAATGCTTGCCTTCGTGATGGGGTTGGCCGTGCTTACAGCGTGTAAGAAGAACAAAGGCGGTGATACCACCGAGCCCCCTCCAACTACCAGTCAGGCCGACAAAATAAAAGACTCAGCATTGCTGGTTGCAAGGGAACTGTACCTCTGGTACACCCAGATCCCCACCAACTTCAATGCAAGATCATATGCCGATCCTAACAAAATAATGGAAGCGATCAGGACATACAGCAAGGAACCTGGATTTACTAATCCCGTTGATGTTTGGAGCTTTGCCTACAAACAAAAGGACTGGGATGACGTGAGCTCAGGTAATGCGCTGGACTTTGGACTGAGTGTATTTTTCAGGGTTGAAGGCGATCTGAGAGTGAAGTATGTTGAAAAAACCTCACCCGCGGGTGTTGCCGGAATAAAAAGAGGCTGGAGGATCACAAAGATCAACGGCAATACGAACATGACCACCAGCAACGCGGAATTCATCGTGCAGGCGGTTTGGAACAGCCCCAACAGCACATTCACTTTCCAGAAGCCGGATGGCAGTACAGTTGATATTCCACTGGTAGCAGCCGCTTACCAGGAAAATCCCGTTTTCCTCGATTCGGTTTATACCGTTGGATCAAAGAATGTTGGATACCTGGTGTTCAATTCATTCCTCGGAGATACTACCGCTGTTTATAATAAATTCCAGCAGGTGTTTTCAAAATTCGCGCAGCAGAATGTTTCAGAAGTTGTGGTTGACCTTCGCTACAACGGTGGCGGTTATGTTTCAATGCAACACAAGCTCGCCAACTACCTGGTGAAAAGCACCTCGAGTGGGTCTTTGATGATGACACAATCGTTTAACGATAAATATGCGCCTTACTTCAATGAATCAACTGTTTTCAGTAAACTGGGTTCAGTTAATCCTGACCGCGTTTATTTCATTGTAAGCAGCAATACAGCATCGGCCAGCGAACTGCTCATCAATAACCTGAGGCCTGTTGTAGACGTGAAGTTGGTAGGACCGTCAAAAACATACGGCAAACCTGTTGGATACTTCCCTTATCCTGTTGGTGAATGGTATGTATTCCCGGTTTCCTTCCGGTCGACCAATAAAAACGGAGAAGGAAATTATTTCGGTGGAATGACATTGGATAATGTTGTTGCAGACGGACTTGATAAAGATTGGGGTGATGTCAACGAAGCTTCACTGGCAAGCGTGCTCAAGCATATTGGAACCGGAACATTCCGTATTCAGTCAGCCGACACTTACCAGCCGAATCCAGTAGTAGATAAAAGCAACAGCATACTTTCTGAGCCTGAGTTCAAAGGCGCTGTTGACGCGAGAAGATTAAGGAAATTATAGAAGAATTAATAAATGATCATCATAGAACCCTGTCTCTGAGAGACGGGGTTTTTTTATTCACGTTAGGGTTCAACGGTTGCACCCAGCCAGGCCATCATGCCCATACCTTCTTCAATTGCCGACTCATCAATATTGAATGTTGGAGTATGAACGCCGGAAACAATTCCTTTTTCCTTATTGCCAACGCCCAACCTGAAGAAACATCCCGGTATCACCTGTGAATAATAACCAAAATCTTCAGCTCCCATACGCACTTCGGTCTCCTGTATCCTGTCGCTTTCAACAAAGAGCGTTGCCTGCGCGCGCGCTTTGTCGTTCAATACTTCGTTATTATAAACCGCGGGATATCCAACATCGATATGAACATCTATTTCAGCTCCCATACTGCGTGCGATTTCGTTGCACTGCTTTCGGATAAGGTCATGCGCGGCGAACCGCCACTTTTCATCAAGCGCCCGGAAGGTTCCCATCAACTTTACTTCCGATGGAATTACATTGGTTGTATAACCACCCTGGAATGAGCAGATCGAAAGAACAGAAGGCGTGAACGGATCTTTATTACGGCTGATGATCTGTTGCAACGCGATCACAAGGTGTGATGCGATCAATACCGTATCGACCGTTAAGTGCGGAGCAGCTGCATGGCCGCCGGGACCTTTTAGAGTAATATAGATCTCATCTGCGCTGGCCATAACTTTACCTCCCCGAAAACTGAATTTGCCAACCTCCAGCTGAGGATGTACGTGTAATCCGAAGATCGCCTGCGGACTCGGATCTTTCAGGACCCCTTCTTTGATCAGGATGCTGGCGCCACCGGGATTACGCTCTTCGCCTGGCTGGAAGATCAGTTTGATAGTGCCCTGCCAGTCATTTCTTAGCTGGTGAAGGATCTTGGCTGCACCCAGTAAACAAGTGGTATGTACATCATGTCCACAAGCGTGCATCACCCCTTCATTTTTTGATTTATAATCAACCTGATTTTCTTCTTTAATTGGAAGGGCATCCATATCTGCCCGGAGCGCAATGACACGGCTTTGTGGATTTTTTCCCTCGATGATGCCGATCACACCGGTTTCGGCCATTGTGCGGTTCTGAATTCCCAGGTTGTTCAGTTGTGTACGAACAAATCCCGCGGTTTCATATTCCTGGTAGCTCAGTTCAGGATGTGCGTGAAGGTGTCTGCGAATTGCAATGAATTCATCAGCGTATTTGCTGGCTAATTGTTTGATGGACTGCTGCAGCATGGTGCGAAGGTATCGATCGGAGGAGAATTAGCCAATTAAGCCAATAAGCCAATCAGCAAATTTTGGACGCTGAGTTCCGCAGGTACCTACAGGAATTTATCTGAATTGTATAATTAGCTTATTTGCAAATCTGCTAAACCCAATTGGCTTATTTGCTTATGGGCTTAATTGGCTAATTCTTATTTCTCTGGTTTTGTCTCAATAATATCCTTAATAACATACAATCCCGTAGGAAAGTCAACCGCCAGTTCCTTCCTGTAGTCTTCCGCTTCTTCCCTCGTTTTGAAAT
>DASWTK010000117.1:0-15366 GCA_036402175.1 Chitinophagaceae bacterium | reverse complement strand
ACGTAGTTGTGATTGCTGCAAAAGCAGATTATGCAAGTCTCGAAAAGATACTTTCAGAACAATCGGGAGAAACAACAATTGAACAGCGAAAAAATTTCGCGGCAAAAGCATTTGAGATCTGCGCGCATTACGACGTGGCGATAGCAAAATTCTTTAATCCCGATTCGCCTTCTTATTTCCTGGAATCGGTAACCAATCCCAAGTTTCTCCGGTACGGTGAGAACCCGCATCAGAAAGCGGTATTTTATGGAAAGGCCGATGAGCTGTTCGATCAATTAAACGGTAAAGAACTTTCTTATAACAACCTGGTAGATCTTGACGCGGCCATGCAACTGATAAGCGAGTTTTCTCAGCAACCTCCCGGAAATGAGATCACCTTCGCCATCATCAAACATACCAATGTTTGTGGCATTTCATCAAGGAACAGCACTATCGATGCATGGAAGGCTGCGCTTGCCGGTGATCCGGAAAGCGCTTTCGGAGGTGTACTGATCTGTAACGGCAATATTGACGTAGCTACCGCGAACGCCATCAATGAAATATTTTTCGAAGTACTGACCGCACCTTCTTTCGATCCCGAGGCGCTGTCAATACTGCAGCAGAAAAAGAACCGCATCCTGCTTCGTCAGAAAAAGCAGGTTGAAAAGCGCGATCAGTTCCGTTCACTGTTGAACGGCGTGCTTTCTCAGACTTCAGATACAGGTAATTATACCGACTGGAAAGAAACCGGCGGGCGTTCAACTTCTGAGTCTGAAAAAGAAGACCTCATTTTTGCGAATATTGTTTGCAAGCATCTGAAAAGTAATGCCATCGCGCTTGTAAAAAACAAACAACTGGGAGGCAAAGGATGCGGTCAAACCAGCAGAATAGATGCATTGCGGCAGGCGATTGAAAAATCAAGACAATTCAATTTCGACCTGAATGGAGCGGTTATGGCCAGCGATGCATTTTTTCCATTCAACGATTGTGTTCAGTTAGGTCACGAAGCGGGGATCACCGCGTTCATTCAGCCAGGCGGGTCCATTCGTGATAAAGATTCGATTGAGTATTGCCAGCAGCACAATCTTGCCATGGTGATAACAGAACAACGACATTTTAAACATTAGAATACAGCCCAGGGAATGCCCAATGAAGGAGTCAGTAAAAAGAGAAAAGCACTGTTTGCGCTTGCAATGGTTTGCTTTTTCTGGGGCACTACATGGATCGCTTCAAAACAGGGGGTAACCTACATGCCCGCACTGCAAATGGCGGGAATACGACAGTTCCTCGGAGGAATTATCTACGTAATTTTCTTTATCGGCAAAGGTCGTGCGTTTCCGAGAGGAAAGGAATGGGGACCCGTGCTTGTACTTGCGTTTCTGAACTTCATTCTGAGCAATGGTCTTTCTACCTGGGGCGTTAAATATATTTCAGCCGGACTGGGCGCCATCATCGGAGCCATATTTCCATTGTGGATCGTAATTATAGGACTTTTCAGCGCCAAATCTCAAATGCCTGGCAGAGCAGTGATAGGATTACTGATGGGTTTCACAGGAGTTTGCGTGATCTTTTATGACCACCTCGAAGATTTTTTCAACAGTGATTTCAGGTTCGGAATTCTGCTTTCCCTTGGAGCTACCTGGTCATGGGCGTTCGGTACATTATACACGAAAAAGCAGGCCGTTGAATTCAATCCGTATTTCAGCCTGGGATTACAGATGGTGATCTCAGGAATTGTGCTTTACGGCCTTTCTGCCGTCACGGGCTACAATGTTCCATTCAGCGCTATTCCCTGGCAGGCGTGGGCGTCTATCGGCTACCTTGTTGTCTTTGGATCAGTGATCTCATTCGTCGCTTATCTGTATGCGCTGCAGAAACTGCCAACGGGCCAGGTTTCCATTTACGCATATATCAATCCGGTAGTAGCGGTGCTTATCGGATCGCTATTCTTCAATGAAGAATTCACGCTCTACATCGCCATCGGCGGCGCCATTACTTTAGCGGGAGTTTATATTGTAAATGAAGCTTTCAGAAAGAAACAATCATCTGTTCATTAACGGTCCCAGTAAACCTCTTCTTTCAGGAAGATCTCATATGCTTCGCGCCAGCCTTTGAACATGGGAGCCGTTCCCAGGAAGTTATTGTGCCAGATCGTTATCATCATTCCATTTACCTGCCTCACGCATTGATAATAACGCATCATTTCCGCCAATGCCTGGTGCGGAACAAGTTTCTGTTCATAAAAAGAATTCGCGTCCATAAAACAAAATGGGAAAATTACAAGATCCGTAGCTTCATCCTTTTCAAGATCGAACCAGTTAAAAGAAGATGCTACCGATGCTCTGAATCCATTTGTTGTTCCATAGCCCATTGAAAAATCCCTTTCGATGCCCGCGCCGATCAACCTGCGGTATGTTTCAGGAAGTGTGAGCCTGATGAAATGCTGCCGGCTGTGTTTGATTGAATTGCCGGTGATGAATTCAAGCCAGCCTATTTCCTGTTTCAGCAGCCTTGGGTCATCTGTACTTTGCCAGCTTGGGTGAATGCCTACTGTTCCTTTTTCTGAATGGTAAGCTATCAGTTCCTGCATCGCCTTCTTTGATGGAGGAATATTTTTATCGTATTTGCTGCCGCGTTCAGCTAAAAGGAAAAAATAATACGGCCGCAAACCGCAATAAAGATGAAGTGCATCGAGCCATTCGTAAGAATCAAACGGGTCCTTACGCTTTTTGCGCAGAACCGCTATCCTTTCTTTGAAACCTGACCAATCATTCCCCATAATTGAACGAACCGCTCCGCCGAAATTGCGTACAAACCCTTTGTACCGGTAACTCCACGCAATGTCGATATCGTAAGTAGGAATGTACTTGAAATTGTGCCGGTGAAATATCATCTCCGGATAAACACGGTTGATCGCGGCTTTAAAATCCTCAAGCCATAAATTGACAAGAGGCAGGTGCAGAAAATGTTCTTTGAAAGCAAGCGACTCCGTATGGTCGTACCGGCCATAATCATCTTTCCGGTGCGGAAGGTATTCTTCGTAACGGGAGATCAGGTAAAATACTGCGGCGAATACATCAAATTCAAAGTCACCCTTCGTTCTGAAAAATGCTTTGTGCTTATTGTAATCGAAACATTCGATCTGCTGAGGTCGCACATCCTGTTCAAACAATAATGAATGCGGAGAAAGGCGGAATGCTTTTTCATCCGTCATATCATCGGAATAATTGATCCTGACTCCCTGGTAATTCTGAAATTCCAACGGATCACTCGTAAGCAATAATGGCGCATTGGTGATCTGCCTGCCAATGAAGCCGGAGACATAACGCAGACGGTTGGTAATATTTTTCGAGAAGAGAAGCATCAGGAAGGATTCTTTCTCTCCTTCCATTGTTCGTTGAAGCTTTTTGAAGGAAAGATCATTTTCCCCCTGTGGGCTGTCCATCCTTTCACGAGTGAGTTGACCACCCACTCTTTCATTTTTTTGTTTCCCACATTCATCCATTTGCGGTTAAGCATTCCCCGCTTCCAAAGGCTCCAGCCAATTTTTTCCGACAGATCGCGCGATCCGCTTTCAACCGCTTCATACCTGTTCTCCAGTAATAATTCGTGCAGGTTGATCTTTACCGCGCAAACTTCTGTACAGTTGCCGCAGAGCGACGATGCATAACTAAGGTGTTTCCATTCGCCCAGCTCACGTAAATGGGGAGTTATCACTGCGCCGATAGGTCCGCTGTAGGTTGTCCCATAAGCATGACCACCGATATTTTTGTAAACAGGACAGGCATTCAGGCATGCTCCGCACCGGATGCAATACAGGCTCTCACGGTTGCGGGGACTGGCCAGTATATTGGTACGTCCGTTGTCGAGCAGGATCACATACATTTCTTCGGGACCGTCTTTTTCACCCGCTTGTCTTGGACCGGTAATAATAGAATTATAAACCGTTATACGCTGGCCGGTTCCATAAGTTGCGAGCAAAGGCCAGAAAAGAGCAAGGTCGGTTAACGAAGGAATGATCTTTTCAATTCCCGCAATAACGATATGTGTTTTGGGAAATGCGCAGCTAAGCCGTGCATTGCCTTCATTCTCGGTAACCGCAATCGCGCCGGTATCGGCAATAAGAAAATTCGCTCCTGTGATGCCTATCTCAGCCTGCACGTATTTCTCACGAAGTTTCTCGCGCGCTACAAGCGTCAGCTCTTCGGGCGACAGGTTTGGCGGTGTATGTAATTTTTCCTCGAACAGTTTCGCAACGTCTTCCTTGCTTTTGTGCATGGCTGGTGTTACGATGTGATATGGAGGCTCATTATCAAGTTGCTGAATATATTCACCCAGGTCGGTTTCAACGCTCTCGATGCCCTGTTCGTGAAGGAAATCATTGAGCTTGATCTCCTCGGTCACCATGCTTTTACTCTTGACAATGGTCCTGCAGTTCTTTTCCAGGCATATCTTTCTTACTTCTTCCAATGCCTGCTTCGCGTCCTCGGCCCAGATCACTTTTGCGCCCCGCTTCATGATATTGGTTTCAAAGTCTTCCAGTTGATTATCTAATAACTCGAGAGACTTCCACTTTATATTCTTTGCCCTTTTTCGTGCAAGCTCAATATCAAAAAACTGCTCCTTACCCTGCGGAACAACGGCATTGTACTTCCCGATATTGAAGTTGATCTTGCGCCGGTGATCCAGGTCTGCGGCCTTTACGGTGCTTTTGGCTATGAAGGTGGAAGCTTTATCAGGCATGTCACAAAAATACAGGAATACGCCACAAAAAAAGCGGGCATCATTTTCATGATGACCCGCGTCTGTAACACCTGTCCACAGAGATATTTACTCATACATCGCTATATGCAACTTCTTCCCCTCCGAAACAAACACCTTTCCCTTTGATTTGATCTTTTTTTCCTGGTCTGCCTGGTTTACCAGCAGATCGTCCATGTATTTCTTTACCGTGATCTCAGTTATAGTCACAGGTTTTCCGTTGGTGACTGCTTCATGTATGTAAGAGGTAAGCAGATTGTCGGCAGATTTTCTGAATAATTGTTCCGTAGCGAATATCTCACAGCCAATCACCTTATTTCCGCTGACTACAATTACTCCAACTACGTCTTTTTCGGCTGCAAGCCGGGGCTGAAGGAGGTTGAAATATTCCTTTTCTGTTTTCTGATAGTCGCCGGCCGACTTCAGCGCAGTATATGCGCCGGTAGTGGTAACTACTTTATTCTTACTGTTACCATCCGCAACTTTTTCCCAAACCTTTGACTGGTTTTTATCAACTTCCACAGCCTTGCGTACAGAAAGGCCGCTTACTGCATAATAATTATTGAACTGATTGCTATTGTTGTTACGTGCATTCGACCATCGCCCCTGCTCCACGCAAAAAACCGGCAGCTTTACCTTTGCGCTTTTCGGCGGTATCACCACGTCTTCTCCTATTACCCTGTCCTGCTTGCCTCCCTGCACCACTTCACCTGCCATGAGGAATAAGGTGTCTGAAGAAGTGTTCTGCGCATAAAGCGTATTCACTTCCGCGCCTTCACCCTTACCATCCTTTTCGGAAATGCGGATCTTCTTCTGATCAAGCGCTTCCTTCAAAGAAGTGTACCTGGCAAAATTCTTCGTTTGTTCCTTGAGGGTAGATCTGGCTTTTATCGGATATAACCGGAGGTTCTTATAGGTGAGGGATTTGATCTTTGCTTCATCGTTCAGGTTCAGATCCAATGTGCGGTAGCTGTATTCCTGTGAGAATAACAACACGGGGGCCATAAGGCCCAGGAAGAAGAATAGGTGCTTCATAACTCAGGTTTTGGTGAACAATCCTGAATAGGATGCAACGCTCCGCAGCAATGCATACACGAAGACGGGCTTTGTAAATACTTTAACGAATGGCTATTTGACCTTTGCTTTCCTGTCGAAGTACCTGATGGCAACCTGGTCGAGCGCTTCGTAGAAATCTTCTCCGTATTTGCGGATAAGCGCCTCCCGGAGGAATTGATATACGGGAACTTTTAGTTTTTTTCCCATGCTGCAGGCCGCACTGCAAAGAGATGGGCGAGGTTCATAGTTCACCATCTCATATACTTTGGTCTTTGTAGTCTTTATGGGGAATAAATGACAGCTGATGGGTTTTTTCCATTCGGTCTTACCATCATAATAAGCCTGTTCAAAACTGCACTTGATCACCCCGTTTTCATCGCGGAAACCATATGCGCAAATTTTTCCGTTGATGGTGGGAGTAACCCAACCGAATTCAACATCGTACAGATATTTACCGGTCCGCTCAACTTCTTCAATGCCTTCGGGTGTCATGTAAGGTTTCACGGTTTGATAGATGCGGTCTATCATACGCAGTTCTTCTTTTGTCAGAGGCGCGCCTGCGTCGCCATCTTCACAACAACCACCTTTGCATTTGGAAAGATCACAAACAAATTGCTCTTCAATCACCTGGTCGCTAACCAGAACCTTACCGATTTCAATCACGTGCGGAATTTTGGTGCAAGTTAAATTATTTCCACCTAAAGGTATTGATGAGATGCTTCATATCCTGCTCCAGGAAAGCGTTTACAATACTCAGCGAATCCTCATTTGGCGTTGCATCAAAATACAATGCGCCACGAAGGAAATGCTTTGAGGTGTCGGAGAGAAAGAATTGCCGGCCGGTAGCGGCATTGCCGCCTACGTTAAAGAATACACCCTTTATTCCCTGCGGAGTTTCGATAAGTGAATCTTCAATGGATGTAGCTTTCAGTGTGTGCTTGTAGGTCATTTTATATGCATCGTCGCGCAACCGGTCGAAGCTTTGTTTGCCAATCTGGTTATAGCTAACATAGATACGGCTGTTGAATTGGGGAAAGTCGATATTTATCCAGTAAGGATTGTCGGGCTTTTCCTCAAAAAATGTTGTATCCTGAACTACCGTCGCATAAACCGGATATTCGAATGTGTAAGGGTAGCCGGGCTTGTCAAAAACCTGGTACTGGTGTTGAGGCAAAGGAACTTTATAATAGCCACGGGGTTTTGGAACGTAATCGCTATTGCAGGCAGCAATTGAGAAAATGACGGCGATCAGGGATAAAATTCTTAATACCATAGCTGCAAATCTATTATTCCACCATTGGTTTGATGACCACTTTAACTTTATTGATACGATTGCGCTGCACTTCCAGGATGGTAAATTCAAAATCATCGCAGGTGATCACATCGTTTGCCTGCGGAATATAACCCCCCAGTTCAAGTATCAGTCCTGCCAGTGAGTCGCTGTCGCCTCTTACATCGTCAAATTTATTCTGAGGCACGTTCATCAGTTTGCACACATCATTGATCATAGTCCGGCCTTCGAATATGTAGGTATTGTCGTCTATTTTCTTATTTCCGCTTTCTTCGTCGTCAAACTCATCTTTTATATCACCGATGATCTCTTCAAGGATGTCTTCGAGTGTAACGATGCCGCTGGTGCCTCCGAATTCATCTACAACGATCGCGAAGTGAATACGTTTCGACTGAAATTCTTTCAGCAGGTCTTCGATCAGCTTTTGTTCATGAACGAAATAGGGAGCGCGCATGAGTTTATGCCATTCAAAATCTTCCGGTTCATTCAAAAATGGCAGCACGTCCTTGGTATGGATCATACCGGCAATTTCATCCAGGTTCTTTCTGAACACGGGCAGGCGGGAATAGTGCAGCTCTTCAATCTTTCGCTTTAACGCGCCGAATGTGATGTTATGCTCAACGCCGCTTACATCAAGTCGTGTTTGCATGATCTGCTTCACCGTTATATCTCCGAACTTGGCAATTCCCTTTATAATATTCTTTTCCTCCTCAGTTGCGTCACTCTGGTTGGTGAGATCATCAATATTATAAGAAGCGCGGCCTCCTCCCCCCAGCACCCGTTCGATATTGTCTGAAAGTCCTGTCAGCCAGATGCTGACCCTTCTGAAAAGATAATAGATCACTTCAACAACCGCCGATGTGATGTAGAGGAATTGAAAGTTATTCTGTGCCGCCCATATCTTGGGCATCACTTCGCCGAAGAACAGCAGGATGAATGTAACTGAAACGATCTTGACCAGGAACTGGACGCCCCAGAGGTTATTCTTGACAATCATCAGCTGGTCGATAAGGAAATTGGCCAGTATGATGATGGCGATATTGATAACCGTATTGGCGATCATGAGAGAGCCCAGCAAAACCTTTGGTTCCTCCAGCAGTGTAACGATGCGCTTCCATGGATTGCCCTGTTTGGTTTTCAGAACATTGATATCCTTGAAGGTCAGCGAAAACAAGGCTACTTCTGATCCGGAAATAATAAATGAAAGGATCAGCAGAAATAATATAAGCACTCCGAGAATTGTGCTGGTATTAAGGCTGGCGGCCAGGAAGATGGTAGCTAATACAGGGTGTTGTGTAAATGTATAAGCCGTCGAATGATCCAAGTTGGTGGTTTTTCGTGAACAAAGCGCGAATCAGAAAGGCAGGTCATAAGGCCTGCCCTTGAAACGTATTACAAAAATAGTGTTTGTAATCTAAAACGGTAAGTCCTGCGATGATTCACTGATCGGGGGTGGAGCATCGGATCCTTCAATGTCGTGATTTGCTCCCTGAGCCGGACCATGTCCTCCCATTCCGTCGGCTCTTTTGTCAAGCATGATCAGGTTGTCGCCAACAATCTCTGTTGCAAACTTTTTATTGCCCTCCTTATCTTCCCAGCTTCGGGTGCGCAGGCGCCCTTCTATATACACCAGGCTTCCTTTATGAAGATACTTTTGAGCGAGCTCTGCCAATCCTCTCCACAACACCACGGTATGCCATTCGGTTTGGGAAATTAATTTGCCTGCCCTGTCTTTGAAAGTTTCTGTTGTTGCTAAAGGAAATTTCGCAACGGCTATGTTTCCTTCGAGGTACTGTACATCCGGATCGCGGCCCAAATTACCAATTAGCATGACCCTGTTTACTCCTCGCATACACTTAGTTTAAAATTTACAATGCCCGTTCAAATGATTTCTTCTTAAAGTTAATTTTTTTCAAACAAAAAAAATCATCTTTTACCACAATTAAAGCAAAGAGAGAGGGGGAGGGAATTAGCCAATTTTGCCGATTAGCGAATAATAATTAGCCAATTTTGCCGATTAGCCAATAAGCAAATTGGAATTAGCAAATTTTGCCAATGTGCTAATAAGCAAATTAAGCAGTTCGCGAATTTGCAGTTTATGCTATGAGGAATTTGTAATGCGTGGCAACTTCTGCAATTGAAAGTTTAATGAGTACATCTGCACTAACACAATAATACCCATTTCACCATTTTGGCTATTTTCATTTGCTTATTGGCTAATTCCAATTTGCTTATTGGCTAATCGGCAAAATCGGCTAATTCTCTTCCCTATCGCTCAAATACAGGTTCACCATCTTCGGAAATGCGTATTCGGGCAAACGCTTCTTTGGAACCAGGATGGTTGATGGATGGCTAAGAGGTTTTTGGAGTTCAACCTTTATAAATTGCCCCAGTATCGTTTGATGGGTGAGTTGCTGTTTGTATGGTTTTGAGATATCACTGATGGCGAATCCCGAATGACCAACACAATCCTGCAACTGCCTGTCGAGGTTGACAGTGTTAGTAACTAACGAATTGTCCGATTCGTGTAAAATGAATTCATATAGATTTGTCCAGATGTCCTTTCCGTTTCGCTGCCGTATATAAACAGATTCATCCAGCTCAAGTACAAAATAATTGAACCACCTTGTTTTCTTCACGAGCATTTTTTCTTTAACCGGCAGTTCATTCACCCAACCGTGCGCGAAAGCCTGGCAATCGCTTTTCTGAACACATTCGTCGCAAAGTGGATTCTGTGGTTTGCAAATGGTTGCGCCAAAGTCCATGATGGCCTGGTTGTAATTGCCAGGATCTGATGTATCCAGCAAGGCCTGCGCAAGTTCGGAATACAATTTCTTACCGTCGCTGCTGTCAATGGGTGTGTTGATTCCAAAGTAACGGGATAAGACCCGCTGAACGTTTCCATCAACTACCGCGTACGGAAGTTTAAATGCAAAGGAAGCAATTGCTGATGCGGTATACGGACCAATGCCTTTAAGCTGCAGAATTTCATTATAAGTTGAAGGAAAGCGGCCGTTATAAGTGTTTGTGATGATCCTGGCCGTTTCATGAAGGTTCTTGCATCGGGTATAATATCCCAGTCCTTCCCAGAGCTTATAAACCTGGTCAAGTGGTGCATTGGCAAGATCCCGAACTGTCGGATAGCGGAGGATGAAGCGTTCGTAGTATGCCCTGCCCTGTTCTACTCTTGTTTGCTGAAGAATGATCTCGCTAAGCCATATCCTGTACGGATCGGTCTCACCCTTCCAGGGCATCGAACGCCTGTTGCGGTTAAGGTTCCATTCGAGCAGCTTCTTGGTAAACTCAGCATTCATTGGCACGTAATCTAGTAAACGAATGCGGAATGATAATTATTTGAACCCTTCCGGCAAAAAAAAGCGGCTGGAAAGTCGGGATATTTCATTCAAACTTGTCAAAATGAAACAAATGCCTTATTTTACCTAAAAAATTCACTGCGAAGGATTTAGCTTAGTTGTCTTAAATTGAGAAAAATTTATGCCTTCATAAAAAAAACCAACCATGAGAAAGGCTGATCTCGTTAATTTGATTGCCGACAAAACCGGTATTCCCAAAGTAGATGTACTTGTTACCTTGGAAACAATGTTCAAGGAAGTAAAGGAGACGCTCTCCCAGGGCGAAAACATTTATATAAGGGGCTTTGGCAGCTTTATAACCAAGAAGCGCGCTGCAAAGATTGGCCGTAATATTAAGAAGAACGTAGCCGTTCACATTCCTGAGCATTATATCCCTGCCTTTAAACCTGCTAAAGAGTTTGTTGCCGAAGTAAAAAAGCTGCAGACAGTCAAGGCAGGACAGCCTAATCCTGAGGATGAAATGAAGGAGGAAGGCCTTTAATTCATGCTACCGGCTATAATTATCAGTCCTGTAACAGTATTCCGTGTAATTTTGCGGGTTAATTTTTATTTGTGAAGAAACAGCACTGGATCCTGGCAGGCAGTGGCCTGATTGCATTATTGCTCCTATTTTTTTTCGGTCAGACAGTCCCGCCTAAAAAAACATTAGCAACAACAGATTCTGCATCTCACAGGCACATTTCCACCAATGACATTCTTGAGGCTTCTAAAAAGCGGCTGAATGCTGAGCAACAGTCGTATATCAACCGGCTGGAATCAGCTGTGGTCAGGGGCGACGTGAAAGACCAGCAGGTTAAGGTTTATTATCAGCTCGCGGGCTTCTGGAAAGACTCAGTGCAGGCCTTTCTACCGGCTGCTTATTATACAGGAGAAGCTGCCAAATTGGAAAATTTGGAAAAAAATCTCACATTTGCAGCCCATTTGTACCTTGATAACATCCGGGTACAGGCTGACCCTGAGCTGAAAGACTGGATGGCAGAACAGGCGAAGGGGTTGCTGGAACAGGCTTTAAAGCTGAATCCATCAAACGATTCTTTGAAAGTTAGTCTCGGAAGTTGTTATATATACGGAAGCGGACATGGCGGCAACCCAATGGAGGGAATCATGATGATCCGTGAGGTTGCGGAGAGAGATCCGCATAATGTTTATGCCCAGATGATGCTGGGAATTGGTGGCGCAATGACGGGGCAATTTGACAAGGCGATAGAACGTTTCAGAAATGTGCTTGAGCATCAGCCGCGTAACCTCGAAGCAAGGCTAAACCTGGCAGAAGTTTATGAACGGAAGGGAGATAAAACATCGGCAATTGAATGGTATGAAAAAAGCAAGGCACTGATAGAAAATCCGGACATAGTCAGTGAGATTGAAAAACGGATACAAGAACTGAAGAAATAAGAGAAAGATATTTAAACCGAATTGTTCACAAAAAAATCGTGGTATTAATATGCCTTGTGGTAAAAAAAGGAAGCGTCATAAAATAGCGACGCACAAGCGTAAGAAACGGCTGAGAAAGAACCGTCATAAGAAGAGAAATAAATAAACCTTCTTACCGATGGTCCCGCATATGCGGGACCTGCTCACCTGAGCTGAACTCTTTAGATGCCATTTTATCTGAATATTGCTTGTACAAAACAGATACCTGGCAACTAAATCCCCTTCAGCAATTTTCCTTGTCGTGATGATGTAGTGTTGGTTAAAGTTGTATACGCTTGAATAAGGAACTGATCATAAATGCAGCCTCTCAGGGTGTTGAAATCGCCTTACTGGAGGATAAAAAGCTGGTGGAACTCCACCACGAAAAAGCCGACAACAGTTTTGCGGTTGGTGACCTCTATTTGGGTAAGGTAAAAAAACTTATCCCGGGTCTCAACGCAGCCTTTGTTGATGTAGGTTTTGAAAAAGATGCATTCCTGCATTATACCGATCTCAGTCCTTACGCCCGCTCACTTCTCAAATTCACACAGTTATCTATTAACGATCCCAAAGACAGCATTTTTGATTTTGGAACGTTCCAGGTTGAACCTGAAATTGTAAAAACGGGCAAGATCAACGAAGTGCTGAGTGGCAAGCCTAATATCCTTGTGCAGATCCTCAAAGAGCCTATCGCCGCTAAAGGACCAAGGCTCAGTTGCGAGATCTCACTTCCCGGCCGCTTCATTGTGATCACGCCATTCAACGACATCGTTGCTGTTTCAAGAAAAATCCATTCATCGGACGAACGCAAGCGCCTTCAGAAAATAGTGGAGGCCATTAAGCCAAAAAATTTTGGTGTAATTGTGCGCACTGCAGCTGAAGGAAAAAATACAGCAGAACTGCATGAAGACCTGAGCATGCTGGTTGAAACGTGGAAGACCATCCAGTTCAATCTGAGAGGATCTGTTGCTCCCGCAAAAATATTGAGCGAGCAAACGAAGACCACAAGCATGCTGCGCGACCTCTTGAACGAAGACTTCAACAAGATCGTGATCAACGACCGGAATATTTATAACGACACCCGCAATTATATTCAGCGGATTGCACCCGAAAAAGTGGACATAGTATCATATTACAATAATGGCTCACCCGTATTTGACCAGTTTGGCGTTACCAAGCAGGTTAAAGCCGCTTTCGGAAAAACCGTAAACCTCCCAAGCGGCGCCTACCTCATTGTTGAGCATACCGAAGCGCTGCACGTAATTGACGTGAACAGCGGTTATAAAAGCGTAAGCAACAACCAGGAGCAGAACGCGCTTGAAACAAACCTGGAAGCCGCAGACGAGATCGCGAGGCAATTAAGGTTGAGAGACCTTGGCGGCATCATCGTTGTGGACTTCATTGACATGAAGTTCCCCGAGAACAAGCGAAAGCTGGTAGATGCGATGGACGAGTTCATGAAGCCCGACCGCGCAAAACATGCCGTGCTTCCCATCTCGAAGTTTGGCCTCATGCAGATCACGCGTCAGCGGATGAAGCCCGAAGTAACCATCAACACACAGGAAGTTTGTCCTAGCTGTAACGGAACAGGAAAGATCGCTTCAACTCTAATACTGGAAGACGAGATCGAAAAGAATTTAAGTTACCTGATCACACACCAGCACAGAGATCTTACGCTGGTTGTGAATCCGATCATGTTCGCATATCTCACAAGGGGCGGAATGTTCTCTTCGAGGATTTGGAAGTGGAGATGGAAATTCAAACAACGAATTAAATTAAAAGAGAACACCAACTATCATCTTACTGAATTTCATTTTTACGATCAGCATGAAGAAGAGATCAAGTTGTAGAATGGCGGAAGCAAATACCAAACGCTCATAAAAAATCATTAAAGAAAAAGCCCGAATATAAATCCGGGCTTTTTCTTTATAAGAGTTATGTCAGAAATTTAATATCCTGGGTTCTGCGTTATTACGCCGCTTGACGCATCCACTTCACGTGCCGGGATCGGGAACACCAGCAGATCGGCGTTCCATGCAAAAGTACCCGTGCTTTGCTTCAAACGTTTGATATCGTGAATGCGAACGCCTTCGAAAGCAAGTTCGTATATCCTTTCCTGTAAGACATCGGCGAGCGTTGGCGCGGCAATGATCGGCAAACCAACTCTTGCAGGATTTCTAACCTGTGCAAGATCATTTGCAGGAGTATCGCCAACATTGGAACCAAGGCGCAGATTACATTCAGCCCTGATCAGGTACATTTCGGCCAGTCGAATGATTGGCAAATTCTGGCTGAAAGAGGTCCATTTTGCAGAGTACCAGTTACCAGGCCTTGCGCCTGTACCTATATAATACCATTCAGCTTTCCTGAAATCACCGGCGGGGTAAGAATTTACAAAAGACGCTTCAATCCTTACATCGGCCCGACCGATACCCGGAATACTTGCGTAGAATGTAGCCATGCCGTCGTTGGAAGTTCCAGCGTTATTCTGCACATCCTGTTCAATTTCCCAGATCGATTCATCTGAAAGGTCGCTGGTGAAAGCTTCCATGATATCAGAGTTCATTGAATACTCACCGCTTTCGATCACTTCATTTGCAGCCTGTAATGCTTTTGCATAATCACTCTGCTGAAGGTATACGCGGGCGAGGAAAGCCAGTGCCACATACTTGTCGGCACGGATACCATCGCGGCTATCCGGCAACTTCCCTACTGCAGCTGTAAGATCGGCTATCACCTGATCGTACACAGCCTTCACGCTGCTACGCGCATCCACAGGCTCTTCGTTAAAAGTAGGTTTTACCTTTATAACAACACCTATATGGTCATTCGCTGCTGTGGCGCCCCAGGGTTTTGCAAAATAGCGTACCAGTTCAAAATGCATAATACCGCGGATAAAAAGCGCTTCTCCTTCCAGTTGATTTTTAAGATCGGCATCCTTGACCACGCTTGTAGCATTGAGAACGATGTTTGCCATATTGATCGCCCTGTATGCAGCTGTCCATGTGCGGTTAGCTTCTGAATTATCCCTGGTCATGTTTTTGAGTGACACCTGGCGCTGACCCTGGAATGTTCCTCTCCATGACGCATAATTTTCTGCGGCCTGCAGGTCGGCAAGCATCAGCAGGTTTGTTCCATACAATGCACCGCCGGCAAGAATGGAATAAGCACCAATCAGAGCTGCCTCCACATCTACGGCGGTGGTCAATGCAGTGCTTGCATCAATGCTTTGCTTTGGTTCGAGTTCAAGTTTTTTTGTACAACCGGGAGCGATGATCAATGATCCCAACACAACCAGTTGAATTATATTTTTAAGTTTCATCAGATTAAATTTTTTCAATTACAGGTAATTTAGAATCCAACGTTAAAACCGATACTGATTGTTTTTGCCTGGGGAGGCGTATAGAAATCATGCCCCAGGTTCAGATTACCGGTATAGGTTGTATTGATCTCAGGATCGTATCCCTTGTAATCAGTGATCGTAACCAGGTT
>DASWTK010000116.1:0-24493 GCA_036402175.1 Chitinophagaceae bacterium | reverse complement strand
ACCCTGAGAAGCGCGGGTCGTGAGATCAATCGATTGCTGGAAAGCAGAATCTGTCACGATGGTAACACCGTCAATAATCTGAAGCAGCGGGGTAATACCGCTTCTACAGCGCATTTCATTGCATTGGCAGATCATATCCGGAATAATAAAATTCAATCAGGCGACAAAATAGTATTCAGCATTTCCGCATCCGGCCTTACGATCGGTACGGCGCTTTATGAATTTGATGATCTGCCCGATCGGTATCGTGAAATGGAAGAACAACAGACAAAAACGCAGAAGGTAAACGGCGTTAAAAGTTTACACCCGGGAATAAATACACCGCGAATACGGATTGAAAGTGTGGGAACAATACCTTCCGAAACGCCTGCAATGAGAAACTCACTGGATTTATTGCAGATTGCTGCGAATGGTTGCCAAAAGTCATCGGGCTACGAATTCAGTGATATTGGACTCCTGATCTACTGCGGCATTTACCGGACAGAGTATCTGCTGGAACCTGCGTATGCAACCTTGCTGGCAGGACAACTGGATATGAACGCGACCGTTTCAGCACCCGATGACCAGAAAACGCTGGCCTTCGATATTTTTAATGGCGCTGTTGGCTTTCTTAATTCCTGTTATGTAGCGCAGCAAATGATAGCAGCCGGAAATTGCAGCACAGCCATGGTTGTAGCGGCGGAAGCTGAAAACAATACTAATTTATTTCCTGACGAAGCTGTTGGTGTGCGCGAAACTGCATCAGCAATCATCCTGGATGTAAAGCCAGGGTCCAATACCGGATTTTCACGTTTCGTATTCCGGCACCATACTGAATCATTAAATGCTTATATAACAAATTATGAGCCCCGTGATATTCAACCTCAACTTCATGTAACGAAAGCAGCAGATCTTGAATTATTGTATATCTCATACATTTATCCGGCCGTACAGGAGTTGCTGGAATTGGAAGGCCTTGATATTAACAAAATCGATGTTTTCTTCCCACCGCAGATTTCTTCCGGTTTTATTAACCTTCTCAGTAAAAAGTTTGGTTTACCTCTCGAAAAATTTGTTGATGTGGTTGGGAATGGACCCGACCTGTTTTCTTCTTCCATTCCCTATGCGTTTGAATTCGCAGTCAAAAACAAACTTGTGAAACCGGGAGATGTCGGTTTAATGATCGCTGCAGGTTCTGGTCTGCAGGTTGGTTGCGCCATTTATTATTTTTAATCAAAGGATGTACGATTGTTATGGATAGAGCTAAACTTCCACCGGGTCCAAAACCGAAAACTCCTTTGGGTCATTTATTCAGTTTCCGGCGTGATAGTATTGGTTTTATTAAAAAAATTGCTCAGGAATATGGCGACATCGTTCATTTCAGGATCGGCCCTCTTAGATTAGTGCTCCTGAACCATCCCGACTTCATCAAAGAAGTGCTTACAACGCATTACCGGAATTTTGTAAAAGGGCGACCGCTGGAAATGGCAAAGGTATTACTGGGCGAAGGTTTGCTCACCAGCGAAGGTGAATTTCACAAACGGCAATCGCGTTTAATTCAGCCAGCTTTTCACCGAAACATGATCGAAGGTTGTGCATCCTCAATAACTACCTGCGCCACAAGAATGATGAATGGCTGGGAAGAAGGTATGCGGGTAGAAATGAAAGATGCAATGACAAATATGAGCATATCAATCGCGGGAAAAACTTTATTCAATGCCGATATAGAAAGCGAGGCAGCTGAAATAAATAAAGCGCTTGATACAGCCACCGATCTGTTTGGAAGGATCTCATTACCCTTTTCCGAATTCCTGCTGAAACTGCCCCTGCCCGGCACCTTGAGGTTTTACAAGGCTAAGGCACGCCTTGACAAAACTGTTTACAGAATGATAAACGATCGCCGGCAGAAACGCGAAAACAAGGGAGACCTGATTTCCATTTTACTGAATGCGCAGGATGAAAAAAGCGAAGGCGTTCCCCTGAGCGATCGGCAGGTGCGGGACGAGGCCATGACATTATTCCTCACAGCTTTCGATACAACTTCTACAGCGCTCACCTGGACGTGGTACCTCCTTTCGCAAAATCCCGAAGCAGAAGCTGAACTTCATGAGGAAATCGACCGCGTACTCAACGGAAGACTACCAACAGCTGAAGATGTACCGCAACTGAAATTCACACGGATGGTGTTTGGTGAATCGATGCGGATGTTTCCACCCTCCTATCTGATACCACGACAGGCACTGGAAGATTTTCCGATAGATAAATATGTTATCCCAAAGGGTACGATCATACTTATGAGTCCTTACCTGATCCATCATGACCCACGATTTCATCCCAACCCGGAAAAATTTGATCCCCGTGCCTGGGATAAACGCTCAAATGGGCAGAATTCAAAATACGAGTACTTCCCGTTCAGCCGGGGACCACGTTCATGCATAGGCGAACCATTTGCATGGATGCAGGGAATTATGGTCATCGCTTCCGTAGCGCAAACCTGGCGGTTAAAACTGGCGACCGGACATCCGGTAGAGCTGTTGCCGCTCCTGAACCTCCGGTCGAAGTATGGCATGATGATGACGCTGGAAAGAAGAAAATAAAATGTATCTGCCAGTCAACTATTCCCTTCAAAAAAAGCCGGTAAAGTATTTCTCGCCGAAACGCAGACAGACGCAATGCAGTTACTATAAGGCGAAAAACTCAGGAATTCGTAATCCTTCAGATCGCTTTCAAACAGTGACGATACCTGGAGGTGAGAGACCGGATCCGAAGATACATCTACAATAAATGAATTGAGCGGAAGCGTTATCCCCATCCCTTTTGCCTTGATGTAAGCTTCCTTCCTTGTCCAGCAGTTAAAAAAAGCAGCTACGCTTGCTTCTGGTTTCAGGTTCTTTATTTTTTGAACCTCAGCTTCAGCAAAAAATCGCTCAGCCAATGGTAATACGTCTATACCGTCATTGATCAATTCGATGTCTATGCCAATCTCCTTAACCCGCCCAAAGGCATAAACAGCTTTATCCCTGGAATGCGACACATTAAATAAGATATCAGACTTATGGAATAGCGGCTTTCCGTAACTGTTATAGGTAAACTCGATCTCGTCTGGTTGAATGTTCAGGTATTCGCCCAACAGTCTCCGCAACTGATATCTCGCGATTATATAGTGGCGGCGGTCTTTCTCAAAATAAAATTTCTCCGCCCGCTGCTTTTCGTCATTGGAAAGAAAATCAAATAATGGTTCAGTCTCAATCAAAGGATCATCCAGTTGGAATCGCCAGATGTGTACTTCTTTATCATCTAATACATATTCAGCGGGACCAGTTTTCCAAACTGTAACATCGGCATTCATATTGTTATACCATTAAATTCAGTTTTAAATCGTTTTAATTTAAGTAAATTATTGAACTGTTCAAAACATAGTCCTTCTCACGAGGCTACAAAAAAAAGAACCCGATGTAAAAACATCAGGTTGTCCGTTAAACATCTACCTAAAAAACTACTATCGGCTTACTTTTTTGCTTCGTACAATAAATACCTTGCTGTATAAGGCACGCTGTCAATCTGCCCAAGCAGGCTTTCATCGGGAATAAGCTCTGGGGCTAATCCGCCTTTTGTAAATACCCGCTGAATGAATTTGATCTTATTGCCAGCGCTGCTGAGCGAATCAACTGCAGTTAGTAACAGCCATTGGATAGCCGAATTATCAACAGTTATTCCCTGAGAACGCCTTGCAACAACGATTTCACCTCTGTCCGGACCCGTGGTGAGCTGCCAGGATGGACCGGCAAAGTGAAAAGCAACTATCTTTTTCTGATCGGTGTTACTGAACAAGGTTGCCCTGGGCGCGATATTTACCCATTGAAATACTCCCGGATCTAACGGATTGCGCTGCACCTGATAGATCTGCACTCCCACCGCAAATGCATCTTCTACCAGTTTGCTTCCCTCCGGCACATCTAATATTCCCGGTATATCTTCCTTTTGAGTTGCAGAACCGGTCAATTCATTCGCTGACGATGAATTGCCGGGGATCGAACCGCTTTTCTGACAACTTGTTAGGACTAATGTAATAACTGACCCAAGAATAAGCGCATTGATGATGTTACTGATTGATCTTACCATTTTTACAATTTTAATTAATGCCTACTCTATATGGATTTTCGGCTTACTCCTTTCAATGGCTGGCAGCGTTAAAGACTGTTATAAAAACCGGAAGGGGCGTATTATAAGTTTAAATATTACCGGTCATCGGATCAATTACGGCTTTTACTTCCGCAATTGTATTGATAGGTAGTTTGCTAAGTCTTGCGTGTTCCTTGACTACATCTTCGTTTTCTGCTATGTGAATGCAATAGATCTTATCGCCGGTGATAAATGACTGGATCCAGTAATAAGGACGTTCAAATTTATCAATCGCATCACAGGCTGATTGAGAAAAAGCCTGTAATTCCCCGGGAGAAAGGTTAGCCGCGCCCGGAAGGTTTCTTTCTACGATAAATTTTTTCATGCAACAGTTTTTAATAATGAAGAATTATCAAAATTGTCGCAATTGCACCTCCCTGATGATAGAGGTATTCCCTATTTAATTTCTAAATATCCCTATTTTATGATGTGCATTGATTCGGCTTCTTTCACTGCCTTCGCCCTGGAGTTGACGCTTAATTTAAAAAGAATGGAAGAGATATGATGGTCTACCGTTTTGGCGGAAATATAAAGCCGGGCTGCGATCTCTTTATTCTGCATGCCTTCTTTTACTAACTGCAATACATCCAGTTCACGTATGGTTAAGAGGGCAGCATTAGACTCGGTAGTTTTTCTTAAACCCCTTGGAATACTTTTTATACCTGATGTTCTCATCTCCAGTTTCATTTTTTCATAAACAGCTGTGGCTCCAAGATGATGAACGATCTTCAGCGCTTTTCGCTTGTCTTCATCATTTCCCTCGAACAATGTTATCGCCTGCGCATAAGGACTGCCGGTCCTGGCCCAGATAGATGCTGCGTGTTGTGCCTTTTTTATAGTGCTTACATCGTAGCCTTCATGAACCTCACAAAGCGATAAGTGTTCTTTCCTCGCTTTTCGCAGCCAGAAAACAAACTCACTTTTTTCAATACTGTAAATTGACTGTTCAATCTTGCCTTTAACCAGGTCTAACTCTTCTTTTTTGATCAGTACTATTCCGGTTAGCCATTCATATTCCAATAACGCATTCAGACAGGGAATGATCCTTTGCAATTCTTTAGTAGAAAAGGATTTTACGGCTGAATCACGCAGTAAAGCAGGAGCGTCAGCATCGCCTCTTCTCATCTTTATTGTTGCCGAAACCGTTATCAACGCGATTGTAAAGGCCAACAGGTGGTTTTCGTTCTTCAATATATTATCTGCAATGCTGTAAGCGGTCTTCCAATCGCCCGTCTCAAGGTTTAAAATGGATTTCAACGACAACATGATCGATCTTGAAGATTCAAGGTTCCGCTCTTCGCAATATTTTATCCCATCATCCAGTATTTGCCTGGCGAGCGCGTATTTTTTCAATTTCAACGCATTGCTTCCGAGGTTTGAATACGCCCTTGCCGCATGCTCATGAAAACAATTCCTCAAAGCGATCTGCAGACTTTGTTCCAGGCACTCATTTCCTTTTGGATCAGATGACCTAATGTTCATCAAAACCGATCCAACGTTATTCAGGGCATGGGACAATACCTCTTCGTCCCCTATCTCTGTCGCGATAGCTATTGCCTTCTCGCCCCAGGCGATGGATTCGTGTGGTTCATCGGAAAGCATTTTCAATTGTGACATATTGCTGAATGCCATGGCTTTTGCCTGGGACGCCGGCTGGTCGTTTAATACCTCAATGGCCTGCTCCGCGAATTTTTTGGCATTTTCAGGATGTCCATCCAGCCACCAAAGCCTTGATAAGAAACGCATGCTTTTACCGGTCTTTTCAACATTGCCCATTTCTTTCCATATACCCAACGATTTTCCGGTATAAATGATAGCTTCCTTTACCTGGTTCGTCAGGTAACATTCATATGCGTACGATTCATAGAAATTGATCAGTATAGTAATATCCTTGCCCTGGTAATATTCAATCGCTGTCAAAAACAATTTGCATGCTTCTATATGCGCGCCTACACCTGAAGCATGCCTGCCTGCAACCGGTGCATACTTTACTACCAGTTCATACTCGTTGGCGTTCTTGGCATGATGAATGATCCGCTCAATCTCCTGCTTCTCTTCAAAGTTCTCCCTGAACAATTCCAGTATCCTTCTGTTAAGAGCGATTCGCTTTAATGGAGATAAAGACGTTTCAATGGCACGCCTGAACAATTCATGCTTGAAGAAAATGAGCCCATCTTTTAAAAAAAGGATTTTTAACTCAAGACTGTCCTCAATGGCGGAAGCGTAAAGCGGGTCAAATTTTTCAAGATATGTTAATTCAAACCCTGTTGGGCTAACGGAGAGCAGTTCCCAGATTCGACGGGTTCCTTCTGCTGTACGGTTATAAGCCGACAAAATACTGTCCTTAATATTATCTGGCACAACCTGATTGTAACTTGACAGTATCTCAGTCACATAAAAAGGATTTCCTCCGGTAATACTATAAACATCTTCTCCGCTATAACCTTTGTCAAGCACCATTTTTTCTACCGCTGGCCTTGACAGGGGCTCAAGCTGCATGCGGGTGAAAGAATCGGAAGGAAGCTGGCCAAGTACATTTCTCAGCGGATGTTTTGAATGGATCTCATTGTCACGGTAAGTAAGAATGAACAAACATCTCAGTTGCGTGATCCTTCTGGCGAAGAATTTTATAAAATCAAGCGTGGCTTCATCGGCCCATTGAATATCTTCAAAAACGATCAGCGATCTTTCACTCTGATTGCTCATCTCGCGGAAAAATCCCGCAAAAAGATCCGACCTGTTTTCAATTGCATAACTGTTTGGCCACAGATCACTGTTGATCTGCCACATGATGTCGTACAATGCCGCAAGAGGACGGGGAGTAAATAACGAATCACATGCGCCCTGGTAAATTCTGCAACCGTCTTTTTGGGATTTACAAAACTCCTTAACCAAAGATGTTTTGCCTATTCCTGCCTCACCACCTATGAATATGCAGTGTCCCTCACCTGCTGTAATTTTTTGAAATTCTTTCTGCAGAGTGGCAAACAATCCTTCGCGCTCAACCAGCATCATGCTGCCATTTTTGAAAATTCAAGTGCAAATTACTCCAATTGAACACAATTACCGTTACCGTGCATGTAAGCGGTGTTAACCTATCCATGCTGTTATCATAAAATAGGGAATCCCTCAAATTTAAATGGGGAATACATCTGACAATAAACCAACCGATTAACTCAAATTTTGTACACTGTTTCATACTTCAAATAAAAAGTTCATGAAAAAATTTATTGTTGAAAGAACGCTGCCTGTTTCCGGAGAGCTCCCTCCCGAGGAACTGCAGGCTTTTTCTCATGTTTCCTGCCATGCAATTGATCTGCTTGATTGGCCCTATCACTGGATACAGTCATTTGTTACAGACGATAAGATCTATTGCATCCACATCGCAGAATCAGAAGAACTGATAAGGGAACATGCCATGCTTGGCAATCTTCCGATAAGTTCAATTACCGAGGTAAAAGCAACATTAGACCCTTCATCAGGTAAACATTCATGACACATAACGGGATCGTTCAAACGGGACACCACAAGCATATATGATTTTTTTATTAAACATTAAATACCAATGCGATCATTTCCTACGATAGTTACTTTACTACTCACAATCTTCATTGCCTTTTTACATAGCTGCACCTACAAAAAAGAAAAAATTGTAAACATTCCCGCATGCGACACAGCAGATGTTTCATTCACTACCAGGGTTCAACCCATTTTAGAAGCTAACTGCAATTCCTGCCATGGCATGGGTAGGAATTTTGGAAACATATCGCTGGATACGTATGAAAGAGTTAAACAGGTTGCCTTTGGGGGAAGATTGCTTGGATCCATTTCACATTCTCCCGGCTTCTCACCAATGCCAAAAAACTTTAACAAATTAAATGAGTGCGACATTAAAGCAATTTCAACCTGGATAAACGAAGGGACAAAGAATAACTAAAAAGTTTTGGCATGAAAGAATGGTTGAAGAAATATAGATTAATTGGTTTCGCTGCACTGATAAGCATACCTGCGGTTGGAATTTATGGATATCAGCAATTCAACAGAAAACCGCCCGATATGCATGGACTCAGGTCGTCTTATGTGATTGCATCAGAAGACCTGGTCAGTCAGTTTGATGCTGATGAGAAGGAAGCTTCTGCAAAGTATTCCGGTAAAGTAATAACTGTGGTTGGAAATGTAGGAATGGTTCAGTCAACAGATAGCAGCCAGACCGTTTTTCTGAACGATGGCATCTCAGCGTCAGCAGTGATCTGTCATTTTCAAAAAAATGCTACAGACAAAAAGCTAATGCTCCTTGAGGGAGAAAAAATCAGAATTAAGGGGGTTTGCAGTGGGTATTTAATGGATGTGGTGTTGGTGAGGTGTGTTGTTGAAAATGAAAAATGAAAAATTTAAAATGAAAAATAAGATAATGAAGTTGTTTGTTTTATTAGGGATGGTTGTATTGACCGGTGGAGCGGTGTTTTGTCAGGATAAGTTGGTATCACGGAATGGTAGTGTTTCATTCTTTTCGAAAACGTCCATAGAAAATATTGAAGCGCATAGCCAAACAGCTGTGAGCGTGCTTGATAAAAAGACCGGGAAATTAGAATTCAGCGTACTAATAAAAAGCTTCCTGTTCCAAAAAGCGCTGATGCAGGAACATTTTAATGAAAATTACCTGGAGAGCGACAAGTTTCCAAAATCAACTTTTAAAGGAAGGATTGATGATCTATCTAAGATCGACTTCAGCCAGGATGGTAATTATACTGTTTCCGTAAGCGGATTGCTTACAATCCATGGTGAAACCAGGCCGGTAACAGCTCCCGCCAGCTTTACGGTAACGAATGGCAGCGCGATGGGACAGGCTGAATTCAACATCATGCTTTCAGATTACAATATCAGCATACCCACACTGGTGAAAGATAAAATTTCAAGGTCTGTAAAAATTTCATTGAACGTAAAATATGATGATCTGGCAAAGCCGCAAATGAATTGAAATGAGAAAAACTATCATAACCACTATATTAATAATTGTTTCATACGCGCTTCACGCGCAGGAAGAAAGCCTCCTGGACAGCCTGCTGCCGGAGAAACCGCAAAAAGAATTTATAACCAATGCATTCAAATCTTCCAGGGTCATCAATGGCCATTCGATGGAATTGATCGGTCGTGGTGTATTGGATTTCCGTATCCTTCACCGTTTTGGCAAAATAAACCAGGGAATCGGCGAGCTCTTTGGTCTTGACCAGGCCAGCATGCGTATGGGCTTTGATTACGGACTGGGAAAAAATATTACCGTAGGAATTGGCAGAACCACTTTCAGAAAGGAGTTAGATGGGTTTTTGAAATGGCGATTGATCAGGCAGGCAAAAGGTGGTTCGCCTTTTTCACTTGTAGTGGTAGGTGGTACTTCCATCTACACTTTCAAAAATACTGATCCTTTGAAAGTCATTAGCTTCTCCTCACGCATCGGTTACTATTACCAGTTAATAGCCGGCAGAAAGTTCAGCGAACGATTTTCAATGCAGTTAAGTCCCACGCTTGTTCACCGGAATGAGGTGACCGCCGATGAGGCCAATGATACGTATGCCCTTGGTATCGGAACCCGGTTTAAACTCAGCAAGAGAACGGCGTTGGTCATTGATTACTACCCAGTATTGAACCGGCCTGCAAATTCCACTAATAAGGACCCGCTTTCGATCGGATTCGACTTTGAAACAGGAGGCCATGTATTTCAGCTGCACTTTTCCAATGCTACCGGCATGAATGAAAGAGCGTTCATCACCGATACGCAGGAAAGCTGGGGAGAAGGAGGGATCCGGTTCGGCTTTAATCTTTCAAGAGTATTCACCGTCGCAAAACGCCGTTTCAAAACGGCCAATGTTACCAATTGATACCGCTTTGCTTCCCTATTTATTACATACAATTTAAACAATTACAATTTCAAAAAAACAAATCACAATTATGAAACTATCAGTTAAGTTGATCATGGCTTCTATTGCAATTGCATCCGTAACCAGTTGTTCAAAGGATCCTTACATTCAGGAACAATCCTCGAATCCTAGTGAAGAGCAAAATAATAAAGCTATTGTCATCAGGGCTTCGGGCGATATTACCGATGCGCTCAATGAATTCCGTGAGTTACTCGGACCTTTGAATACCGCGCCCGGCGCAACAGGCGGAAGAAGAGAGATCAATTGGGATGGAGTGCCTGCCGCACTTACAAACAATGACCTTTTTCCCGGAGACTTTTTCGGAAGTTCAGTACCTACAGATCCCAATGGCAGGAAAAGAGGCCTGATAAATACCACACCAGGCGATGGATTCAGGATAAGCGATAACAATTTCGCCGATTTGAATCCTTCATATGCGGGTCAATTCAAGGCTTTTAGCCCGGCTAAAACATTTATTGCCAATAACAGTATAATTACCGACAACATTTTTAAAGTTCCGGGCACAGATATCGATGCTACTGTTCAGGGCTTCGGTGTAGTGTTCAGTGATGTGAACAACGCCGCTTCCACTTCCCTGGAATTCTTTGCTGGACAAAGATCACTGGGAGTATTCAAAGTACCGAATAATGGAAATAATATCCCTGGAGCATTTTCATTTCTTGGGGTGTATTTCCCAAATGAAAAGGTAACGCTTGTTCGTATTTACAGCGGCAACGCTCCTTTGTTACCAATATCGCCAGTACGTATGGACGGGGCGGATGATGACCTGGTGATAATGGACGATTTCATATACAGTGAACCACAGCAGTAATTGAAATAATTTATTTAAGCTGAAAGTCAAAATGCATGAACGGAGAGTTATTATCACTATTAGGAACTGTAAATAGTAATTCCATCATAGGATATTGCATTCAGTGTTCATTACGAAGCAGACGGGAAGAAGAGTTATTGTTTGCTTTAAAGGATATGGCAGAAGAAAACCCGGAAATGCTGGTAACTGTCATTGGAGAAAAAGCCTTAACGCTTTTAATCCAGTACGATGAGTGTTAATAAAAGGGCAACCGGACAGGTCACTGACTTTGTTAAGAGGTTTTCATAGTGTGGCCCGTAAAAGTGAACCCGGAAATTTCCGGGTTTCTTTATTTATACTGTAGTTTACAAACTGTTATTCTGTACTAGTGGTACAATATAACTTCTATCGCTTGATCAATGAGTTAATTTGCTATCGATTGTTGTGATTAACGACTGCATTACGTTTCTTACCTGCTCCAATGTTTGAGGATCAATGATCTTTTCATCTGATACTTTTGTTTTTACGAACGAAACAACAAGCTGAGAAGCTTCCGGAATTTCCGCCTCAATTACTTTCAGCGTTTCCATCAATGCCATATGTGCCTTCTGGCCCGACAAAGACGCGGTTATCAGCGCAACCGGCTTGTGTGAAAATTCCATAGAAGAAACGGTCCAGTCAATTGCGTTCTTCAGCGTGCCCGGCACACCCATGGCATATTCCGGTGTGCATATCAAGACGCCATCGGCTTCATTCAATTGCCTTCGGAAGTCAGTTACACTTTGAGGAGGATCTCCGTTATCGAGATCAGGGTTGAAATGCGGAATGACGCTAAGCTCCTGGAAGATTCGGAAGTCGGCCTTGTCAGAAAACAGGTTGATTATTGCCCTGATGAGGTTCAGGTTGGAAGAAGATTTCCTGGTGCTGCCTGATATGGCGATGATTCTTTTTTTCACTATCGTTCAATATTATCCGATGATCATGTCCGCTTCAGGCTGCAACTTAAGAAAGCAGGGTGATTAAAGCGCTATAAATATGTTAACCAGCGCTTCTTTGACTGATGTTTCCTCTTATAATGGTCGAACCACTCGCAGAAAGGATACAGAATAAATATAAGTGCGATCCAGATGTTATAAACTGTGATCAGGTTGAACCCATAACCCTTTAAAGACTCTTCGTTGTTAATATGTTTTGTGAGTATCATGGAAGTCCAATGAAAACCTGTCATAACAGCCGCGGCTACCGCAAGCAGGTGTATTACGTAAATATGAACAACATAATAGAAAAACGGCACCCGTCCTATAACTGCGATCTTTGAGGAGAGCGAATTCAGTGGCTTTTCGGCAAAAGCAAGGAAGATCATGGCTGGCCCCAGTGTTATCAATGAATACAATAGAGATGGAGGATATTTTGTCACATTGAAAAAGGACAGCAAGGTGAACGCGGCCTTCTCCTGAACTGCCCAATGGGAGCTATCACCATATAAATTGGAAGCACGCAATAAAAGAAAAAGCGCAACAAACGCCGAGCCGGTAATTATTAATGCCTTCCTCCGCTTTGATTCTTTGTATCTTGGCTGGTACAAGTATCCGAACCAATATCCAAATGTCAGAATACCGAGCCATGGAAGTATCGGGTAAGCAACAAAGATGGTGAAGTTTCCGGCAGTAAAACGATTCGGTTCGTGCAGGAGGGACCACAGGAAGGATCCGGTTCCATTAATATGTACCCGATCCAGGAGATTGTGCCCGGAGATCAACAACACAGCGCTCAACAGTATCCAGTGATTTTTCAAATGGATCATCGCAGATAAAACTATCATGGCGATTCCAATGGCCCAGATCACCTGCAGGTTGATCATTGGATATGCAGGGTTGAAAGTGCGGCCCAGGATGATTATGAACAACTCTGCAAACACAAGCCATAGTCCCCGTGTAAATAAATAAACCGAAAGTTCACGTTTTGATCTTTTGGTCCCGTTCAAAAAAGCAGAGATACCGGCAAGGAAAACAAACACGGGTGCACAGTAATGAGTGATGAATCTTGTGAGAAATAAAGGCACGTTCGTTTGAGTGAGATCGGTGGGATTGTAATAAAATGCGTCGTAATGAAAATAACCCCGAACATGGTCAAGCGCCATCAATAGCATCACCACGCCTCTTAACAGGTCAATCGATTCAATTCGTTTCTTCCTGCGTTCACGTTTTACCGGAATTGAATGAATCAACCTGATCACGGGTGCTGCTGACATTTCTTTATTCATCCAACGTTTATTTTATGAATGCGTTTGTGATTGCCAAAGGCAATACAAAGTTGCGTCGCTTACCTGTGGGTGTTGACAGAGTTATTCCCTAATTAATCTGAGCTGACACCCATTTTATCCATCAGACTTATGCATCAGATTGATACAGAAAGTAAATTGACCATTCAAAAAATTGTTTACTGCAGGCAACCCCGGATACGCTATTCACGTCGCCCTGCACACGTTAATTTTCTACATAACTAAAATGAGAATCAGGTCGTGATAAAATAGGGTAAACCTCTTACCATACGCGGTTCAATAATCTCTTCTTTTGCACCATTAATTTTTAAAGCAGTGAAAAACATTAAAAAAATGCGAACGATTATTATATCAATGTATGTAGCAGTGATGGTGCTGGTGGTAGCCTGCAGTAAATCATCCGGAACAGACAATCCTCCCCCTCCGCCTCCACCACCCGGACCGGATACCACCTGTAATAATGTGGACAGTCGCTTTTCGGCAAGGGTGCTTCCGATCATACAATCATCCTGTGCCACAAGTACAGGCTGCCATGCAACCGGCAGCATAAATGGACCGGGAGCGCTTACAAGTTTTGCGCAAATAAGTAATGCGTCATCGGCAATCCGCAGTGCAGTCATTTCAGGCAGAATGCCACCGGGAGGCAACTTAAGTGCAGCTGATAAAAACGCAATTATTTGCTGGGTGAACAGCGGCGCGCCAAATAACTAATAAATTTTTAACGAGAATATTTAATAAATAAAAACAACCAAAGAATCTCGATTATGAAACAGCGCTTATTTGTATTGCAGCTCTTTCTTATGATATCCTGCTACTCATTTTCCCAGGGTGTTGGGATCGGTACCAATACACCGGATCCTTCCGCCGCACTGGATATCACGGCAACTAACAGGGGTCTGCTGATACCAAGAATGAATACAGCAGGCATACTTGCGATAGCCAATCCAGCAAGAGGACTAATGGTCTACGATTCCCTGACCAACGAAATAAAAATGAACATAGGCACATCCGCTGTTCCCAACTGGCAGCCTGTTGCGGCAGGTGGCGCGGGAAATGGATGGAGTCTTACCGGTAATATCGGGCTCAATGCCGCAAATCAATTTATAGGTACACTCGATAACCAGCCATTGCGTTTCAGGATAAACAACATCAGGGCCGGAGAATTGCACCCCGTTACCGGGAATGTTTTCTGGGGACTTGGGGCTGGACAATCCAATACTACTGGTTTCAGCAACGTGGCTATCGGAACAGATGCATTAAAGTTGAACACCGACGGAAACAACCTGGTGGCTATTGGCGACTCTGCATTATTTAACAACGGTCTTAACAACCCACTGCCATCAGCGCTTGCGATTACCAACACGGCAGTAGGTACAAAGTCATTGTTTTCAAATACTATCGGCAGCGACAATACTGCCATGGGTTCCAACTCGCTTTTCTCCAATGTCGATGGAACAGGCAACAGCGCATTTGGCGCAGCCTCACTTTTTAATAATACAACCGGTACGTCAAATACAGCCGCGGGAGTTGGAGCGCTTGGTTCAAATACAGCCGGCAACTTTAACGCAGCAGTTGGATGGCATTCTCTTTTTAAAAACAATAAGGGGTTTGCAAACACTGCTTTAGGCGGACTTGCTCTTGAAAATAATACCGAAGGCAGTACCAATGTGGCCATCGGTTATTCAACACTCAACTTCAACACTATTGGTGATAGTAATACCGCGGTTGGTCAAAGGGCGCTCTTTTTTAACGTAACAGGCAGTAATAATACCGCCGCGGGATCAGCGGCGCTTTTTTCCAATACAACAGGACGCGCCAATACTGCTGTTGGCAACATTTCACTGTATTCCAATACCACCGGAACTTTTAATACAGCAGTGGGACATGAGACGCTCTTCCTGAATACGACCGGTGATAACAATACCGCGCTGGGTTTCCATTCTTTGTTTGCAAATACTACGGGTTTTGGAAATACAGCCACCGGCATTGGATCATTGGCCGGTAATACTACAGGCAACGTTAATACAGCCAACGGCAATCTTGCCCTTACATCAAATACTGCCGGCACAGGTAATACGGCAACCGGAGTGCAATCGCTTTTCTTAAGTGTCACAGGTAATTTCAATACAGCCATCGGGGGTAATGCGCTTAGAGAAACCTTACGGTCTTCCAATAACACTGCCCTGGGATTCAACGCCGGAGCTGACTTCAACCTCGGATCTGACAATATCCTGATAGGTACTGGCGCCAATGTAACCGCTGATGGAATATCAAACAGCATTGTGATAGGAAAAGATGCAAGAAGCACCAGCGACAACCAGGTGCGGCTGGGTAACGCCTCCACTTCCTCAATTGGCGGAATTGTAGGCTTCACCAATCTGAGTGATGGCCGTTATAAAAGAAATATACAGGAAACTGTAAAAGGTCTTGATTTTATTATGAAACTACGACCAGTTACCTACCAGTTGGACATTGCCGGCATCAACAGCAAATTGAATATAAAAGCTGAAAACGCAGCTGCAGGCCAGAAGAGAGATATTGAAGAAAACGCGGAAACTATTTTTTCAGGATTCGTAGCGCAGGAAGTTGAAGAGGCTTCTAAATCGGCAGGCTACAATTTCAGCGGGGTCGACAAGCCAAAGAACCAGGCCGAAATGTATGGCCTCAGGTATTCTGAATTTGTAGTTCCGCTTGTGAAGGCAGTGCAGGAACAGCAGCAAATGATCACAGCATTGAAAGCACAGAATGCGGAGCTGCAGAAAAGAGTTCTTGCGCTTGAAAACAAATAAAACTGCATCAGATCGGCTGACAACCGGCGCAACTTGACAGAAATAATCATTCTTATTATGAAATTTAATTTTATTATATGGGCGATGCTGTTGTTTGGCACTACAGTTTCAGCCCAGCTTACAATAACCCAGGGCGCGAAGTTTTCTGTATTCAGCGATACAAAACTTGCTTTGCATAACCTGGATTTGATAGTTAACGGCGATCTGCTGCTTGCCACAACCAGCCCGGTTTTATTTTCAGGTGACCAAAGCAATTTTATCGGTGGTATTGGTGCTGTGCGGTTTTTTAATATCGCGATCAATAAAACAGCAAACCAATCTGTCTCCTTACAGAAATCTATCGGTGTTGGAAGCGGTGTGTTTTTTGTTTCAGGATTTCTTAACCTTAACAACTTCGATCTGCTTCTGGAAACTACAGCTCATCTCGATGGTGAAAGAGAAGGAAGTCGTGTTACAGGCGTCAACGGTGGAAATGTGATCTTTACAACCAACCTGAACGCGCCGCAGGGATCCAATCCGGCTAACCTGGGATTATTTATTACTTCACCGCAGGACCTTGGAAATGTGGTTATAAAAAGAGGGCATCAGTCGCAGGCTGTTAACGGTGCCGGCAAAACGATTCTCCGTTATTATGATATTACTCCGGATAACAATTCAAATCTCAATGCGACATTACGTTTTGGCTATATGGACGGAGAACTTAATGGTATCGATGAAGCCGGCCTGACGATGCTTGAAAACCACAATAATACCACCTGGTCGAATATCGGGCTCACCTCCATTGATGTGGTGGCCAACGTCCTGGTAAAATCCGGCATCGGAAATTTTGGAAGATACACTTTGTCAAATGCCAACAATCCCCTGCCGGTGCGATTTACCGCATTTGATGTAAGGTGCCAGGGCAGTTTGCTGCTGCTCACCTGGAAAACGGCACAGGAACAGAACAGCAGTCATTATAATATAGAAAGAAGCGCAGATGGTGTGAGCTGGACTGTGATAGGTAATACTCCGGCTGCAGGTAACAGTAATACCGAAAGAAGTTATGCTTTTACAGACAGAAATCCCGTGAAAGATGGTTTCTACCGGATTGCAGAAGTTGATCGTGATGGAAAACTGCAGTATACAAACGTGCTAAGGGCTTCCTGCGATCTGCCTGACGCGTTCACGCTCTGGCCAAACCCTGTGCGCGACAGGGCGATCATCAATATTGTTGCAGGCAGCGAATCACAGGCTGTAATAAAACTATTCGACAGCAAAGGGGCGATGCTTAAGCTGCAGCAATCAACGCTTCTTCGGGGGAGCAACCAGGTTGTACTGGATATGAAAACATTTTCCAATGGTGTTTATCATTTGTCGGTCACCTGGTACAATGGCAAAACCCAGAGGAACCTGCGTGTAGTAAAACAATTATAGGATTAAAATAAGTTTGGTGGGTTTTGTTGATTCGTTAATCCGTACCCTTTTGAAATCTTTACGAACCAAGCCCATGGCACTTTTAATAATCATAAAAAATCCAGAAATAAAATGGAAAGAATTTCATACCGGCAACTGATCCCCAGTGACCAAAATGAATATAACAGGTTGAGACTGGAAGGCTTGAAGAATTATCCTCAGTACTTCGGAAGCACTTTTGAAGAGGAATCACTGCTAATATCACTTAGGCTATCGAATGCAATACGGGCGGCAGACTACTGCAACTTCGCCTTCGGCGCATTTTCTGAAAAAGGCGGGTTGGCCGGAATCTGTGGTTTTGTAACTGACACGAAAATTAAAACAAAACATCGTGGTGAACTGGTTCAGATGATAGTGGACCCGGAATACAAAGGACAAAGCATCGAAAAGATCCTGCTCGAGCTAATAATAGGCAAAGCATTCAGCAATGAGCAGACAGAGCAGATAACACTGGTTGTTGCAGCTGCAAATGAAAGCGCAATCAGGTTATACAGGCAATTTGGATTTGTTGAATACGGCAGGCTTGAAAATTATTATAAAAGCGGAAAGGAATATTTCGGACAGTGCTTTTTTTATCTGCAACAAAGACAATTTAAACAATACAATTACCTGTCGTTACAATGAAAGCAAAGATCTATTGAATCAGGTGAAAGCTTGTCTCCCCCCATTTACAAATATCCAACTACAAACTGCTACTTCTACCCTACCAATTATTTATATCTGTTTGTTTCCAACGCTGGTTGATTAGCGCGTGATAAAATTGTCAAATCAGATACTTTCATAGTATTAGTCAGCTTATTAATGGAAAAACTGATCAATACCGGAAAGTATTTATTTGCAATTGCTATCGGAGCGTTCGGTTTACTGGAGATAGTTACCGGATCAACGCCGGGCGAGTTCATGCCCCTTCCCAAAGAAATGCCTGGCAGTTCGCTGCTTGCTTATATTACCGGAATCATTTTTATCGTGGCCGGAGCGCTCATCCTTTTGGGTAAGATGGCAAAAACTGCTGCCACTTCTGTCGGCTTACTATTTATCATTTTACTTTTATATCCCCGCCTACCCAGCCTGCTTTCTGAAATACGAAACCCGAATCAATGGGTTGCATTCCTCGAAACATTATCGTGTGGTTGCGGCGCCTTTATCCTTGCAGATAAAGAACTGGCCGACGCGCGGTTCATGCTAAGCTGGAACCGTTTAATCCATAAAACAGCAATTGTGGGATGTTATTTATTTGCTGTTGCGCTGTTCATCTTCGGTGTTCAGCATATCATGTACGAAAAATTTATTGTGAAATTGATGCCCGATTGGATACCAGGAAAATTATACTGGTCGCATCTGGTTAAAATTGCTTTTATAACTACTGCTATCAGCATTATACTGAATTTTAAAACCAGGTTAGTCGCAACATTGGCCGGACTAATGTTTTTAAGCTGGGTATTGATTCATCACGCACCGAGGGTTGCAGCTGATACGACAAAGGAAGCGGAATGGACCAGCCTTTTTGTTGCTATGGCAATGAGCGGCATTTGTTTCCTGATTGCAGGCAGAAAAAGGATAAAATTCAGATATTAAACATGTATAATCTCACAAACAAATAAACCATGAAAAAGAATCTTTTTACGACCATGATCTTGTGTAGCTTTATTGCTTTCGCTTCATTTATGACGCATTCGCCATTGAACGCCGAAGTGCCTTACCCCGAAGGTTTCAGGAACTGGATGCATGTCAAATCGATGGTCATCACTTCAAAAGATCCCAAAGCTGACCATAACAGGGGCTATCATCATATTTACGCCAATGCGTTAGCCATGGACGGATACAAAACTGGCAAATACGCTAACGGATCAATTATTGTTGCTGACTTCATAGAAATGATTGAAAAAGATGGAAACATACTGGAAGGCAAAAGAAAGTTCATCAATGTAATGGTAAAGGATTCGGAAAAATATAAAACCACCGGCGGCTGGGGTTATGAAGAATTTGATGGTGATAGCAAAACATTGCGAACTGTAACGCCTGCAAACGCAGCAGCGAAATGTTATAACTGTCATACTTCTCAGTTACAAAAAGATCATGTATTCAGTTCACTCAGGGATTAAGATCAGTCTTGTATGAAGTCGCACTTTTTCTATCTGCAACCTTGTCATTTCTCTAAGCTGGTACCATAAAAAGTGGCCACTACCGCAGGCGGTTTATACTGCCTGCGCTTTTTTATTCAGTAATTACAGTCTGCATAACCCAAACAGCAATTTTTATACCCGAACTGCAATTATTTACGTCTGAAAGCCTTATTTAAGAGACAAATCCTATCTCATTTGCACATTCCTGCAGTTGGGAGAATACCCAAAAACCACACGCAGCATCTCAATATTTTTAGCGCTCTGTTATCAAAATTGAAATGCTATGAGAAGATTAAACCTGCTACTCTTACTATGTGTTGGTTTCATACATCAACTATCGGCTCAACAAAAAACTATTTCAGGAAAAGTTACTGACGACAAAGGGCAACCACTGCCTGCAGTTTCAGTACTGATCAAAGGAACAAAGGCGGGTACAACTACCCAACAGGATGGTACCTTTTCACTAAGCGTTCCATCAAACGCAAAAGCCCTGGTGTTTACTTATGCAGGGTTTACAAAGGAAGAAGCTTCCATCGATAACAGATCAGTCATTGACATATCACTTTCTCCATCCGATAAAACTCTGGACGAAGTGGTAGTTACCGGATATGGTACGCAACGTAAAAAAGATGTAACCGGAAGTATCGCTACTGTAAAAGGCGGTGAGGTTGCCAACAGGCCTGTTCAAAGTTTTGAGCAGGCATTGGGTGGAAGAGCGGCCGGTGTACAGATCACCATTCCAAATGGGGTTTTGAACGCGCCTCCCGTAATGAGGATAAGAGGTACCAATTCAATTTCATTAAGCTCCTTTCCGCTGATCGTAATTGACGGCGTTCCGGTTTTTACTGGTGATGTAAGCTCTACAAGTTCCGCGGGCAACGCGCTTGCCGGATTAAATCCGAACGATATTGAAAGCATCGACATTGCTAAGGACGCGGCCTCCGCGGCCATTTATGGCAGCCGCGCGGCAAATGGAATTGTTTTTATTACCACAAAAAAAGGTAAACAAGGCAAGTCGAAGATCACTTACGACACTTGGGTTGGCTGGAGCAAGGTGCAAAGATTACCGGAATTGCTCGACGCTTTTGAGTACACTGACCATAAAAATGACGCGCTGAAAAACGCCGGCTCATATAATGCAGCTACCAATTATTTCGCGCTTACTCCCGGTCCCGATGGCAAGCCTATCAATACTAATTGGTATGATGTGGTTTACAGAACAGGCATTCAGCACAGCAACTCTTTAAGTGTATCAGGAGCAAATGACGCAACGCGGTATTATTTTTCTGCCGGGTATACAGATCAGAAAGGTATTATCAGGCGAAACGACTTCAAACGGCTTTCTTTATTGATGAATATTGACTTCAAAGCAAGCAAATTCTTTACGGTTGGCGGAAAAATCCAATTTTCAAATGAAAGAAATGATGCAGCAGTGAGTTCAGGTTCACTCGGCGATGCATTCGCAACCGCTGGTCTCGGCAGGGTTGCTTTTCTTACTTCCCCCAATATTGCACCAAGGAACAACGACGGCAGCTATAACTATTCCGGCGCATTCCTGGGAGTAATGAACAATAAACAGCCGCAGGTAGGATTGAATAATCCCGTTATTCAGTTAGATCAAAACAGGAATAACAGTGAGAATAATCACCTCCAGGGCAATACTTATCTTCAGTTCACGCCGGTAAAAGGATTAAACATCAGGAGCATGTATGGCATTGATTATATGCTGGTGGACAATGATGTTTATTTCAGCCCTATATCTGGCGAGGGCATTAACAGTAATGGACAGGCTACAAGCATTTTTTCAAAGCTGAAAAGATGGGTGTGGACAAATACCATCCAGTACGACTTCAGTCTGAGGGATAAGCATAACATAAGTGTGTTGGGCGGAATTGAGGAACAGAAAACTGATAACCTCGGTTATGGTTTAACCCGCATCAATGTATCGGATCCTGATTATACAACCATACAAGGCGGATGGGCCATTCCAAATACAGCCGGACTTTCAATCGGAGAAAATTATCTGTATTCAGAATTCGGAAGAGTGCAGTATAATTTTGACAGAAAATATTTCCTGAGTGCAAATTTAAGAAGGGATGGCGCGTCTCAACTGGGCAACGACAGCAAATACGGAACCTTCTATGGATTCTCGGGTGGATGGGAGATCAGCAAAGAAAGTTTCTGGGAAACTTCCAGAATCCGGAACGCGATCAGCACGCTGAAACTAAGGGCCAGTTATGGTAAAGTTGGTAACATAGGCGGATTAGGAAACTTCGCTTCCAATACTACGTTTGGCTCTGGTGTATACGCCGGAAGCGGTACTGTGGTGTTTAATCAGGCAGGAAACGATAACCTTAAATGGGAAACAAGTAAAAAGCTTGACATCGGTTTAGACTATGGTCTGTTCAACAATAAAATTACCGGTGAAATAAACTTCTATAAAAATGATATTGATGACCTGATCCTGTTTGTACCACAACCTCCGTCTGCCGGACTTCCAACCACCATTCCAAAGAATATCGGCACGATGTACAACAAAGGGGTTGAATTTGTAATTTCCGCTGCGCCTGTACAACGCAAGGACTTTACCTGGAGAACCTCATTTAATGTTGGATACAATGAGAACAAGGTCACTTCACTGGCTTTGGGACTTGACAATATTATCACCGCAACTGGTGGCCTTGAAAGACCAAGCATTACAGTACCCGGCTCTCCTATCGGCATGCTGTTTGTAACCCGCACCGCAGGCGTTGACCCGGCAACCGGCAGAAGAATATTCCTTAACAAAGACGGACAAAAAGTGTATTTCCAGCACGTAGCTCCAGCCGGACAATTCCGTTTCTCAAAAGAAGATGGAACAGAAGCACAGCCAATCAGCGCGGCGGATGCAGTTGTATTTAAAAACACAAATCCCAAATTTTCAGGAGGCTTCGACAATACCTTCCGATACAGGAATTTTGAACTGAATGCGCTTTTCACTTTCCAAACCGGCTTCTATATTTATTATGGATCCAACGCGGGATTGCTTGACCAGCGTTACTGGAACAATTCTACCGATATCTTACGCAAGTGGAACAAGGTTGGAGACGTAACAGATATACCGAAAGCGGTTTTCAATGACAACATTTCAAATGGCTCGGCCTTCCCGCTGGATATAAATGTATTCAAAGGAGATTTTATAAAACTCAGAACTATAACCCTCAGCTACAATTTCCCCAAATCACTGGTGGATAAGGTTAATATCGGCAACGCCAGGTTCTTTGTAGCAGGAAATAATCTGCTGATCATAACCAATTATCCCGGACCGGATCCTGAGGTTTCATCAAATGGAAATGGCACCACCAATGCAGGTATCGACAGGAATACTGTTGGAAATGCAAGGACATTGACTGTTGGTTTAAATATTACTTTCTGAGACTAAAAAAAATTAAAACATGAAAAAGAATATCATTTATATACTCATGGCTTTGCTGGCAGTTCAGGTAATGAGCTGCTCAAAGGAAAGCCTGAATCCGAAAAATACCACTGCAATACCCGACCTCACCGCTTTTGATTCCAAAACAAGAATTGAGGGCCAGGTGCGCGGGATTTATGCAACGCTCAAGAATGCCGGAATGTATGGAGGCAGATATCAGATATTCAACGATCTGAGAGGCGCCGATTTTCAGAATGAACGCACCAATGTGGTCACGGGTTTTGATGTGTGGACTTATACTCCCAGCAATAGTTCAAGCAACAGCGTGGAGAACCACTGGACCAGGGCATACCTTGTTATTAACCTGGTGAATGTATTCATTGAGGGTATGGCAGCAAAAGGAACAACTGTGGTTGGAGATGCTTTATCCAAAAACTTTATAGCGGAAGTGAGACTGGTAAGGGCATTGAGTTATTATTCGCTGTTGCAACTATACGCTCGTCCTTACTGGGATGGCAACGGGAGCAAACCTGGTGTTCCTTTAAGGCTGACCGCAAATACTACCACCGGCGATTATGCGAAAGCAAGAAATACGGTGGCTGAAGTTTATACCCAGATACTGGAAGACCTGAATTTTGCTGAGCAGAATTTACCCCTTAGCAATGCCAGCGCGCTTGCAAATACTACAAGGGCTCACAGAAACACCGCCATCGCCCTTAAAACAAGAGTGTACCTGAGCATGGGAAAATATCCTGAGGTAATTACGGAAGCAAATAAGATCGTAACCGCAACAGCGCCTTTTACAGCTACTACCGGAGTAGCACATGCGTTGCAGGCCGACTTCAGTACCATATTCAGTAACTACACCACAACCGAGTCTATACTGTCAATGCCATTTGATGCCAACGATGCTCCGGGCGTGCAGAATCAGCTGGGCTTTTAGTATGGCACTTCGTCGCTAAATGGTGGCGGTGGTGAATATTCTCTCAGTGCAACCGGCATTATTTCCAACACCGGTTGGAAAGCAACAGACCGCAGAAGGAGCAGAATATTTGTGGCAGGTTCAAAAAGTTACCTGAGCAAGTTTCCCGCAACTTCTCCTTTCACAGATTATGCGCCGGTAATCAGGTATGCCGAAGTGTTGCTGAATCTTGCTGAAGCCAGGGTTCGCTCAACAAGCACGGTAGACGCGCAGGCAATTGCCTTATTAAATGCCGTAAGAGGCCGGTCAGATGCATCCACCGTATTCAGCGCGGCGGATTTCGCAGATGCGAATGCCCTTGCAGACGCCATCCTGCTGGAAAGAAGAATAGAATTTCTTGGAGAAGGATTAGCCGGCGCTGATAATACAAGGCTTGGAAGGCCATTACCTGCCAAACCTGGGGTAGCCGCCGTGCCATCTACCGCCAAACAATATATCTGGCCAATACCAGCAACTGAATTACTGTTGAACAACCTTGCTGTAGATAATTAAAGATTGTTTTAGGCTCTGCTAACTTATGCGGAGAGCATGACCCATTTCAAATTCCCGAAAAGGAGAAATGGT
>DASWTK010000115.1:0-7312 GCA_036402175.1 Chitinophagaceae bacterium | reverse complement strand
TAAGATGATGAGTCGAATATGCGCGCGCCGAGATAAAACAAAAATGGCAATTCTACCGGATCGCCCGCGCCATAAATATGAATGGGAATATCTGAACCGCCGAATGACGTCATCACATCCCGCATTACTTTTATTACGAATGACAGATCGTGCCGTTTGTTGAAAAAGGGAACAAGGCTGCCAATTGCAAGGTAATCGATCCCGATCTCAAGCAAACCATCAAGGCTTTTTTTACGGAGGTCAGGATATTTTCCTCCCTGTTGAACTCCGGCCAGCACTGAGTTCTTTGTCAAAAGTTTCGCTTCTGCAATTCGTTCGTTGGTTACGATCACCTTTTGCAGGGCGGTGGTGTAATTGTCGCCCGGAGGTGTGATCAGGTCAAGCGGCGAGATAACATCCGCGCCTATTGTATCCTGGAAGCTGACAATTTTTTTATTGGACAGATAGAGCGGTCGTTTCAAACCCTGGAATGCGCCCGAATCGGTCATAATAAGGCCATTGAACCCGATGTATTCTTTGAGAGTGGTATCGTTCTGCAGAAGGTTCCTGGTTACTTTATTTTTATAGAGAAAAAAACTGTTTACAATCAGTCCGCGGAACCCATATTCTTCGCTGAGGGCTTCCACCGGTACCAGGTTTGAATCGGGCTGGTATACGGGCAAAAAAATCGGGAGGTCGTAAGCTCCCGTTCTTGTTTTCAGTAAAGATGGGCTGCCATTCATTATACCTTCTTCAGCATTCATTATTTGGAATTGGTCTGTGTCCTGCTGTCTACGCTGCACGTTGTTGCGATGCCACCCCTTACATTGTAAACAGTGGTAACCACCAGGTAATGCGGGTCGCCCAGCCATTCCATCAGGTCTTTATAGATCAGGGCGGTAATGTCTTCCTGCGCAGCACCGATATTTCTCCACGAGAGAATGTAGTATTTAAGGCTTTTCAGTTCCAGAATATAAGAAGCCGGAACATATTCGATCTTTAAAACGCCATAATCAGGAAGCCCTGAGAACGGACAAAGAGCCGAGAATTCGCCTGGTTGTGTTTCATAGGTTACAACCTGTGTTGCTTTGTGAACATAAGGAAGCCTGTGTATTTCCCGTTGCCTTGTTTCGGGAGAAAGGAATAACTCAAGCTTGCCTTCGGGTTTGATACCGAATTTGGCCATATAGTCCAGCGCTTCGCTGGTATGCTGCAATGCCTGATCGTAGCTGTGCTTAAGCTGTTCCCTGATGTCGGGCTTATTCAGTTTTGTATCGCTCATGCCTGATTATAAATTTACTTCAGAACCACTGCTTATCGCAGCCTGCAAAGTTACTGGAATATAGCATGTGCAGCAAGCAATACGGCCTATGCAAGACTGCAGCCCCGGTAAAAAGCCGTTATTCTGATGAATCGTAACTTGCAGACGGGCTATAACAACCCAAAGTGGTTGATTTTTCAGAAAATTTTATCATTTAAGAATCCGGTCAGCGGGAAAATCATGAACAACACAGCGCTGGTGCTATTTTCAGGCGGACAAGACTCCACAACCTGCCTTTTCTGGGCAAAAAAGAATTTCGGGGAGGTACGGGCCCTGGGATTCAGTTATAACCAGAAACATGAAGTTGAATTAAAGCAGGCGGCCATTATCGCTGAAAAGGCAGGTGTTCCTTTCAGGATCATGGACCTCAGAGGAATGTTAAGTGGTTCGGCACTGACTGAACATGACAAGGATGTATCGGCTAAACATGAGCTTAACAGGACACTTCCGGCCTCTTTCGTTCCGGGAAGGAATGCAGTGTTTCTTACTATCGCCATAAGTCATGCCTACACTTCAGGCATAACCGATATTGTTGGAGGAATGTGCCAGACAGATTATTCCGGTTATCCCGATTGCAGGAGAATATTCATAGACTCTTTGCAGAACACCATGTCTCTTGCTCTTGATAAGGAAGTTCGCATTCATACCCCGCTCATGTACCTTACCAAAGCAGAAACGTGGAAACTTGCATACGATCTGGGAATTTTCGAGATTGTACGTGATCTTTCGCATACCGATTATAACGGCGACCGTTCTACGTATAACGAATGGGGTTATGGCAGGCTGGATAACCCTGCGTCCATCCTTCGCGCAAAAGGGTACGAGGAAGCAAAAGAAAAAGGATGGCTTGGATAAAGATCAGCAATGCCCAAGCAACCAGTAGATAATTACAAACACAACAATAGTTCCCAGGCATCCTCCGCCCCATTTGTAAGCGCCATAGCCAGCCAGTAATGTTCTAAGCCAATTTTGCATATTCAAGAGTTATAATAACTCTAACCTTAAAATTCTGTGCCAGCCTCCTGCGTTAATATCCAGGGTTTTGCGGTATCGCCAGCGTGGTATTGTTATCAATTTCACGCTGGGGAATGGGCAGCAGCAGCTTTTCACGGGTCACATTTGAATGCAGTTCGGCAAGCGTTGGAGCCGGTGGTGTATACAAACGGTAGTGCGTCTGGTACTCATCGGTAAAATGATCTTTTATTGTTTGTTCGGCAGTAATGGTGGTAAGCGTTGAATTAAAACGCAACAGGTCGAAGAACCGCTGGTTCTCGAATGCGAACTCAATTCTTCGTTCATTTGACAAAGCCTGTTCAAATAATGCTACTGTATTTACCACAGCCGGATCGAGCGCGGGTAGTCCTGCCCGTTGTCTTACCTGACTGATCAGCTGCAGGCTGTTTGTTCCAAAACCCTGCGCTTCGGCCAGCATCAGCAATACATCGGCGTAACGGATCACCGGCCAGTCGTTCTCAGCATCATCAGGAATAGCAACTGGTGAAAGAAATTTCTTCACATACCATTTCGCAGCGGTGCCGGTTCCAAAAACTCCTATCAGCGTTGGCTTTCTGCCATCGCCATTGGTTGCAGTATCCAGGTCAGCTGTTGGATAATTCAATCCATCGCCATCACCATTAATAACTGCCGATCCTGTTCCCAGCGGAGCAAACAGATTCGCGAATGGCGCGCCCAGTCCTACCCCACCGGCCTTGTAACGAACGGTGAACAAAATCTCAGCGTTCATTTCAGTGCTGGTGGAAAACACATTCGCATAACTGGGAAGCAATGAATAGCCGCTGTTGGTAATAACATCCTGTAACAATGTTATCGCGTCGGCTTTCCTGTTCAGCGTCAGATACACTTTGCCAAGCAGGGCTTTTGCTGCCCAGACCGTAGCCCTTCCCTGATTTGCCGCAGGGATCTGTGCGTATTTCAAAGTGTTCATAGAAGCCGCGGCAGTTTTAAGATCCGCTTCGATCAGTTTATATATCTCAGCAGTGGTTACCCTGTTCATTGACTGGGCCTGCACCGGTGAAATTGGTTCATGTACCAGGAAAACACCACCGTACAAGCGCACCAGGTTAAAATAATGATACGCCCTTATGAACATTGCCTCGCCCGCAAGCTGTTTGCGATCGGGCTCAGTAATTGGAATATCGATGGCTTTGAAACTGGTCGTTCCTGCTGAGGGGTCGTACACAACTCCAAGTTTCTGCAAAACAATATTCGCGTTGCGTATATTGCTATACGTTGCAAGCCAGTACTGGTAATTGGCCTGGTGAGTGGTGGCCGGAGTGAACATATCAAGATCGCTCAGGTCGCGGTTAGTAGATGCCGTGCTGCCCGGTTGTCCCTGTTTTGAATTATCAGAGCGAAGTTCGGTTAGCTGCCATTCGTAGAACAGTGGCCGGTGAAGGCCGTTATAGCAACCTGTGACACCCGCTTTCAGTTCATCATAATTTGTATAATAAGTGCCGGTGTTCAGGTTCGATTGCGGATACAGATCGATCACCTTTTTACAGGAGAACAAACCCAAACTTAAAAGCAGCATTATATATTGAATGCGTTTCATGCTGAATTTTTTATAGTGTTAGAAGTTAACATCAAGTCCGAATAAATATGTTTTAGGCATCGGGAAGCTTCCGCGCTGGTATCCATCTACCAATGGAGTATTGTAAGGTCCGGTAGTAAATCTCGCTTCAGGATTGATGCCCCTGTATCCATCCGCCATTCTGAAATAAAGGTTTTGCGCGGAGAAATACAATCGTGCAGAACTTAGGTGTATCGCCCTGGTCCATTTTACTGGCAGTGTATATCCTACTATCACTTCACGCAGCGCCGCATAGGATGCATCTTCCACAACATAATCAGTTAGCATCCAGTTAAAGCCCAAAGTAGAATATGGAGTTTTTCCATCACCGGGGTTTGCAGGACTAAGCCAGCGGTTCTTGTTATAATTCTTATTGTATCTTTTGGTTTCATTATAATTCGGATCGCCATTCACCAGTTCGGCGCCGCTTATACCCTGAATCATGAAGCTGAGGTCAAATGCCTTGTAGGTAATGTTATTTGTGATACCCCACGTAAATTCAGGATAAGGTGATCCAATAACAACACGGTCGTTTGCGTCTATCACTTTATCTCCGGTTACATCAACCAGTTTCAGTCCGCCCGGAACGAACATATTGCTCAACGGGCTTGACAATCCTGCCGCCTTTGCCGCATCTATTTCCGCCTGTGAAAGCCACACACCATCTGTTCGGTATCCGAAGAAAGATATCAGCGGATCGCCCACCTTGTTCATATAAAGCTCTGTGCGTTCTCCCTGGTTAAGCAGGAATGCTTCACTTCCCAGTTGAATTATTTTATTCCTGTTGTGCGCGATGTTGGCAGAGGTTGACCACTTGAAATTCCGTGTTCTGAAATTATTGGTGGTAAGTTCTACTTCAATGCCGCGGTTCTGCAACCTGCCGATATTGTCCCAAGTCAGCGGAACACCTGTAAATCCCATGGTGGAACGCCTCAGCAGCAACTGATCAGTTTTTGATTGATACATATCTACCGACAGGCTGATGGCATTCTTGAATAATCCGATATCAATGCCGGTGTTGTATTGAAATGTTCTTTCCCAGGTGATGTCCTGGTTCGAAATAATATCACGCGATGGCAGCTGTCCGCTGGTAACCGTTCCGGTTCCTGTTCCAAATGGATAATTGGCAGCATACAACAGATCAACAAACGCGAACTCCACGATGCGGTTGTTGCCTGTAACTCCATAACTGGCCCGTAGTTTCAGATTGTTTAGCCAATCCAGCTTTTCCATAAAGCGTTCCTGTGTAACAACCCATCCCAGGGATACAGAAGGAAACGATCCCCATTTATTGCCCGGCGCGAAATACGAACTTCCATCCGCACGGTAGCTTGCAGAGAAAAGATATTTGTTTCCGAAACTGTAGGTGAGCCTTCCCAGGTAAGAAAGCAATCCTATCTGGTTTTTGAAGTTGAATGAATTTGCCTGGTCAATCTGCAGCGCGGTATTGAGTGTAGTAATATTATCGCTGGGATAATCCAATCCTACAGTCTGTTCCTCCCTGATAGTTGTTTTTTGCGAAGTAAATCCCGCCAGCAAACTGAAAGAATGATTCTTTACCTGTTTTGTATAATTAAGCGTGTTCTCCGATAACAGGTCTATGAAAAGCCTGTTGTTGTATTGTCCCCTGTTGATGTCGCCGTCCTTGCTTGAATTTCTCTTTGCAAAATCCAGTGTGTTAGTATAATTGACGTAAACACTCGCCAGCGTTTTGAAGTCAAGTCCGGGCAGAATGTTAACGGTAACATCGCCCGAGCCAAGAACGCGGTAATCATTAGATGTAATGTTGCGCGTTTCCATTATTGACTTCGGAGTATTGTTAGCAGTATTGAACGGATCCACTGCGCTGGAATTGGTCCATACCGATCCATCGGGCATCACACCATTATATACTCTTCCGTTGAAATGCCTAGCCTGGGCAAAATCGCCCGGTTTTATATTTGCCCATTGTGCCGCCTGGTTCACAAAAGCCGCGGTAGTCGCGTTGTGGTAAACCGGCAGGAACGATTGGAAGCGAACAAAGTCGATATAATTCACTGAGGGCCGTTCGCGTTTGATATAAGAAGGATTCACATTAAAGTTCAGCTTTATCCTTTTGCTCAGCTGAATATCCATCTTGCTGCGCAGGCTGAATCGGTCGTATTCACTATGATGCATCATTCCCTGGTCTTTCTGGTACGCGCCTGATAAATAATATTTGACATCTTTTTTTCCTCCCGATACATTGACCTGAAGATTGTGAACAGTCGCGTTCCTCAGCGCTTCGTTCTGCCAGTTGGTGCCATTACCTCCCAGGATGGTGCTTTCAACAATGTAGGCTGCCCTTTCATTGTTTGTGATGATGCCGCTACCGGTTGGCGGAGGTATGCTTGGGTCTTTTGACTTCAGTGAGGCTTCATAAAAAAGCAGGTTGGTATATTCAGTAGTGGTCATCATGGGATAGATCTCGTAAGCGGATTTAACGCCACTTGAGAATTTGATACCATATTTCGGCTTGTCGGCTTTTCCGCTTTTAGTTGTAACGATGATCACACCACTCGCGGCGCGTGATCCATAGATCGCCGCGGAAGCAGCATCCTTTAATACTTCCACCGATTCAACATCGGCCATATTCACAAACGCGAGACCATCAGGTACAGGATGCCCGTCTACTACAACCAGCGGACTCGCACCGGCATTGATTGAACTGATACCCCGCACCCTCACTTTCGGATCGGAGCCGGCTTCTGATGAAATATTCTGTATCTGCACGCCGGCGATCTTACCCTGCAATGCCTGGTCAAGTCTGGATACAGGTGTTTCATCCAGCTTTTCATTTCTGAACTTCGAAACAGCTCCGGTAAGGTGTGATTTTTTTTGTGTACCATATCCTATCACAACCACTTCATCCATTGCTGCGGGATTGACCTGCAAACCGATATTGATCACAGTGCGGTCGCCTATTGTAATGGTTTGGGTAAAAAATCCAACGTGTGATACCACCAGCGTTTTCACATCCGGCCCGATCGTGAGGGTAAATTTACCTTCGGCATCGGTGCTTGCCGATACCGGCCTTCTGGCGGAACTGGTAATGGTAACACCCTGCAATAACTCACCCGTGGCCGAATTGGTTATTGTACCAGTAAGTGTCCTGTTTTGAGCTGAAGCAATTGTTGCCAGCAGCATCAGCAGCATAACAACAGGCAAGCATCTGATCTTTCTCATACAGTTCATTTTAAAATAATGGTTAAATCGTTATCTATATAAAAGATGAATCCGTGATATGTTATACTTGTCGGTCAGTATGCGCTTCACACCTTCTTCACATTTCGCGCAATCAAAACGCGCCTTCGCTTCCTTCAGTAGTGGAACAGCATCTTCATAATTGAATTCCTTTATCTGAGGGCCATCCCATTGTTTTTCCCCTAACAGGTAAGGCAGCA
>DASWTK010000114.1:0-3481 GCA_036402175.1 Chitinophagaceae bacterium | reverse complement strand
TGAATGGTGACGTCGTTCAATCCATGCCGTTCGCTGTCGTAAACCGTGCGCCTGGATATTTTCCAGCTTCCGCCTTCAAGATCTACGTGATCAGTGAGTGATACATATCGGTCTTCCAGTAGCGCGATCATGGTAGCCAGCTTGAAAGTTGATCCGGGTTCCGATGCGCGGATTGCATGATTAAGGTCTTCCCAGTAATTGCCATCCGGCAGTTTACCCAGGTTTGCTATTGCTTTGATCTTACCGGTTTTTACTTCCATAACGATGCAGGTTCCGTGCACCGCTTCGTTCCCGATCATCATTTTCAGTAAAGCATTTTCAGCGATGTCCTGTGTATTGACATCAATGGTGGTGATAATGTCTTTTCCGTTCTTCGGTTCAATTTCATATCCTTCCACTGGTATATAAGCGCCGGCGCCAACAAAGCGAACAAGCTTCTTACCGGTTTCGCCTTTCAATAATGAATCGTAGGTTCTTTCAAGTCCAACGTTCTGGGCATTCTCACGTGCAAGTCCGATGGTACGGTTGGCAAGCAGGCCGAACGGATTCAATCGCTTGCTCTTCACATTCGCGATGAAGCCGCTTTTGTTCCTGCCAAGTCTCACGAGCGGGAAGTTGCGCAGCACTTTGTATTGTTCAAATGAAAGATTCTTCTTCAGGAGGTAGTATCGGTCCTTCACTCTGTATCCTTTCTGAAGTTCTTTCTTGTATTCCCTTGATGATTTATCACGGAAGAAACCAGAAAGCGCCACCGCTAATGAATCCAGATTGTCCTTAAAGCGCTGGCCATCTTTTTCACGTAAACCATCCGCGGCAAAATCGATGTAGATATCAAAATATGGGATGGATGTGCTCAGCATGTTGCCGTCTTCGCTGAAAATGGTTCCTCTTTCCGCATCTGTTTCAACAAATTTCTGCCGGAGACTATCACTAACAGATACCCAGTAATCGCCCTGAACCTGCTGAATATAAAACGCGCGTCCCAGCACCAGCACGCTAAGCAACACTATGCCCAGAAAGCACAGGTAAACTCTCCAGAGTATGTCGCGTTTTACTTCGATGATATTTGTTATTGGTGTTTTAGAAAATAGTTTTGGCTAACAGTCATTTCTTATCAGGATCTTAAATTTTTATCTAGCTTACCAGATCAACTGATTAATAGATTTTACATTTTTCATTTTACATTTTAAATTTTTTCACTTTACATTTTTCATTTCCCACCCCTCCCCCTCCCAGCAGAATCAACCAACACCACAGGCGGCACAGTAAGCTCTTTCAATCCCAGCGGCTCTACAGCTTTTGCAAGTTCGCTTTGCTTGCTGCGGAACATCACCTCACTTTTCAGCGTTTTGTATTCATACTGCAACTCTTTCAGTTCACGGCTCACTTTGTTAATATTGCGCACAGTTTTATCTGAATAATGTCCGTTGTATATGTATATCACCGCCAGCACACCCAGGAAAAGAAAGAACGGAATGTTCTTCACTATCCATTGATAATTGAGCAGTCGCTTCCAGTCTTTTTTTATTTGTTTTATAGCTGTGTTCTCGGACATACTATATTTTTTCCGCAACCCTCAGTTTTGCGCTGCGGGAACGGGGATTATTTCTGATTTCTTCCGGTCCTGGTAAAAGAGGTTTCCTGGTGATTGCCTGCAGGGGTGATTGAAATTTATTTTTGCCGAAAGGATCGTAGGTTTCGGTTTCCTCGAACGTCCCTTTCTTAAAAAAAACTTTAACGATCCTGTCTTCAAGCGAGTGAAATGTGATGATCACCACACGTCCCCCCTGCTTTAGTACAGCTGGCGTTTGCTGCAGCATTTCTTTCAATGCACCGAATTCATCATTCACTTCTATGCGCAACGCCTGGAATACCTGGGCAAAGTATTTATTAGGATTCCCTTTCACCGCGGAACTTACAGCCTGTTTGAAATTTTCAATTGTCCTGATCGGAACTGAATGCCTTATCTCAACAATCGTTCTGGCAAGTGTTTTTGCATTTGTCACTTCGCCATACTGCTCAAACATTTTGTGCAGGTCTTTTTCAGAATAATTGTTGAGCACATCTGCGGCGGTTAATTCCTGTCGCTGGTCCATTCGCATATCAAGCGCAGCTTCGAAGCGGGTGGAAAATCCACGGCCTGCCTCGTCAAACTGGTGACTGCTTACGCCCAGGTCGGCAAGTATCCCATCAACGGATTCAATGTGATGCAAACGAAGGAAGCGTTGAAGATGCCTGAAATTATGCGGCACAAAAGTGACGCGTTCGTCGTCAGGTAAATTCCGTTTTGCATCTGCATCCTGATCAAAAGCAACCAGTCTGCCCTGCGCATTCAGATTCCTGAGGATCTCCCTGCTGTGACCACCACCTCCGAATGTGCAATCAACATAAATGCCTTCCGGCTTTATCTGCAATGCATCAATCGCTTCATTCAGCATCACGGGAGTATGGTAATCGCCCGATGAAGATGAATGCCCGCTCTGTTTACTGGCAGATTTGGCCGATGAACCCTGATCTGCAGCGTCTGGTGTTGGTGGAGCAGATTTTTTACCCTGCTTTTTCATGGACGTTTATTTACGGCTGAATTTTGATTACCGCATTATCCACGCCAGCCATCACCTGCTCAGCCAGGTTGCTGAAAGTTTCCGGTGAAAACGAGTCAAAGAACTGTTGGTACTTACCTTTATCCCAGATTTCGATTTTGTTTACTGCTGCCGCCAGCACAATGTCCTTTTCGAGCCCTGCATATTCTTTCAGGTTCGGCGGGACCAAAAGTCTTCCCGCGCTATCAAGCTCAAGCTGTGTTGCCCCGTTCAAAAAGTATCTTCTGAATTCACGTACTTTGGGGTCAAAATCATTCAGCTTGCTTATTCCCGCATATATCGGTTCCCAGTTCCTGACGGGGTATAAGGTGAGGCACTTCTCAAATCCACGATTGATCACAAATACAGCACTCCCCTCTTCCGGCAACTGCTTTTTGAATCCAGCCGGGAGGAGGAAGCGACCTTTTGCGTCTAGCGTAGCCTCGTATTCCCCCAGAAAGCCCATCATTTACAAGGAATTATGCAAAAAGAATAAAAATCAACACAAAATAACACTTTTTCCCACTTTGGATATAAAAATTGAAAAATTTAATTTTTCCACAGCCAATAGCTGGCTGGAACCCAATGTCAGCGCGGGCTTGAGCGAATTTTAGCGTATACTGCCGCTTAGGTGCGTGAACAGGCTGTGGATTGCGGTGGAAAACCTGTGAATTAAACTTCAAATTATGCCTGTAGCGGGATATTCCGGAAAGCCGTTACTTCAAAAGCTCGGCATCGGGCCGGTTACTAAACTGCTGGTCATAAATGCGCCTGCAGATTATTTTCAACTGCTTGAAAAGGATGTGTCCGGCCAGTACGCTGACAAAAATGAAGTGCCGGACCTTGTTCATCTTTTCGTGAAAAACAACCGGGAGTTTCAAAAAGAGATGATCGGACTG